>NZ_JBVJND010000026.1:0-143944 GCF_055583825.1 Streptomyces sp. NPDC104367 | reverse complement strand
CGCCAAGGAAAACCGCACACACCGCGACTGAACCAACCCCAGGGGGTCAATTCTGCGGGAGCGGAACGTGCTCAATTCTGCGGGAGCATTGACAGGAGGGAGTCGCCGCCGTCGACTGCGAGGCTCGCGGTGGTGACGGCGGCTTCCAACTCGCCGTTCAGTAGCTGACTCTGGGCAAGCACCATGCGGCAGAAACCAAGAGTGCGCGCGTACTTCGGGTCGGTGCTGTCCACTGCGCGCTGGGCCTGCTCGACGGCTTCGCGACGCATCTTGAGGTCCCGGAAGCAGTGGCAGAGTTCGCCCATGAGTTCCGCTTCATCGAAGTAGCTGAGCCATGCCGGGTCGTCGGCAGTGTGCGCGCGATCGAGATGGCGTTCTGCCTCCTTCATCGCGCGAGCCGCAGCGATGCCGTCGCCTGCGTTGGACAGAGCGCGGGCCTCCATCGCCGAACTCAAGGCCATGGCACGTGGAGTGGCCTGCCCCTTGGCGCCCTCAACGGCCGCACGGGCTAGCTGGATGGCCTGGGCGTGATTGCCAAGGTAGTTGGCCTGATGGCTGAGGTTGCCCAGGATGCGGGCGCCGAACATGCGGTCGTCAATGACCTGGGATAGGCGCAGGGTTGACGTCAGGTAGCGGTGGGCGAGCCGGTGGTTTCCGGCGTCGTAGGCGGTCCACGCCAGCAACTGGGACACTTCGGCGGCAGCGCCGAATAACGCGGTGCCCACCTTCTCGCTGTAGCTCACGCTCAGGAGCGGCAGCACCTCGTGCCGGAAGTAGTGACGTAGTGCCTTGTGGCCGTGCCCTCCGCCGTACTTGAAGTCGAGGGCCATGAATGTCCCGGCGGCATCCCTGATCGCTCGGACATCACGCATGCCCACTCGTTGGAGAGCTGGCCTGTCTGCCTGGATGCCGTCGGGGCGCGCGATCATCCATGTCAGGACGGCGGAGCTGAGGTCGGCCTCCGCGATGATCAGTTGGTTCGAAACGGGGGCGTCGGCGCGCTCCTGGGCGAGTCCGTCAAGCATCGACAGGACATCGGGAACGGAGCCGGGGTAGCCGATCGGCTCCGGCGTAGTGGGCCTGGTGTCGCCGAAGAATCCGAGATCGCCGACCGTGATGCGGCGGCCGAGCTTGGCCGTGAAGACATCCGCCATGATCGCTGCTGTCTGCGGCCTGATGCTTGAGCCGTTGCGCCAACGCTGTACGGAGACGTGAGTTGTCCCCAGCTCCATGCCTCGTCGGTCGGCCTCGTCTGTCATGCGCTTCGCAAGGCCCTTGTTCGAGATCTTGGCTTCGCTCATGACGGCGATCAACTGCGCGTTGGGCTCTCGGCTCATGCTCCCCTGCCAACCCGAGAATGACGGCGAGTGTTCATCTTGTCACAGCACTATCCGGCTGGGGGTTCATTCCTGAACCCCCTCGTGTTTGCAAGTGCTCAGATGAACCCCCTGGTGAACGCTCCCGCTCGCGTCGCCTGCGCCGTGTACTGACTTGCGTGAAGCAAGCGGAAACATGACAGCCGTTGGAGGGGCACTATGGACGCGGGGAAAGCCAAGCATGTGATGAGTGAGCTGGATGCTTACGCTCACTGGTTCGTGGCGCCGAATCCGTCCTCCGGCGGTCACTACATGACGGTGACGCTGTTCGCCGAGTTCGCCGACACGGGACGGATCGCGCGGGACACGGCGACGGTGTTCCTGCGGGGCGCGGTTTCGCGTGACCTCGTCTATGACGCCCGTCTCGTCGTCTCAGAGCTGGTCGGGAACGTGGTGAACCATGTGGTTCCGGACCGCCGTCGATCGAGTCCGGGTGCATGCCGACGCATTGACGTCATCTACAAGATGTTCCCCAAGTGGCTGTTCATCGGCGTCGAGGACGAGGACTCGACACCTCCGCTTCTGCCCATGGGCGACTCGCTCTTGCCTGAGCTGGTGGGGGAGCTGACAGAGGCGGTTCTGCCCGACAGCGGCCGTGGGCTGATGCTCGCTCAGCGGATGGCGGCGGCTGTGTGGTGGACGCCCAAAGAGGGCGGAGGCAAGACGGTCTGGTGTCGCTTCGACCTGGACGGCGGAGCTGAGGACAGCCCGTACTGATGATCTCCGGTCCGCTGCCCCCACATCACTCCCACGCGATCGGGAGTAGGCGGCGGACCGGAAACCGGCCGGAGTCCGACCACTCCGGCCAAGGGGCGCGGTCTCTGTAGGACTCGGGGCTCCCCTCCCGTAGGGGCCGCGCTTCACAACCTGATAAGGCCGGGCCACCCCGTCAGCCCTGGAAAGCGAAGGGTGGCCCGGCTGGGAACACGGCGGTTCCCGGTGCCTGATGGTACCGGGGCCGTCGTGCTGCGTTTCGGCCCTGGTTCAAGGAAGTTGACGATCCGTTATCTAGATCAGGGCAGAGGTGGGCAAGGTGACTGGCTTCGGTGAGGGTTGGCTGAGTGACGGTCTCGATATGCCGGGCGCGGACTTTGGGTTCTGGGCGCCGGGCGTCGACTACATCGCGGGATGGCGCGAGGCACGGGAGTCCGCCGATCGTTTGAACCGGGCGCTCCTGGGCGTGGGGTTCGAGTTGTCCGCCGTGAGGGCCGTCGCCTCGACGAACGAGGATGGGCAGGGGGTTGTGCGGCTGGCGGGCTGGCCTGGTGCGGCGGAGCGGCTCGCTCAGCTCCTGGAGGCGCGTGCTGATGGCGACGGTGGTGCATCGTGAGGGGTGTTTCCGCTGGTGAGCGGTGCGCGTGGGCACGTCGCCGGCGGCCGAGACTTTGGGCGGTAGCTGCCATGGGGCGAGTGAACAGGGGGCCTTACGCTCGCCAGCGGATCGGGCAGTCCTTGGACCTGCCCGCAAGAGCCCGATCGGCCCCCTGTTCTTCGAGGCTCGCCCCATGGGAGCTGCCTAAAGTCTCGGCCGTCGGCGACCCCCAGCCCCGTGGGCCCCGGCCCTCGTCGGCCGGTCGACGCCTCGGCTCCTTGGGCGTGCTGCGGTCGGGGGCGTCTGCCGACCGGACGGGACCGGCGGTCACGCCGCATGCCCGGCCGGGGCGGCCGGGCGCCCCGGCGCGCCGCAGGCGCGCCCTTGAGGAAGTGAAGGCTGTTTCGACCGATCCTCGATCGCATTTATGGGCGGGTGCGTCGTGCGGGCTGTTTGTCGGCGGTGATCCGGTAGGCGAGTTCGGCGCGGTCGGCACCGATGCGGAGTTCTTCGAGGATCAGGGGCCGGTCGTCGGTGTCGTGGGTGATGCGGGCAAGGTGCAGGATCGGGGTCGCGTCGGGGAGCTGGAGCGTGGTGCGCTCGTCGGGCAGGGGCATGCGGGCACGTACGGTCTCGGACCAGGTGAGTTTGTGGCCGTCCTCGGTGAGCTGCCGGTAGAGGGCACCCGACCGCTTGTATGGGTCCTCGGCGAGTGCCGGAACCATGTCGGCGACGGCGAACGGGATCAACGTCCGGTGCATCGCACGCGTGCCCGTACCGGGATCGAGAAGCAACCGGTCACAGCTGAACAGCGCTTCTTCCGCGCCGAGTTGGAGGAGTCGGCCGGTGGTCTTCGTGGTGTGGGTACGGTAGGTGCTGGGCTCTTCGGCTTCCTGCCAGACATCGCCGTTGGGCATGACGAACTTGCCGTCCGGCGTGCGGCTGATCCGGCGTTCGATCGTCATGGATGGCTGCCCGTCGGAGCGCACGAAGCTGCCCTTGCCATGCCGCACATCGATCAGCCCCTCCGCCCGCAGTGCCGCGATGGCGTTGCGGACGGTCGGGCGGGACACGGCGTAGCGGGTCATGAGCTGGGCTTCGGACGGAAGCAGGGAGTCGGGGACGAACTCGCCCGACAGGATCGCTTCGCGGATCGCGGCGGCCACCTGCTGGTAGAGGGCTCCGGGGCGCTGGATCTCCGACATGTAGGCATCTCCGGCGGGTCGGGGTCGTAGGCGCGTCGCACGCGCGACATCACTCGTCAGCATAAGTAGTTGCGCACTCGCCGTACAGAGCTCCATAGTCATCACTCGTAAGGACAAGTGACGTCAGGGTGAGTCTGACGTCTCGACTGGCCAGGGAGGCCGAAGAAATGCAGTCCATTCCCGTGGACACGGCGCGGCTGGGCGTACTGCGGTGCGCCATCGCGCCCGAAGCGAAGATCACCAATACCGAGACACAGGAGGTGAAGAGGGACCGGGACGGCAACCCGGTCTGGACCGTCGCGGTCACCGTGCGGCAGGACGGACGGCGGATCTCCGTCATCGAGATCGCCGTCAGCGGCCAGCCCAAGGGCATCGAGGAAGGGCAGATCGTCAAGGTCACCGGGCTGACCGCGTTCATGTGGTCGATGGGCGACCGGCACGGCGTCAGCTTCCGTGCTGACGCGATCACGGCCGTGCAGGGAACTGCGGTGCACGGCAAGGGCGGTGACGCGTGATGGAACCCATCGTGCTCGCGTTCGCTCTGGCCGTGCTGGCCTGGATGCTCGTGGTCGGTGACCTGGTCCGTCGGCATCGTCCGGTCTGGCACTGGTACCTGATCGGCTACCCGGTCACTGCCTTCCGCGTGGTGGCGACCTGGCGCAAGGTCGCGATGCTCAACGATCTGTCCGTGTCGCGGCGCCCGCCTCGGGGGCTCCTCGGGGACCTGGTCGTCAAGGGCGATCCGCTCAGGCCGGTCACGCCGCGGGCCTCGTTCCCCCGCGCCACTCGGCTGGGGCTGACCGTGACCGTGCGTCTGCATGCCGGACAGACCCCGGCGACGTACATGAAGGCGGCGGATGCGCTGGTGCACGCGTGGAAGGTCCACGCGGTCCGCGTCACCTCGCCCGAACGCGGACTCGTGCTCCTGACGGCGACGGCCACGGATCCGCTGGAGCGTCCCGGTTTAGCGACGGCTCCGATCGAACTGCTGTCGGCCCTGATCGGGGTTCTGGAGTCCGGCGGTGCCTGGGTGATGAACCTCAGGTTGGTGCCGCACTGGCTGATCGCCGGGGCCACCCGCTCGGGTAAGTCCACGCTGCTGGCTCGGCTGATCACGCAGTTGGCGACTCAGCCGGTTGCCCTGGTCGGGATCGACTGCAAGGGCGGCATGGAACTGGGCCTGTTCGCCGACCGGCTGAGCGCGCTGGCCACCTGCCGGAAAGAAGCGGTCACCGTGTTGTTCGCGCTGGCGGCCGACATGAGGGAGCGGATGAGCGCGTGCCGGTCGGCCGGCGTCCGCTCGATCTGGGAGCTCCCCGAAAAGCTGCGCCCGGTCCCGATCGTCGTGATCGTCGACGAGATCGCCGAACTGTATCTCTCGGACGGCACGAGAGAGAGCAAGGCGGAGGCGGAGCAGTGCTCCACGCTCCTGCTGCGCCTGGCCCAGCTTGGGGCCGCGCTCGGCCTGCACCTGGTCGTTGCTGGGCAACGTGTCGGCTCCGACCTCGGCCCCGGGGTCACCGCCCTGCGCGCGCAGCTCGGCGGTCGGATCTGCCACCGCGTCAACGACCCCGGCACGGCAGAGATGACCCTGGGCGACCTCAACAAGGACGCTGTGGCCGTTGCCCAGTCCATCACGGCAGAGGAACGCGGGGTGGCCGTGTGCACTGGCCCGGACGGCGGCTGGAGCCGCGCCCGCTCCCACCTCACCCCCACCGAAGAGGCCGTGTCGACGGCCCGGAAGCACAGCGCGCTGACCCCGCAACTACCCGGCCTGGTCCGCACTGTCGCGGTACTGGAAGGAGACGACAAGTGATCAGCGAAGGCACGGCCTACGGGTTCGCGGTGATCTTCGGGATCATCACCGTCCTCCTCGTCCGCTCCCGCGACGTCCGCCCCTGGGAAGCCGTCTGCGTCGGCCTCTTCGGCCTCTACCTCGGCCAGACCCCCGTGGGCCTCACGGTGCACGAACTCGTCACCTGGTTCATCAGCGGCTTCTCCCACAACTGAGCAGAGAAGGGATCACCGCCATGCCCATGCCTCGCGTGAGGTGCCCGTACTGCAAGGGCGACGGAGCCCGGAAGACCTGGACCGGACGGCTGCGCCGCTGCCGCATCTGCCGGGGCACCGGAACCATCCGCTGAACTCCACTCGCCCGACACCTGCAAGGGAGTGATCCCCATGACCCACGGCGCACCACCACCCAATCATCGTGCCGCTTCGGCGGCCCACCCCGGAAGGTCACCACCATCACCCCGGAGTACACCCCGGCTGACAGGCGCGCCGCCCTCGACCGCGCGGCGCGCCTGCGTCAGCTCCCCGAGACCGACCGCGACGCCATCCGCCTCGCCCAAGACCCGAACTTCCCCCGCTGGCTGGAGCAGATCACCGCCACCGGCGGATGCGCCCACCCCGTCCACCTCTCCGGCTCCACCACCACCCTGGACGGCACAACCGGCGAGATCCTCCACCACTACGACACCCGCACCGAACCGGGTGAACGGCTTCTGGTCCGCTGCCGCAACCGCCGCTCCACCGTCTGCCCGGCCTGCTCCCGCCTCCACGCCGGAGACACCTTCCACCTCGTCCGCGCGGGCCTGCTCGGCGGCAAGAACGTCCCCGCCACAGTCCGGCACCGGCCCCGGCTCTTCGTCACCCTGACGGCCCCGTCCTTCGGCCCGGTCCACCGGTCCGGGGAAGCGTGCCGTCCCCGCCGCGACGGTGGGACCTGCGAGCACGGGCGGCCCCTCGGCTGCGGCGCCGTACACGCCCCGGACGCCCCGGTGATCGGCCAGCCTCTGTGCGCCGACTGCTACGACTACACCGGCCACGTCCTGTGGCACGCGCACGCCTCCAAGCTGTGGGACCGGTTCGTCATCGACGTCCGGCGGCGCCTGGCCTCCTCGGTCGGCCTCGTAC
Source organism: Streptomyces sp. NPDC104367 (assembly GCF_055583825.1). NCBI lineage: Bacteria > Bacillati > Actinomycetota > Actinomycetes > Kitasatosporales > Streptomycetaceae > Streptomyces > Streptomyces sp. NPDC104367. The sequence continues at coordinate 137,132 of NZ_JBVJND010000026.1, read as the reverse complement.
AGTCACGCTTCGCCGATCACGCCCGGCTGTCCTTCGCCCGCGTCGCCGAGTACCAGAAACGGGCGGCCGTCCACGTACACGTGGTCGTCCGCCTCGACGGTCCGGGCGGGGCTGACGATGAGCCCCCGGCCTGGGGCACTGCGGAGCTGCTCATCGAGGCGGTGCGCGTCTCCGCCCGGCGAGTCCTGGTCCACACCCCCTACAGCCTCGCCGTGGGTGAGCTGGCACTTCGCTGGGGTGCCCAGGTCGACGCCCGGCCCCTGCGTGCCAACGGCGACGGGCCCGATGATGACGCGGTCGCCGCGTACGTGGCCAAGTACGTCACCAAGGGAGCCAGCGAGACAGGCGCCGGCACTGACCACCCGGTCACTACCTGGGACGACATCGAGTCGGCACCCGTCAGTGGACACGTTCGCACCCTCATGCGGGCCTGCTGGCGCCTCGGCGGCCTCCCCGAGTACGCCCCGCTTCGCCTCCGGGACTGGACTCACACCCTCGGTTACCGGGGCCACATCCTCACCAAATCCCGCGCCTACTCCACCACCTACGCAGCGCTCCGTGCCGAACGCGCCCACCACATGGGCCACACCGAGACCCCCGAGACCCCCGAGACCCCCGAGACCGTCACCGAACGGCACTGGCGCTACGTCGGGTCTGGCCACACCCCCGGCGCCTCCCTCATCGCGGCAGGGGTCGCCGAAGACCTTGCAGAGTCCCGGCGGCTGGGCATGGAGGCGACAAAGGGGGAGTGGTGCCGATAAGCGTCCTGCCCCTGAGTGAACTGACGCAGCCTGCGGCCCCGTTACTGCCGCGGTACGGCCCCGAAAGGTCGACCAGTCTGATTGAGAGCGAGATCGTGATTGTCGATGACGACGGGACGGAAGAGCCGTTCGACCCGGCGTCGTGGTTCGAGTGAAGCAAGAGGCCGCCTCCCCATGCATCTCGGGAAGGCGGCCCTGTTCGTTGTGGCGGCTGAGCCGCGTCAGAAGACTTTCGCGAAGCCGTCTTCCTTGATGATCAGACGTTCTCGCACGTCCTTGGGGATCATGACCTTCATGTAGATGTGCGGAGCGCGGACGCCCTTCACCTTGGTACGCGTGATCTTGCACTTCACGCCGACCCGAAGCAGGTCCGCGCCCATGGCCTCCATCCCGCCCTCTTCCCAACGTTCCCGGAAGGTCTTGCCGTTGTGGACGTTCACCCAACGGTCTTGGGTCGTCTCGGGGTCGATCGCTTCAAGGTCGGCAATCAGCTTGTCCAAGGTCTTCTCGGCCTGTTCCTTGGTGAATCGTGTCTTGGCGAACCGGCCTCCGGGCTCCAACTCCTTCATGTAGTAGGCAATCGAGCCTTCTAGCCGCTCAACCTCCCTGCGCGCCTCGGCTCCCTTGGCGTACTCCCGTGTCTGAACCGGCTCGTCTCCGAGGACGGACAACACGTCGGTAACAAGCTGCTCGTAGACCCCCATGGGGTTGGGCGCACCGCGTCCACCGCTCTTGCATTCCTGACAACGGAGGTACGGGTAGACCCCGAAGTTGTTCCTGGTGACCCGTACGTACATGTTGGTGTCGCAGTCGGCGCAGATGAGCACACCGAGGAACCTGGTCGCTCCACTCGGCTGACGGGCTGGCTGCTTCTTCATCCGCTTGTCGAGTGCTGCACCGAGACTGTTGAACTCCTCCTCGGTGAAGACGGGTTCGGCGACCTTGATGGGCTTGGCGTCAGTGCCCAGGATCAGTTTCGATCGGCGCTGCCCCCCGTTCTTCAGTTCCTCCACCCGGTAGCCCAGGAGAGCGGGATTCCTGAGCCTGCGCAGCAGAGTGGCGACGGTGAGGCCGGGGCCGCACATCCCGGACCGAACGAGCACCATGACCATCCGCCTGGCGGACACTCCACGGATCGCCATACGGCGCGCCCAGTGCAGAGCGCGGTACGCCGTGGGGTCGTGGACCAGGACGACTTTCCCGTTCTCGTCCACGTCCGTCATGTAGCCGTAGGCGGGCTTGCCGATGAGCCAGTCTTGTTGGGTCTTCGCGTAGTCCCAGAGGCTGGCCACGCGGGTGCTGGTGTTCGCGGCCTCGATCTCCGCGATGCCGCCAATGATGGTGACCATGATCTTCCCGGCCGTGGTGGTCAGGTCGATGCTGTCGTTCTTGGAGATCAGGTTCTTCTCGTACTTCAGGCACCAGTCGATCATGGTGGCCAGGTCCGAGAGTCGACGTACGAACCGGTCGAGCTTCCAGAACATGAGCACGTCGAACTCGGGCACGCGGTTGTTGAGCCAGTCGCCGAGTTGCTTGCGCTTCCACGGCGGAACCTTCGTCGCGCTGACGTTCAGATCGCTGGCGACGCCGACGACTCGGCACCCCTTCTCCCTTGCCAGCATCCGGAGATCGAGTTCCTGGCGCACGGGCGACGTGGTGTCCTCCGTGAGCACGGAGAGCCGGACGGATAACAGCGCCCTCGGAGCGTCCTCGGGCAGCAATGCCTCTGCCCTCTTCAGCTCCTCCAGCAAGGCCAGATCGGTGGCGGTCCACTCTGCCTCGACGTCGTAGGCCCTCTGCTCGGCCGCGGTGCGGCTGCGTGATTGTTTCCCCATGTCAGGAAGGCTAGAGCTGGTTTTGCACCTGTGTCCATATGCCCGCAGATGGACACGGCCATACAAATCGGCCCGACCGGCAAGAAGCTGCTGCCGCTGACGGTCAAGAACGCGGCGCCGGCGCCGAGTGGACACGCTCACTGAGGTGAGCGGGCCCGCGGAGCGCATCGCGGATGTGCCGGCGGGGGCCGGCGGGTTCGTGGGAGGGGGAGCAGGGGCCGGGGCCCCTGCTCCCGGGCGGGGCTACCAGGTCACCGGCAGTTCCAGGGGGAAGCGCCTGATCGTCTTCGTGTCCCAGCGGACCTCTTCCGGTGGGACCGCGAGCCGCAGGCCGGGGAACCTCTCCACGAGACGGCCGACGGCCACTTCGAGTTCGGCCATGGCCAGAGGCATTGCGATGCACCGGTGTCCGCCCCAGCCGAAGGTCATGTGCGGGGCGCTGGGACGGTCCAGATCGATGGCGTCGGGGGCCGGGTAGCGCTCGGGGTCACGGTTGGCCGTCAGGTACGACACGTGCACGAAGTCGCCCGCCCTGATCCGCGCGCCGTCCAGCTCCACGTCCGCCAGGGCCACGCGCGGGATTCCGACGCCCTTGCGGAACGGGATGCAGCGGAGCAGTTCGTGCACGACGTCGGTCAGGCTCCCGGGCCGTTCCCGCAGGTGCCGCATCAGCTCGGGGCGGGTCAGCAGCAGGTACACGATGTTGCTGATCTGGCAGGTCGCCGTGTCCTGGCCGCTGAGCGCCAGCGTCAGCGCCATGACCGCCAGCTCCTTGTCGTCGAGCTGTTCCTCGCCCTCCCGCGCGTCGGCCATCGCGCTGATGAGGTCGGGGCCGGGTGCGTTCCGGCGCTGTGCGACGAGCCCGGCGAAGTAGTCCGTCAGCTCGGCCTTGGCGGCCGCGGCGGCCTCCTTGCTGCCGGCGCCGACGACGAGCAGCCGGTGCACGGACTCCTCGATCCGGGGCCATTCCCCGCGCGCGATGCCGAGGAGGTCCAGGACGGCGTGCTGGGGGAGCCGGTCGGAGAGGTGCCGGACGACGTCCGCCGGGGGACCCTCCGCCTCCATCTCGTCCAGCAGGCGGTCCGCGAGCAGGACGATCCGGTGCCGCATCCCGTCGACTTGCTGCTGGGTGAAGGCCTGCGAGGCGAGGTGGCGGACGCGGCTGCTGTGCGGCGGGTCCATCACGTTGACCGATTCCGGCGAGACGATGGGCTCCGGCGTCATCCGGGGGTAGTCGTGACCGATGATGCCCGCCCTGCTGAACCGGGGGTCGGTGGTCACCTGCTTGACGGATTCGAAGCCGGTGATCAGCCACGCGTCGGCGGTGCCGAAGGGAAGCCGGATGCGGGCGGGCGAGCGGCGCCGCATCAGGTCCGCGAGCGCGGGGTCGAAGTCCAGCGCTTCGCTGAAGTCGAACGGGCAGGTGACGGTCTCGTGGTCGGCGGGCATCGGCCGGCTCCTCCGGGCATCGGTACGACCTTGGTGACGTCCACGGCCCGGTGCACGGCCCCGGCGGGCCCGACGGCGCCGCCGGCGGCCCAGTGGCCGACGAAGGACAGGCGTGGTTCGTCGGTGACGTTGTGGTGGTGCGCTTCGACGAGTCCGAGACGAGTCCGACCCCGCCGCGTCGCAGCGCCGTGAGAACGGGCCGCACCCGGTCCGCGATCATGACCGGGCCGCCCCATGCAAGCACGCCGGACCGCGCCGACCGCTGACCGGCACAGACCCACCCGGCCAGGTGGGCTAACCCCGGCTGCCGGCGCCCGCAGCCGGCAGCGGCCGTCGGCGCGCCGCGGCCCCGGACGCGTGCACGGCGTGCAGGGCGCGCCCGGCGGCCTGCCGGTTCTCACTGGCCGGTACCCGCCCACCTGCTGTGATGTGCCCCACCCACCCTTGTCCGGAGCCACCCCGCATACCTAAATTCGGTCATATGTCCACTCAAGACCCCGCCCCCCTTCCCACCGAGCCGGTCGCCTTCTCCGTCGATCTCACCGGGCACGAGATGACCCGACGGGCCCATGTGATGGACGCGCTCGGGGACGGCTGGGACCCCGTCGAGGTGATGCGGGGCGAGCAGGAGGCGTACGACCTGCTGTACTCCGGGCTCGACCCGGAGCAGCAGCGCGTCTACGACTCGCTCGTCGCCGCCGGCGTGCTGCCCCGGCGGGGCTGACCTCCAAAGCGGCCCGTGCGCCGTGCGCGTGTGCCGGGGCCGACCTGCCGGTGCGGTCGTTGCGTCCGCGGCGGGGGACGGCGACCGTTGGCCGGGTGATGCTCGTTCCCGGGTGGCTGTGGCGGCGGGGCGCGGTGAGCCGGGCCGTGGCCGCGGGTCTCGGCGCCGGTGCCTTCTTCGGGGCCTTCGTGCTCGTCGAGTCGGGGACCTGGGCGGCCGCCGCGGTCGTGTTCGCCGTACTCGGCCCGCTGTACGGGATCCGGGCGGCCCGCCGGACGGACCGGCTCTGGCCCGGGGCCGGGGAACTGTCCGGCACCGATCGCGCCGTCGTCGTCCGAGCCACCCGGCGCGGCACGGCCGTCGGCGACCCCCGGCTCGCGCCCGCCGTCCTCGCCCACGCCGACGCCCTGCGCCGCGCCGCCGAGGAGGACCGGCCGCGCCGCTGGGCCGTCCCGCTCGTCACCGTCCTCGCGGTCGTCCTCGCCGGGTACGACACCCTCAGCGGCTCGGCCGGCGAGGCCGCCGCCTCGTGGCTGGTGGTCCTGCTCCTCCTCGCCGACCTGCTGTGGTGGCCCCGGTACCGGGCCGGCCTGCTGGCCCGCGCCGGACGCGCGGCCGCGGTGGCCCGCCGGGACGCCCCCGGCGCCGGCACCCCGTCCTGACCCGAACCACCCGTCAGGGGTGAGGCCCGCTCCCGCACCCGGCCGCATGCTGCTGGGAAGGTGCGGCCGGCTGCCGCCCACACGCTGCCGGCGGCCGCAGGGGCCGCGCGGCGGAAAGGGCGGGCGGGTCATGGGCGATGACAGGGCCGAGCGCATAGCGGAGTTCATCGAGCCGCTGCGGGTCGAACCGGGCAGCAAGATACGGCTGGCCAGGGACTTCGACCCCGGTTACAAGGCCGGCATCCGCAAGAAGAAGGACGGCGTCGAACTGCTCCGCAGCGGTATCGAACTGCTCGCCGACTACCAGCGGCGGCTGGCCGCCCAGGACACCTACGGCGTGCTGTTCTGCCTCCAGGCACTGGACGCCGGCGGCAAGGACGGCACGATCCGGCACGTCATGAGCGGCGTCAACCCGCAGGGCGTGCGCGTGGCCGGCTTCAAGGTCCCCTCCAGCGAGGAACTCGACCACGACTACCTGTGGCGCTACTCCCGCAACCTGCCCGCCCGCGGCGAGATCGGCATCTTCAACCGCTCCCACTACGAGGAAGTGCTCGTGGTGCGCGTGCACCCGGAGAACCTGCGCCGCCAGAAGCTGCCCGACGCGGCCCGCGGCCCCGACGTCTGGAAGCGCCGCTACCGCGAGATCAACGACTGGGAACGCTATCTGACCGACAACGGATTCAGGATCGTGAAAATCTTCCTGAACCTGTCGAAGGAGGAACAGCGCACGCGTTTCCTCAAGCGCATCGACGTACCCGAGCGGAACTGGAAGTTCTCCTCCGCCGATGTGCGCGAGCGGGCCTACTGGGACGACTACCAGCGCGCGTTCTCGCAGATGATCTCCGCGACCAGCACCGCGTGGGCGCCCTGGTACGTCGTCCCCGCCGATCACAAGTGGTTCGCCCGGGTCTGCGCGGCCGCCGTACTGGCGCACACCCTCATCGACATCGACCCCCGCTACCCGCACGTCAGCGACGAGACCCGCCGTGAACTGGCCGAGGTCAAACGGGACCTGGAGGCCGAGGCCCCCGAGGGCGCGGCGGCCGACCCCTACGCGGCGGAGACCGGACCGGCGCCGCGGCAGCGGAAGAAGAACAAGAACAAAAACAAAAACGAGAACAAGAACAACAGGAACGACAGGCATGGCTGACCAAGGGTGTGAGGGAACGGAGGCACCTTCATGACCGCGCAGACAGACGCCTCGCAGGAACCGGCGGCCGACGCCCGCACGTGGTACGCCCGTCCGGCGCAGGAGGTGGCCGCCGCGTTCGACGTGGACCCCGCCGCCGGACTGTCCGCCGACCGGGCCGCGGAACTGCTGCGTACGCACGGCCCCAACGCACTGCCCGAGGAGAAGCCGCTGCCCGGCTGGCGCCGTTATCTCGCCCAGTACCGCAGCTACATGCAGATCGTCCTCGTCTGCGCCGCCGTCGTCTCGCTCGCCATCAGGGAGTGGAGCACCGGCGTCCTGCTGCTCGTCCTGACCGTCGTCAACGCGGTCGTCGGGATGCGCCAGGAGGGCAAGGCGGACAGCGCCATGAACGCGCTGAAGTCGATGATGAAGGCGACCGCCCGGGTGCGCAGGGACGGCACCGAGTCGAAGATCCCCGCCGAACAGGTCGTACCCGGTGACGTGGTGCTGCTCGCCGCGGGCGACGAGGTGCCGGCGGACGGCCGTATCGTCGCCGCCAACGCGCTCCAGATCGACGAGTCGGCGCTGACCGGCGAGAGCGTGCCGGCCGCGAAGGAGGCGGGCACGGTCACCGGAACCGACCTGCCGCCCGGCGAACGCCACAACATGGCGTTCATGAACACCCCCGTCACCCACGGCAGCGGCATCGTGGTGGTCACCGCCACCGGCGTGGACACCGAACTCGGCCGGATCTCGGGCATGCTGTCGAGCACGCCGAGGGAGGCCTCGCCGCTTACCCGGGAGATGGACCGGCTCACCCTGTGGATCACGGCCACCGCCGGGGTCACGATGATCCTGATGTTCGTGCTCGGCCGCAGCCGCGGCACGGCGTGGGACGCGCTGTTCATCAGCGCCGTCTCACTGGCCATCGCCGCCATCCCCGAGGCCCTGCCCACCGTGTCCCAGACGATCCTGTCCATCGGCGCCATCGACCTGTCCCGGCGTCAGGCGATCGTCAAGGACCTGCCGTCGGTGGAGGCGCTGGGGTTCACCTCGGCGATCAACTCCGACAAGACCGGCACCCTCACCATGAACCAGATGACCGCCGTCGAGGTCATCGACCCCGGTGACCGCTACACCGTCTCCGGCACCGGCTACGGCCTGGAAGGACGCATCCAGCACCCCGTGGGCGGCTCCCCGGACATGACGGACGCGATCCTGCCCTACCTGGTCGCCAACGACGCCCGGCTGGTGGACGGCAGGGTCGTCGGCGACCCCACCGAGGGCGCCCTGCTGGTCCTCGGCCACAAGGCCGGCCTGGACGTCGACGCCACCCGGGAGCGGCTGCCCCGGCTGGCCGTCCTGCCCTTCGACCCCGCCTACAAACTGATGGCCACCTTCAACCGGGCCACCGACGAGAGCGGCCGCCCCGTCGTGCGCTGCTTCGTGAAGGGCGCCGCGCCCGCCATGATGGAACGGGCCGCCACCGCACTGCGCCAGGGCACCTCCGTCCCCTGGGACGACACGCTGCGCCGACGCGCCCAGGAACACGTCGAGCGGATGGGCGGCGAGGGCCTCAGGGTGATGGCCGCCGCCCGCCGCGACCTCGACCCGGCGGCCTTCGACCCGGACGGCGACCTGCTCGGCTACGTCACCGACCTCCAGATGACCAGTCTGGTCGGGATGGTCGACCCGCCCCGCGCCGAGTCCAGGGACGCCGTCGCCGCCGCCCAGGCCGCGCACATCAGGGTCCGCATGGTCACCGGCGACGACGTCGTCACCGGCGCCGCCATCGCCCGCCGGCTCGGCATCGAGGGCGAGGCCATGCTCGGCGCGGACTTCGCCGCCCTGCCGGAGAGCGAACGGCTGGCCCGGATCGACGGCATCGGCGTCGTCGGCCGCGTCGCCCCCGAGCACAAGGTGCTGCTCGCCGAGACCCTCAAGAAGAAGGACCGGGTCGTCGCCATGACCGGCGACGGCGTCAACGACGCCCCCGCCATCAAGGCGGCCGACGTCGGCATCGCCATGGGATCGGGCACCGAGGTCGCCAAGAACGCGAGCCGGCTGGTGCTCGCCGACGACAATTTCGCGACGATCGTCTATGCCGTCGAACAGGGCCGCAAGATCTACGACAACCTCACCAAGTACATCCGGTTCGTGCTCGTCCTGCTCGTGGTGTTCGTGCTGACGTTCCTCGGCGCGACCCTCTTCGACATCGCCGCCGGGGAGCCCTTCACCCCCGCACAGGTGCTGTGGATCCACTTCTTCGTCAACGCGGCCTTCGGCTTCGCGCTCGGCTTCGACCGGCAGAGCCCCGGTCTGATGGCCCGCCGGCCCCGCCCGCGCGGCGCCCATGTGCTCTCCCGGGGCGTGATGCTCACCGTCGGCCTGTCCGGCCTCGCCATCACCGTCGGCCTGCTCTGCCTGATCGAACTCGGCACCTCCCGCTACGGCAGCGTCGGCATCGGCCAGTCGATGGCGTTCACGTCGTTCGCGCTCTGCCTGATCGTGGCCGCCCTGGAGTGCCGCAGCGAACGCGACACCGTGCTGACCACCGCCAGCTTCGACAGCAAGCAGATGAACCGGGCCATGCTCGGCGAGTTCGTCCTCGCCGTACTGGTCACGCAGATGGACGTGTTCCGCAGGCTGCTCGGCACGACCGAGCTGAACCTGGCCCAGTTCGCCTGGACGCTGGTCCCCGCGCTCGCGCTGCTCCTGCTGTGGGAGCTCGGCAAGTTCCTCGCCCGCTGGAACGGCAGGCCCGTCGCGCGGACCTGACGCGCGCCGCGGGCAGAGGGGCGGCCACCGATGACGAGCGGTCACCTTGCCGCGCTGGGGCTACGGGCGGCCCGCGCCGCCCGGTCCGTCCCCGGGGTGCGCGCCGTGTCGACCTACCGCCGCGCGTGGCTGGCCAAGGACCTGGTCGCCGGCGTCGTCCTGACCACGCTCCTCGTCCCGCAGGGCATGGCCTACGCCGAACTCGCGGGCCTGCCGCCGATCACCGGCCTCTACACGAGCGTCCTGTGCCTGCTCGGCTACGCGGTGTTCGGCCCCTCCCGGATCCTCGTCCTCGGCCCCGACTCCTCGCTCGGCCCGATGATCGCCGCGACCGTGCTGCCGCTCGCCGGAGCGGGCGGCGACCCGGCCCGCGCGGTCGCCCTCGGCTCGATGCTCGCGCTGATGGTGGCCGTCGTGATGATCCTCGCCTCGGTCGCCAGGCTCGGCTTCGTCGCCGACCTGCTCTCCAAGCCCACCACCATCGGCTACATGAACGGCCTGGCGCTGACCATCCTGGTCGGCCAGCTGCCCAAGCTGCTCGGCTTCCAGGTGGAGGCGGACAGCCTGCTGGGGGAGTGCGTGGGCCTGGTCGAACAACTGGCCGCGGGCGCGGTGGTGCCGGCCGCGGCGGCCGTGGGCATCGGCGGGATCGCGGTGATCCTGCTGCTCCAGCGGCTGCTGCCGAAGGTCCCCGCGGTCCTGGTCATGGTGGTCCTGGCGATCGCCGCCGGGCCCTCCTCGACCTCGGCGCGCACGGGGTCGGCCTGGTGGGCGTGCTCCCGCAGGGCTTTCCGCCGCTCACCCTCCCCGACGTCCGGCCCGGCGACCTGGCCCCGCTGGCGGGCGGCGCCCTCGGCATCGCCCTGGTGTCGCTGGCCGACACGATCTCCAACGCGTCCGCGTTCGCCGCCCGCACCGGCCAGGAGGTCCGCGGCAACCAGGAGATGGCCGGCATCGGCGCCGCCAACCTGGCCGCCGGTCTCTTCCAGGGCTTCCCGGTCAGCACCAGCGGTTCACGCACCGCCGTCGCCGAGCGGGCCGGCGCCAGGAGCCAGCTGACGGGCGTGGTGGGCGCCGTACTGATCACCCTGATGCTGGTGCTGCTGCCCGGTCTCTTCCGCGACCTTCCGCAGCCCGCGCTGGCCGCCGTCGTCATCACCGCGTCGCTGTCCCTGGCCGACGTGCCCGCAGTGGTACGGCTGTGGCGGCAGCGGCGCGCCGAGTTCCTGCTGTGCACGGCCGCGTTCGCCGGGGTCGCGCTGCTGGGCGTGCTGCCGGGCATCGCGCTCGCCGTCGCCCTGTCGGTGCTGGACGTCTTCCGGCGGGCCTGGTGGCCGTACGAGACCGTGCTGGGCCGGGTGCCGGGACTGGAGGGGCTGCACGACGTGCGGTCCTACCCGCACGCGGAACGGCTGCCCGGGCTGGTCGTCTACCGGTTCGCCGCGCCGCTGTTCTTCGCCAACGCCCGCACCTTCCGCGACGGCGTGCTGCGGCTGGCCCGGGCCGAGCCGCGGCCGGCCTGGATCGTGATCGCGGCGGAGTCGGTCACCGACGTCGACACCACCGCCTCCGACGTCCTCGAAGAACTCGACGCGGACCTCAACGCCGAGGGCGTGCACCTGGTGTTCGCCGAGCTCAAGGACCCCGTCCGGCGCAAGATCGAACGCTACGGACTGACCCGGACCGTCGACCCCGGCCACTTCTTCCCCACCCTGGACGCTGCCGTCGCCGCCTTCCGGCAGCGGACCGGCGCGCACTGGACGCCTCCACCGGCCCCGTGAAAGACCGTCGCCGAGCGGCTGTCACCCCGCCGGGCGGCCGCCGGCGGGGTCGGCGGAGTCGGCGCGCCCGTCGTCGGTGCTCCGGTCGTCGGTGCTCCGGTCGTCGGTGCGCCGCCACGGTGGGGTCAGCGCCAGCCGCAGGACCCGGTGCCAGTCGGCCGGGGGCCGGTTCGGCGGGGTGCCCGGCCGGTGGCGCGGGACCCGGACCCGCAGCGCACCGGGGGAGATCCGGCACACCACCGGCGCGGGCAGCAGCACGGACTCGCCGTCGATACCGGCCGGGACGGCGGAGGTCTCTGTCGCCGTGCCGGTGTCCGCGTCGACGGCGACCTCGTGGGCCGTCAGCCGGGTCACGGCCGTGGACCTCGGGTCGCCGGTCAGCGCCTGGGCCGCCTGCGCGGAGCTCTCGACGCGTACGGCCAGCACGCCCAGTCGGCCGGAGTCGAGGCCCTCCCGCAGCCCGGGACGGGCCGGGTCGATCACCGACCGGTAGGGGTTGTTGCTGACGAGCACGGCCTGAAGCCCCCCGGTGTGCCGGTGCCCGGCGCGCATCCGCAGCCGGGGCGCGTCGGGGCCGGTGAGCAGACCGGGCAGGGCCTGCAGGGTGGTGCGCAGTTTCGCGTCGCGGTAGCCGGGATCGCCGACCACGGCCGCGTACGTCCCGAAGGACGCGTTGTTCACGAACACCCGGTCGGCGGCGAACCCCAGGTCGACGCGGAACTCGACGGCGTCCGTGAAGGCTTCCAGGGCGGCCCCCGGGTCGTCCCGGTCGAGCCCCAGGTCGAGGGCGAAGTGGTTGCGGGTGCCCGCCGGGATCACCACGAACGGCACGTCGTGGGCGGCCGCCACCTCGGCGACCAGCGCCTGCGTGCCGTCGCCGCCTGCGACCGCCAGCAGGTCCGCGCCGTCGGCCACCGCGCGCCGGGCCAGCTCGGCCACGTCCTGGGGGTGCGCCGGGTCCAGCACGACGACCAGGACACCTGCGGCCCGCGCCCGCTCGGCGAGGCGGAAGCGCTCCACCTTGCCGCCGCCGGAGCGCGGGTTCATCACCGCCCACGGCTGCCGCGCCGGCGGTACCGGGGTGGGGCCGGGACGGTGTCCGGTGGCCCGCCGGTCCGGTGTGGTCGCGATCCGCGCGGCCGCCAGCGACAGCAGCCACAGGACCAGCGAGAGCAGAGCCGGCGCCAGCATGTCGTACGCGGCGAACAGGGCGAGGACGGTGACCGGGGCCGCCAGAGCGAGCAGGGCCCCGGTGATCCGCAGCGCCCCGGAGTGCGCGAGCGCCCACCACACGCCGACCGCGGCCACCGCCACCGCGGCGATGGCGACCAGCACCCACAGCAGGCTCCGCAGCCCGGCCGTCACCAGCAGCACGAGCACGCTGCCCAGCAGGGCGAGCAGGGCCAGCCGGGCCCACGAGACGACCGTCAGCCGGTCAGGCACCGCCGCCACGGCCGCCGCTCAGGACCAGTTGCTTGGCGCGGGCGAACTCCTCCTCCGTGATGTCGCCGTGCGCCCGCAGCTCGGACAGCTTCGCCAGCTGGTCGGCGCTGCTGGGCGCGGGCGAGGCCGCGGTCTCGCGGACGTAGGTGTCGAACTCCCGCCGGCGCGCCTGGGCCTGCGCCATCTCGCGGCGGCCCATGTCCTTGCCGCGGGCGATCAGGTAGACGAGGACGCCGAGGAACGGCAGTACGACGACGAAGACCAGCCAGCCCGCCTTGCCCCAGCCGCTGAGGCCGTCGTCCCGGAAGATGTCGAAGACGACCTTGAACAGCAGGAAGAACCACATGAACCAGAGGCCGATCCACAGGATCGTCCAGAACGCGCTGAGCAGCGGGTAGTCGTATGCCAGATAGGTCTGCGGGCTCATGGTCGTCCCTCCAACACGGCTCCGGAGAGCGGATTTCCCCGTGTCCCAGCGTGCCCACGGCCGGCACCGGAACGCCTCACCCGGCACGGGTGAAGGCACCCCGCCCGCCCCGCCAGTCCCCGCCCGCTCCTGCCCGCGCCGGTCGTGCGCCGGCGTGCCGGTCGTGCGCCGGCGTGGCGGCGAAACCGTGACACGGCCGCCACGGAAGGGGGACCACCCCGCCGGACAATCGTGAGGACCGGACACCGACGGACGGCGGGGGAGCTGACGGCATGGAACTGGAACTGCGGTACGACCGACTGGGCGGACGGCTCCGTGCCGTCGGTGACGCCGAGCTCACCTACGGCAGGTGGAGCGGCAGGCCCCAGGCGCTCGGACCGCACCGGCTGGAGTACGACATGCTCGGCAGCCGGCTGCGCAGGATCGGCGACGCCGAGATCGGGTACGGCCGCCTGGGCAGCGTGCCGAGGACCTTCGGTACGTGGGACGTCGACTGCACCGCCTGGGCCGGTCTTCCGCGCCGCGTCGGACCGTACGCGATCGAGCACCCGCGGCTCAGCGGCCGGGCCCGCACCGTCGGCCCGCTCGCCGTGGAGTACGACCGGCTCGGTACCCGCCCCCGCCGCGTCCTGCTCCCCGAGGGCTGGACCGGCCTCCCGGACGACCTGCTGCGCGTCCTCTTCCTCGTCCTGCACCTGCAGACCGAACGCGACAAGGGCTCGTCGGCCGGCGGGTAGCCGCACGGACGAAGGGCCCGCAGGACACGCGAAGGGCCCGCCGGACGGATCCGGCGGGCCCTTCGCGGTGATGCGGTGCCTGACTCAGCCCGCGTACTTCGGGTTGGGGCCGTACTGGTTCTCCTCCGGCTTGCCCTCGGAGGCCAGCCACACGAGCACGATGATCCAGCCGACCAGCGGGATGATGGCGACCAGGATGGCCCAGCCGGAACGGCCGACGTCGTGCAGACGGCGGACCGCGACGCCCAGACCGGGCAGCAGCACCGCGAGCGCGTAGATGGAGCTGAGGGCGGCGAACCCGATGACCCGCCCGACGACCGCCAGCACGATGCTGATGATCAGGTTGAACAGGAAGAACATCCAGTATTCCTGCCGACGCGCACGGCCGTTGAACACCGCGTACTTCTTCAGTACGTCCACGTACCAGTTCATTACTCGTCCCCCCGGGGATCAAGACTCGATTGGCTTACAGCAAATCAAGCCGGGGTGGCCGGTTCCATCCCGATTGGCGTGCGCGGGTCAACCGTTACCTTGTCGCTGCCGTTCGGTGATCAATGTGACGATCGGGACCACCCGGTAGCCTCTTTGCGAACATGGACATGCAGAAAAAGTCACAACAGCTGCCGCGCGGCCGGGACCCCGAGGGATGCCTCGTCGTCGCGATCAGGATTCCCGTCCGCGTCGTCGCGTTCGTGGTGGTGCTGCCGCTGCGCCTGCTCTGGGACGCGGCCGCCGCCGTCGCCCGCTTCCTGTGGCGCAGCCTCCTCGCCCCGGCCGGCCGTGCCGTCGGCATGCTCCTGCACACCCTCCTCGTCGTTCCGTCGGTCCGGCTGTACCGCCACCTGCTGACCCCGCTCGGCCACGCCCTCGGGCGGTTCCTCGTGTGGCTCCACGCGCGCGTGCTCACCCCGGTCGGCCACGCCCTGCTGTGGCTCCTCACCCCGGTCGCGCGCGCCCTGGCCCGGCTCCTCGGCGCACTGGCCGCCGGCCTGTACCGGCTCGCGCGCGTGCTCCTCGTCCTGCCCGCCGTCGCGCTCCGGCGCTGGATCCTCGCCCCCGTGGGCCGGGTCCTCGCCGTCGTCCTGCGCGAGACCGGCACCGCCCTCGCCCACGCCTGGCGGGTCGCCGGACACGTCTCCCGCGCCGTCGGACGGGTGCTCGGGACCCTCTTCCGGTGGATCTTCCTGGAACCCGCGGCCTGGCTCTACCGCACCGTCCTCACCCCGGTCGGACACGTCCTGCGCGACCTCGTGCTGCGTCCCGCGGCCGAGGCCGCCCGCGCCGTCGGCCGCGCGGCACGCACCATCGGCCGCGCCGTCGGACAGGCCCGCGCGGACCTGCGCCGCGCTCTCCTCGGCGCACCGGCGCGCCCCACCGCCGACGACCGCCGGGAACCCGTCGGCCGCGACACACGTACTCTTGACGGATAGCTTGATGGAAAGCGGTGCGCGGCCGTACGGCCCGGTGCCGTACGGCCGCGCAAGAGCACGAACACCGGCATGAGCCTCATGAGAACCACGAGAATCCCGAAGGACTGACGACACTGGGCAAGCGACAGCCCGAAGGCCCGCCGCCCGCACCCGCGGTGCAGCGCATCCGACTGCGCTACACCAAGCGCGGCCGCCTCCGGTTCACCAGCCACCGTGACTTCCAGCGCGCCTTCGAGCGTGCGCTGCGCCGCGCCGAGGTGCCCATGGCCTACTCGGCGGGGTTCACACCGCACCCGAAGGTGTCGTACGCCAATGCCGCACCCACCGGCACCGGCAGCGAGGCCGAGTACCTGGAGATCGCGCTCACCGCGCCCCGCGACCCGGAGCGGCTGCGCGCCCTCCTCGACGAGTCCCTGCCCCCCGGGCTCGACATCGTCGACGCGGTCGAGGTCCACACCTCCGGCCTCGCCGACCGGCTCACCGCCTCCGTGTGGGAGCTGCGGCTGGCCGGCGTGACCCCGACGGAGGCCGAACGGGCCGTCACCGCGTTCACCGCCGCCGCGACGGTCGAGGTCCAGCGCACCACCAAGAACGGCCTGCGGACCTTCGACGCCCGCCCCGCGGTCGCACAACTCGAAACACAGAGTGAAACGGCTGATAGGCCGACCGACCAGCCCTGTGCGATACTGCGGCTGGTTGTTCGGCACGTGACGCCTGCCGTTCGACCCGACGACGTCCTGTCCGGTCTCCGCGCCGTGGCCGACCTGGCGCCGCCGGTCCCCGCAGCGGTGACCAGGCTGGCGCAGGGGCTGTTCGATGAAGAGACCGGCACGGTGACCGACCCGCTCGCGCCCGACCGCGAGGCAGCGGAGGCCCTCTCGAAGGCCGAACCGCCTGCCGCCGCGACGGCGCCGGCGTAAGGAAGGTCCCGCGAAGGACGGACGTCGTAGCGCAGCCCTCGTACTCGGGAGCCACCTGGGTCGGGCAGCGCACCGACCAGAAGACTTTCGCCAGGCCGTACGCGACAAGGCATACGGAACCGGCGAGACAGGACACAGAGAGCTCCTGTGCGGCGCCCGCGCCCCACACGGCGGCACCGCGCACCGCGCGAGCCGCGGACGTCACCGGTGATCGCTCGACTCGATCGACGCCGGACCAGGCGCGGCGCCCGGGAGCCTGACGGGAGAAACGCCCGCATGCTCGAACCGACCGAGCCCACCGAGGGCTCCGAACAGAACACCCCCAGCGACACCCTGCCGCCGCGCAGGCGTCGCCGTGCCGCGTCCCGCCCCGCGGGACCGCCCACCGAGGCCGTGGCCGAGACCACCGGACCGGCCGTACCGGCAGCCGAGGCCGCCGAACTCACGGACGAGACCGCCAAGACCTCCGAGGCCGTCGAGAGCGCCGAGGACGAGGCCGTCGAGACCGGGGAAGCGGAGGCCGCGCCCGCGCCGCGTACGCGCCGCCGTGCCACCCGCCGGGCGTCCGCGCCCGCCGGAGCCCCGGCTGCTGCCGAGGCCGCCGAGACGGTCGCGCCCGCCGCCGTCACCGAACCCGCCGAGACCACGGCCGCTGTCGAGAGCGCCGAGGACGAGGCCGTCGAGACCGGGGAAGCGGAGGCCGCGCCCGCGCCGCGTACGCGCCGCCGTGCCACCCGCCGGGCCGCCGCGCCCGCCGGTGCCCCCGCCGCCGCGCAGGAGACGGCGGCCGTCGTCGTCACCGAGACGCCCGCGCCCGCCGAGACCCCTGAGGCCGTAGCGGCCGCCGAGGCCGTCCAGGCCGTCGAGGAGGCCGCGCCCGCGCCGCGTACCCGCCGCCGTGCCACCCGCAGGGTGTCCGCGCCGGCCGCCGCCGAGGAGACCCCGGCCGCGCCCACCGCCGAGACGGCCGAGGCCCCGCAGGCCGTGGCCGCCGCCGAAGCCGCCGAGCCCGCCGAGTCCGTCGAGGAGGCCGCGCCCGCTCCGCGCACGCGGCGCCGCGCGACCCGCCGGGTGTCCGCACCCGAGACGGCCGCCCCCGAGGCCCCCGCGGCGGCTCCCGCCGCCGTGGAGCCCCAGGCCGAGCCCGCCGCCGCGCCCGCCGCGGAGACCGAGGACGTCGCCGAGGCCCCGCGCCGTGGCCGTCGCCGGGTCGTCCGGCAGGCCGCCGGCGGGTTCTCCGAGCCCGCCTCGCGGGCCGCCGCGGCCGAGGACGACTCGCAGCGCCGTCCCGCACGGCCCGCCGTGGCCGTGTTCCAGGCGCCCGTGTTCACCGAGCCGAAGTTCCAGACCCTCCAGCGGGCCGCCGCCGAGGCCGCCGCCGAGGCCGCCGCCTCGGCCGCCGCCGCGGAGCCCGAAGAGGCCGAGGAGGCCGAGGAGACCGGGACGGCGGCGTCCGCCGCGCCCGTCACCGCCTCCGCGCCCGCCCCGGCCCTCGCGGCCGAGCCCGCCGAGCAGACCGAGCAGGCCGAGGCCGGCTCGCGCCGCCGTCGCCGTCGCCGCGGTGCCGTCGAGGAGGCCCCGGTCACCGAGGCCGCCGCCGAGGACGAGACCGAGGAGCCGGACGACTCCGTCGAGGACGTCCACGAGGGCGAGGACGAGGCCGAGGAGGCCGGCTCCCGCCGCCGTCGCCGCCGGGGTGGCCGTCGCCGCCGCCGCGGTGACGCCGTCGACGACGGCGCCGACTCCGACGAGCCGTCCGCCGACCACGCCGACGAGGACGCCGCCGAGCACGACGACGAGGACGAGGAGGACGACGGCCACGCCGACGACTCCGCCGGCTCCTCCTCCAGCAGCCGCCGTCGCCGCCGTCGCCGTCGCCGCGCCGGGGACGCCTCCACCGACACCGAGCCCGACGAGAACGACCCCGAGCGCACCGTCGTCAAGGTCCGCGAGCCCCGCAAGCCCTCCGAGCCGTCCGACGAGGTCCAGTCCATCAAGGGCTCGACCCGCCTGGAGGCGAAGAAGCAGCGTCGCCGCGAGGGCCGCGAGCAGGGCCGCCGCCGCGTCCCGATCATCACCGAGGCCGAGTTCCTCGCCCGCCGCGAGGCCGTCGAGCGCGTGATGGTCGTCCGCCAGCACGGCGACCGCACCCAGATCGGCGTCCTGGAGGACGGCGTCCTCGTCGAGCACTACGTCAACAAGGAACAGGCCACCTCGTACGTCGGCAACGTCTACCTGGGCAAGGTCCAGAACGTGCTGCCGTCCATGGAGGCCGCCTTCATCGACATCGGCAAGGGCCGCAACGCCGTCCTGTACGCCGGTGAGGTCAACTTCGAGGCGCTCGGCATGGCCAACGGGCCGCGCCGCATCGAGGCCGCCCTGAAGTCCGGCCAGTCCGTCCTCGTCCAGGTCACCAAGGACCCGATCGGACACAAGGGCGCCCGCCTGACCAGCCAGGTCTCCCTCCCCGGCCGCTACCTCGTGTACGTCCCCGAGGGCTCGATGACCGGCATCAGCCGCAAGCTGCCCGACACCGAGCGCGCCCGGCTGAAGACCATCCTCAAGAAGATCGTCCCCGAGGACGCGGGCGTCATCGTGCGCACCGCCGCCGAGGGCGCGAGCGAGGACGAGCTGCGCCGCGACGTCGAACGGCTCCAGGCGCAGTGGGAGGAGATCCAGAAGAAGTCGAAGAACGGCAACGCCCCGACGCTGCTGTACGGCGAGCCGGACATGACCGTCCGGGTCGTCCGCGACATCTTCAACGAGGACTTCACCAAGGTCGTCGTCAGCGGCGACGACGCCTGGGAGACCGTCCACGGCTACGTCTCGCACGTCGCCCCCGACCTCGCCGGCCGGCTGTCGAAGTGGACCTCCGAGGTCGACGTCTTCGCCACCTACCGGATCGACGAGCAGCTCGCCAAGGCCCTGGACCGCAAGGTCTGGCTGCCGAGCGGTGGTTCGCTGGTCATCGACCGGACCGAGGCGATGGTCGTCGTCGACGTCAACACCGGCAAGTTCACCGGCCAGGGCGGCAACCTCGAAGAGACGGTGACCAGGAACAACCTGGAGGCGGCCGAGGAGATCGTGCGCCAGCTGCGGCTGCGCGACCTCGGCGGCATCATCGTCATCGACTTCATCGACATGGTCCTGGAGTCCAACCGGGACCTGGTGCTGCGGCGCCTGCTCGAATGCCTCGGGCGCGACCGCACCAAGCACCAGGTCGCCGAGGTGACCTCGCTGGGCCTCGTCCAGATGACCCGCAAGCGGGTCGGCCAGGGCCTGCTGGAGTCGTTCTCCGAGACCTGCGTGCACTGCAACGGCCGCGGCGTCATCGTCCACATGGAGCAGCCCAGCTCCGGCGGCGGTGGCGGCGGCAAGCGCAAGAAGCGCGGGCGCGGCGGCGACGGGCACGACCACGACACGCACGAGACCCACGGCACCCACGAGACGCACGACGTCGTGGCCGACGGGGCCGTCGAGCACGCCGAGGCCGTCCACGCGGTCGAGACGGCGGCGGAGGTCGCGGCCGAGGCCGCCGAGCCGGTCGCGCTCGCCGCGCCCGACTTCGCGCCCGACGAGGAGCTGTACAGCAGCGTCGCCGAGGCGGAGGCCGCGGTCGGCCGCGGCCGTACCCGCCGCCGGGCGGGCCGCCGTGCCTCGGCTCCGGCCGGGACGCCCAGGGAACGCCGCGCGGCACGCCAGGCCGCCGACGCCGAAGCCGCCGAGGCGGCCGCGGCCGTGGAGACCGTGGAAGCCGTGGAGACGGCCGTGGTGGTGCCCGCCGCCGAGGCGCACACCGAGCCGGTCGCCGTCGAGGACCCGGTGGTCGAGACCCCGGAGGCCGAGGTGACCGAGGTGGCCCAGGCCGCCGAGGAGGCCGCGCCCAAGGGCCGTACGCGTCGTCGCGCGACCCGGAAGGTGTCGGCGCCCGCCGGGTCCCCCGCGGGGGCCGAGACGGCCGTGGTGACCGTCGTCGAGACCGCGCCCGCCGCGCCCGCCGCCGTGGAGGAGCCGGAGCCGGTCGCCGAGGCGGCCGAGCCCGCCGCTCCGGCCCGCCCGCGCCGCCGCGCGGTGCGCAAGGCCACCGCGCCGACCGCGCCCGAGGAGACGGCCGTCGTGGTCGTCCCGTCGGCGGAGACGCCGGCGGCACCGGCGGAGCCGTCGGAGGCTGTGGCCGCTACCGAGGAGGCCGTTGTCGGGGAGGCCGCCGAGGAGGTCTCCGAGGAGGCCGCTCCGGCCAAGAAGACGGCCCGTAAGACGGCCGCCAAGAAGGCCCCGGCGAAGAAGACGGCCGCCAAGAAGACCGCTGCCAAGAAGACGGTCGCGAAGAAGACGACGACGGCCAAGAAGGCGGTCAAGACCGCCAAGACGGCCGCCGCCAAGTCGACGGCGAAGAAGACCACCACGGTCGCCACCGCCGCCGACGAGGGCTGACGCCCGGGTGCGGGGCCGGTCCGCGCGACCGGCCCCGCACACCCCGGGGCCCGCTCCGAGTGACCGGCCCCACATCCTGGGGGCCCGGTTTGACCCCCTCGGCCACCGCCCCGTAACCTTGACCGTCGGCGTGTCCATGGATATGAGGACGCGCCACATCCCCGTAAACCTCTTCCTTCGGAGCACACGGTGTTCCGGAGAGGCTGCCCGCGTTCGCGGGGCGGCTGGACTTCGGGGGTGCCGTTCCCGAGCGAGAGAGTGAGATCCGCGTGTACGCCATCGTGCGCAGCGGTGGTCGCCAGCACAAGGTTGCTGTCGGCGACATCGTTGAGGTTGACAAGATTTCCACCGCCAAGGTTGGCGACACGGTCGAGCTCTCGACCCTGCTCGTTGTCGACGGCGACGCCGTGACCAGCGACCCGTGGGTGCTGGCCGGCATCAAGGTCCAGGCTGAGATCGTGGACCACCACAAGGGCCAGAAGATCGACATTCTGCGCTACAAGAACAAGACCGGTTACCGCCGTCGCCAGGGCCACCGCCAGCAGTACACGGCGATCAAGGTCACTGAGATCCCCACGGCTGCGAAGTAAGGGACTGAGAACAGATGGCACACAAGAAGGGCGCATCGTCCACCCGGAACGGTCGCGACTCCAATGCCCAGCGGCTCGGCGTGAAGCGCTTCGGCGGTCAGGTCGTCAACGCGGGTGAGATCCTGGTCCGCCAGCGTGGCACCCACTTCCACCCGGGCGCGGGCGTCGGCCGCGGTGGCGACGACACGCTGTTCGCGCTCGAGGCCGGTTCGGTGCAGTTCGGCACCCACCGTGGCCGCAAGGTCGTGAACATCGTTCCGGTCGCTGCCTGAGTCCTCTGACTCCACGGCTCAGACCGAACGTTTCGCGAGGCGGACCTCACTTCCCGGTCGGGAAGGCGGGTCCGCCTTTCGCGTGTTGACATAGGAAATACCCCGCAAGTATCTGGAGGCACAGCACCATGACCACCTTCGTGGACCGCGTCGAGCTGCACATCGCCGCGGGTAACGGAGGCCACGGCTGCGCCTCCGTGCACCGGGAGAAGTTCAAGCCGCTCGGCGGCCCCGACGGCGGCAACGGCGGCCGAGGCGGCGACGTCATCCTGACCGTCGACCAGTCGGTGACGACGCTCCTCGACTACCACCACTCCCCGCACCGCAAGGCCACCAACGGCAAGCCCGGCGAGGGCGGCAACCGCGCGGGCAAGGACGGCCAGGACCTGGTCCTCCCGGTCCCCGACGGCACCGTCGTCCTCGACAAGGCGGGCAACGTCCTCGCCGACCTCGTCGGCCACGGCACCTCCTACATCGCCGCCCAGGGCGGCCGCGGCGGCCTCGGCAACGCGGCCCTCGCCAGCGCCCGCCGCAAGGCCCCCGGCTTCGCCCTGCTCGGCGAGCCCGGCGACCTCCAGGACATCGTCCTGGAGCTGAAGACCGTCGCCGACGTCGCCCTCGTCGGCTACCCGAGCGCCGGCAAGTCCTCGCTGATCTCCGTGCTGTCCGCGGCCAAGCCGAAGATCGCCGACTACCCGTTCACCACCCTGGTCCCCAACCTCGGTGTGGTGACCGCCGGTTCCACCGTCTACACCATCGCCGACGTGCCCGGCCTCATCCCCGGCGCCAGCCAGGGCAAGGGCCTCGGCCTGGAGTTCCTGCGCCACGTCGAGCGCTGCAGCGTCCTCGTGCACGTCCTGGACACCGCCACCCTGGAGTCCGAGCGCGACCCCGTCTCCGACCTCGACGTCATCGAGGAGGAGCTCAAGCAGTACGGCGGCCTCGGCGACCGGCCCCGGATCGTCGTCCTCAACAAGATCGACGTCCCGGACGGCAAGGACCTCGCCGAGATGGTCCGCCCCGACCTGGAGGCCCGCGGCTACCGCGTCTTCGAGGTGTCGGCGGTCGCCCACACCGGCCTGCGCGAGCTGACCTTCGCCCTCGGCGAGCTGGTCGGCAAGGCCCGTGCCGCCAAGCCCAAGGAGGAGGCGACCCGCATCGTCATCCGGCCCAAGGCCGTCGACGACGCCGGCTTCACCGTCACCCAGGAGGACGACGGCCTCTTCCGGGTGCGCGGCGAGAAGCCCGAACGCTGGGTCCGCCAGACCGACTTCAACAACGACGAGGCCGTCGGCTACCTCGCCGACCGCCTCAACCGCCTCGGCGTCGAGGAGAAGCTGATGAAGGCGGGTGCCCGCTCCGGCGACGGCGTCGCCATCGGCCCCGAGGACAACGCCGTCGTCTTCGACTGGGAGCCGACCATGATGTCCGGCGCCGAGATGCT
This sequence comes from Streptomyces sp. NPDC104367, assembly GCF_055583825.1. Taxonomy (NCBI): domain Bacteria; kingdom Bacillati; phylum Actinomycetota; class Actinomycetes; order Kitasatosporales; family Streptomycetaceae; genus Streptomyces; species Streptomyces sp. NPDC104367. The sequence continues at coordinate 114,313 of NZ_JBVJND010000026.1, read as the reverse complement.
CGGCCGGCGCGGCGAGGACCACCGCTTCGAGGAGCAGCGGCCCGCCGTGCAGCGCCGCCGCGACCGGCAGGCCGAGCGGGACGAGGCCCTGGGCGAGTACGAGGACTTCGACCCGTTCGAGTAGACCGGGGGCGGTGGGCCGGGGCTGGGTTTCCGGAGGCGGCGGGCCGGGGCTCGGTCCGTCTGGTCTGAAGGGGCCGGTGTTCCGTCCGCCCGGCTGGGCCTGGGCCGGTCTGCCCAGGTGGGCCTGGGCCGGTCTGTCCGGCTGGGCCGGGGGACGGCGGGGCCGTCCGCCTCCCCGGCCGCCGAGGGCGGCTGATCTACCGTCAGACCCGTTGTGGCCAGGACCCGTTCCTGGTCGCGACGGGTCTTCTGTTGTCTGCCTATTTGTCATGCACGCGCATGTCCGTGTTCAGCGGGCGGACCGTCCTGCCGTGGGAGCTTCCGAAGGTCAGACCGACCAAGAGGCCACTGTGGCAAGGGAGTCCGCGCATGACCGGAACGCCATCGCCCGACCGACGCCGCTTTCTGACCGCCGGTGCCGCCGTCCTGGGCGCCGCCGCGTCCGCCCAGCTCTGGCTGCCCGCCACCGCCCAGGCCGCCGACTCCCCGCTGCCCGAGGGCGTGTTCAGCCTCGGCGTCGCCTCCGGCGACCCGCTCCCCGACGGCATCGTGCTCTGGACCCGGCTCGCCCCCGAACCCCTCGACGGCGGCGGCATGCCCGACGAAGTCGTCCCCGTGGCCTGGGAGATCGCCGAGGACGAACGCCTGCGCAAGGTCGTCCGCCGGGGCACCGCCCACGCCCGGCCCGAGTACGGACACAGCGTTCACGTCGATGTACGGGGACTGCGCCCCGGCCGTTCCTACTGGTACCGCTTTCGCGCCGGCGGCCGCCTCTCCCCGGTCGGCCGCACCCGCACCGCCCCCCACCCGCACGCCAGGGGCGGCTCCCTGCGTGTGGCCCTGGCCTCCTGCCAGAACTGGCAGCACGGCTACTTCACCCCGTACGCCGACATGCTCGCCCAGGACCCCGACGTCGTCCTCTTCGTCGGCGACTACATCTACGAGTCCACACCGTCCTCGGCCGGGCCGCGCCGCCACGAGGGCACCGGGGAGCCGTACACCCTGGTCCAGTACCGCAACCGCTACGCCCAGTACCGCAGCGACCCCGACCTCGCCGCGATGCACGCGAACGCGCCCTGGGTGGTCACCTTCGACGACCACGAGGTCGACAACGACTGGGCCGGCGAGATCCCCCAGGACCCGGCGAAGCAGTCCCACGACGCGTTCGCGGCCCGGCTGACCGCCGCCTTCCAGGCCTACTACGAGCACATGCCGGTCCGCGCCACCGCCGTCCCCAACGGGCCGCACATCCAGATGTACCGCCGTCTGGAGTTCGGCCGCCTCGCCCGGCTCAACGTCCTCGACACCCGGCAGTTCCGCAGCGACCAGGTCACCAGCCAGGCCGCCGCCGAGGACCCCTCGCTCACCATGCTCGGCGCCGGACAGAAACAGTGGCTGCTCGACGGACTGCACGGCTCACCGGCCCGCTGGAACCTCGTCGCCTCGCAGATCACGATGGCCGAGACCGACATCCTGCCCGGCGACGGAAAGCTCTGGTACTACGACGCCTGGGACGGCTACCAGGTCGAGCGCAACGCCCTCCTCGACGAGTTCGCCTCGGTCCGCAACCCCGTCGTGCTCAGCGGCGACCGCCATCTGACCATGGTCAGCGACCTGAAGAAGGACTTCGCCGACCCCTCCTCGGACGTCGTCGGCGCCGAGTTCGTCGGCACCTCCATCTCCAGCAACGGTGACCAGGACCAGGCCGCCTTCCACACCCAGTGGGACCCGCTGAAGGCCGACAACCCGCACTGGAAGCTCATCGACGCCCACCGTGGCTACCACCTCTTCGACATCCGCCACGACGGCATCGACGCGCACGTGCGCGTGGTCGACACGGTCGTGTCGCCACAGGCCACCGCGAGCACTCTCGCCACTCTGCGCGTCGAGGCGAACGAACCGGGAGTAAATGTGATGTAAGCCGCGAAGCGGGCGCGTCGAACATGAAGTCTGTGTTAACGGGAGCCTGGGACTCATCTGTGTCCCAGGCTTCTCTCAGGTGAACCTAAGGTGCAAGTCTTACCTTCCGTTAACCATGGAGACGGACTGTACGAGAGGCGAAGCCCCGGTGAACAACGCCCCGATAGGCCCCATCGGTCCCATAGCCGCCTTGCCGGCCGGCACCCGCCTGCTGCACATCGGACCACACAAAACCGGCACCACGGCCATCCAGGGCGCCCTCTTCGCCGCTAAGGACAAGCTGCCCGAGTACGGCGTGGAGTTCCCGGCCACCAGCCGGCACCCGATGGAAGCCGCCCTCGCCGCCTGCGCCAGGCCCGCGATGATGGGCGACACCGTCCCCACCGAGAAGCACTGGACGCGGCTTCTCAAGCAGGTCGAGGCCACCGGCTCCCGTACCTCCGTGATCAGCAGCGAGTTCTTCGCCGACGCCCCCGACGACGAGGCCATCGCCCGGATCGTCGAACAGCTCGGCGGCGAACGCGTCCACGTCCTCGTCACCCTGAGGCCCATCGCCAAGATCATGCCCTCGCAGTGGCAGCAGTACGTCCAGAACGGACTGCGCATGGGCTACGAGGACTGGCTGGACCACATGCTGCGCAAGGCCCCCTACGAGAAGCCCAACCCCAGCTTCTGGCGCCGGCACCGCCACGACCGGCTCGTCGAACGCTGGGTCCGCGCGGTCGGCCCGGACCGTGTCACCGTCGTCGTGGTCGACGACCGCGACCGCGACGGCCTGATGCGCACCTTCGAGGAGCTGCTCGGACTGCCCGAGGAACTCCTCCAGCCCGTTCCGGACACGGCGAACCGCTCCCTCACCCTCGCCGAGACCGAAATGCTGCGAAAGCTCAATGTCGAATTCCGCGGCAATGGACTGCCCGACGAGCTCTATTCCAAGCTCGTCCGCAACGGCGCGGTCATGCATATGAAGAACTCGTGCAGCCCTGCCGCCGATGACGTGAAGATCTCCACCCCCGACTGGGCCGTCGAGGCCGCCGGCCGCATCGGCGCCGAGATGGTCGAGCGCATCGACGCCATGGGCGTCCGCGTCATCGGCGACCCGGCCCTGCTCTCCGCCCTGCCCGCCATCCCCAGGCAGCCGGGACCGCCCACCGACGAGGCCCGCATTGCACCGGAGACCGCCGCCCAGGCGCTGTACGGCGCGCTCGCCGCGGCCGCCGCCGCGCCGGTGCGCCACACCGCCGAGCCGAAGTCCCGCACGGTCCACCAGACCTCGTCCAAGGAACTGGTGAAGGTCCTGGGGCACCGATGTCTCAAGAAGCTGCGACGAGGCTGAGACGCCGAGACCGGACGGCTTAGCCCTGCTAAGCCGTCCGCGTCTCAGGGCGTAGTGCTCCTGAGACGTGCGGCGCGTCACTCACAGCAATCGGAATGCCCTGTGCGGTTACTCACAGCAAATTCATGGAACTTCCGCGAAGGTCCGACGGGGTGCCGCCCATCACCAGCGACGCAAGGTGAATGAAAGGTTGCGAGCACATATGTGGTGGACGGCGCTCATCTTGCACAGCGGTTACCGGAAGTGGGACCATTTCCTGGTTCCCTGATGCCCCAAGGTAGGTCACCTGTGTCCCAGCACATAGCCAAGCCCCGAACCACCGCAGTGATCCTGGCCGGTGGCACCGGCCAGCGGGTGGGTCTGTCGATCCCCAAGCAGCTGCTGAAGATCGCCGGCAAGGCAGTCATCGAGCACACCCTGGCCACCTTCGAGAAGGCCGACTCGATCGACGACATCATCGTGCTGATGGCGCCCGGCTATGTCCCCGACATCGAGAAGATCGTCGCCAAGGCCGGGCTCACCAAGGTCAAGAAGGTGATCGAGGGCGGCAGCACGCGGAACGAGACCACCGAGCGCGCCATCACGGCCCTCGGCGAGGGCCTGGCCGTCGGTGAGGACCTCAACGTCCTCTTCCACGACGCCGTCCGCCCCCTGCTCTCCCGGCGCGTCATCGACGACTGCGTCGCCGCGCTGGAGCGCTACCAGGCCGTCGACGTCGCCATCCCGTCCGCGGACACCATCATCGTCACCCGCACCCACGGTGAGGACGGCGAGTTCATCACCGAGATCCCGGACCGCGCCCGGCTGCGCCGCGGCCAGACCCCGCAGGCGTTCAAGCTCTCCACGATCAAGCGCGCCTACGAGGTCGCCGACGGCGACCCCAACTTCCAGGCCACCGACGACTGCTCCGTCGTCCTCAAGTACCTGCCGGACGTGCCGATCCACGTCGTCGCGGGCGACGAGTACAACATGAAGGTCACCCAGCCCGTCGACGTCTTCATCGCCGACAAGCTCTTCCAGCTCGCCTCCACGGCGGCCCCCGAGCAGAACGGCGAGGAGGCCTACCGCGAGCTGCTCACCGGCAAGACCGTGGTGATCTTCGGCGGCTCGTACGGCATCGGCAAGGACATCGCCGAACTCGCCGAGTCCTACGGCGCCAGCGTCTACGCCCTCGGCCGCTCCACCACCGGCACCCACGTGGAGAACCCGGAGGAGGTCGACGACGCGCTCTCCAAGGCGTACGCCGAGACCGGCCGGATCGACTACGTCGTCAACACGGCGGGCGTGCTGCGCATCGGCAAGCTCGCCGAGACCGACAACGCCACCATCGAAGAGGCGCTGAAGGTCAACTACCTGGCCCCGGTGCAGATCGCCCGCTCCAGCTACAAGTACCTCGCCGAGACCAAGGGCCAACTGCTCCTCTACACCTCCAGCAGCTACACCCGCGGCCGCGCCGAGTACAGCCTCTACTCCTCGACCAAGGCCGCCATGGTGAACCTCACCCAGGCCCTGTCCGACGAGTGGGCCGGCGACTCCATCCGGGTCAACTGCATCAACCCCGAGCGCACCGCCACCCCGATGCGCACCAAGGCCTTCGGCCAGGAGCCCACCGGCTCGCTGCTCTCCTCCGAGGCCGTCGCCCGCACCTCCCTCGACGTGCTGCTCTCCGAGCTCACCGGCCATGTCATCGACGTCCGCCAGCAGGACCCGACGGCCTCCGCCGGCCAGGCCTCGGGCTTCGAGCAGGCGCTGGCCAGTGTCCTGGACCGACAGGACGGCGTGGCATAATCGGGATCCATTAGTCATCTGTTATTCAGGCCTCTGTGGCTGCGCGTTCGCGGAGCAATCACAGGGGCCTGAACCCGTAAATCCCAGATCGACAACCTCCCAGATCGTCCGCAAGGTCAAATTCAGGCCTTTTTGTCAGCAAAAGGTTCTCCGTGATATCCACCGCTATTCGCGTCGCCCGGGTGGGCAGCGCGGCCGAGCTGGCCGCGGCGGCACTCATGGTCCTGGGCTTCCCGGTGCTCATGATCGCCGCGCTCGTCCCGAGCGTTTACGCCTTCGCGGCCGCGGCCGCAGTCACGTACCTGGCGGACCACTACCTGCACCGGCAAGGCAGCTACCTAGTCAGCCGCCTCAGCAAGGTCCGGGCCGGTCTGTCGATCCGCTTCCTGATCCGGCAGCTCCTGCTGATCCTGCTGCTGGCCCGCATGGACCTCTCGGACAATCTGCTCTTCTATGGCGCGATCGCCTGCTTCATAGCCTTCTACGGCCTGCAGGCCCCGCACGGCGCACTGGTCCAGCTGATCCGCAACCGCCGCAGGATGCCGGTCGCCACCCGTAACGTCGACCTGAAGTCCCGCATCAACATCCCGGACGCCCCGCCCCAGGGCCTGCTCGACCGCTCCGCCGAGAAGATGCTCCACCTCGACCTGGCGGCCGTCGTCGGCCTGCTGGTCTCGGCGACCACCGACAGCGCCGCCGCCGCGATCGTCGGCATCGCCCTCACCCTCGGCCTCGGCTCCCTGTACGTGCTGGTGCTCGTGCCGTACGTGCGCGGTCGCAAGACCCCACCGGACGCCGACACCGTACTGGCCGCCGTCGACGACTGGCTCGCCGAGTACAAGCCCGGCACCGTCCTGTACTTCTCCGGCTCCAAGGACTCCGCCTACCAGGTCAACATGTGGCTGGAGACCATGGAACAGCTGGAGTCCCGCCCGCTGGTCCTGCTGCGCGAGCGGGTCATCCTGCAGAGCCTCGCCCCGACCACGGTCCCGGTCATCTGCGTGCCCGGCGGTGTGCACCTGATGAACATGGACCTCTCCGCGGTCCGCGTCGCCCTCTATGCCGCCAATGTCGGCAAGAACATCCACCTGCTGCGCGTCCCCACCATGAAGCACGTCTTCATCGGCCACGGCGACAGCGACAAGCTGGCCAGCGTGAACCCGTTCAGCAAGGTCTACGACGAGGTGTGGACCGCCGGCCGCGCGGGCCGCGACCGCTACGCCATAGCCGACGTCGGTGTCCGCGACGACGACATCGTCGAGGTCGGCCGCCCGCAGCTCGCGCCCATCCAGTCCTGGCAGGGCGTGCCCGACGGCCGTATCCCCACCGTCCTCTACGCGCCCACTTGGGAGGGCTGGGACGGCAACCCCGGCAACACCTCCCTCGTGCTCGCCGGCGAGAACATCGTCAAGAAGCTGGTCAAGGCCGACCCGCCGGTCCGCGTCCTCTACAAGCCGCACCCCTTCACCGGCACCGTCAGCGCCGAGGCGGGCGCCGCTCACCGGCGCGTCACCGCCCTCGTGGAGAAGGCCGCGGCCGACCGCGCCACCGACTCCCGGTTCACCGTCGACACGGCCGCCCAGGCGGCCGCGAAGGCCGAGCTGACCCGCATCGAGACCCGCCTGGCCGAACTCACCGGCACCGGCAACGAGCGGCGCGACGAGGCCGAGGCCAGCCGGGACGACGTCGTCGACCTGAAGAAGCACGAGGAGATAGCCCGGCTGCGCGCCGAGTGGAACGACGCCCACTGGCAGTCCCTGCCGGCGTACCAGCACGCCGTCGTCACCGGCGCCGAACCGCGCCTGTACGACTGCTTCAACGTCTCCGACGCGATGGTCTCCGACATCTCCAGCGTGGTCTCCGACTTCATCGCCAGCGGCAAGCCGTACGCCGTCACCGACTCCGCGGAACTCGGCGTGGAGGAGTTCAAGCGGCAGAACACCGCCGTACGCGCCGCCGTGATCCTCTCCAACAGCGCCAGGGAACTGGGCGGCCTGCTGGACGCCGTACGCGACCCCTCGGCCGATCCGCTGGCCACGGAACGCGACGAGCTCAAGCGGTACCTGCTGGGACCGGACGAGCCGACCTCCATTCAGCAGTTCAACGGCGCGGTGTCCGCGCTCGCCCGCAAGTCCGAGACCCGCAACCTGGGCCAGGACGCCCGGATCGCCGTCGACGACGGCGAGGCCGCCGAACTCGCCGAGGCGCTGCCCGGCAAGCCGCGGACGGCCGCAGGCGAGGCGGAGGGCGCGACCGCCGGCTGACACCCGCACCCACGCGAACGGGCTCGGTCCCGGGGATTCCTCCCCGGGACCGAGCCCGTTCGGCGTTTCGTTTCCGACGCGTCCTCTTACCTCTGCTTAGCGATTAGTGCCGTTTCTCTTACTCACGCTTCGTCTTCCGCGATGAGTTCCTCTTACCGCGCGTCCGTACTGTCCGGCGTAACCCGCCGTACATCACCTATCTGTCCGTTCGCCGTGTGAGGTGGATCACTGAGCGCGCGCTCCAAGGCAACCGGTCGCGCCGCTCGGCCATCTAACGGGTTGCGATTCTGGGGAACGCAGGGGGAACGCACCATTGACTAGGGGGAAACGTGACCGTCGTTGCGCAGCCTGATGTGACCGTCATCATCGGGGCGTACGAGGCGATGCCGTATCTCGTCGAATGCCTGGCCTCCGTCGAGAGGCAGACCCTCGACCCGGCACGCATGGAGGTCATCGCCGTCGACGACGGGTCGGCCGACGGCACGGGGGAGTACCTCGAGGAGTTCGCGGGCCGCGCCGCCATGCCGGTGACCGTGATCCACCAGGAGAACTCCGGCGGCCCCAGCGGCCCGCGCAACGTCGGCCTCACCAAGGCCACCGGACGCTACGTGTTCTTCCTGGACGCCGACGACCGGCTCGGCCCCGAGGCCCTGCAGCGCATGATCGCCATGGCCGACAAGAACAGCACCGACGTCGTCCTCGGCAAGGTCGAAGGGATCAACCGCAAACCCCCGCAGTCCATGTGGGGCAGGACGCTCGACCGTACCGACGTCTTCTCCTCCAACATCAAGTTCGCGCTCAGCGCCCAGAAACTCTTCCGCCGCTCCCTGCTGGAACGGCACGACATGCGCTTCGACGAGTCCCTGCGGACCGGCGAGGACGCGCTGTTCACCATGGAGGCCTATCTCCGCGCCGACGGCGTCTCCGTGGTCGCCGACTACCCGTGCTACTACCTGGTCGGCCGCGAGGACGGAAAGCACGTCACCAAGAGCGGCAGCTACACGCTCCGTTTCGACTCCGCGCGCGCCCTGATGAACCTGATCTCCGAAATGGTCCCGGTGGGCCCGCGGCGCGACATGCTCATGGTGCGGCCGTTCAAGGTCACCCTGCTCCCGCAGTTCGGCCCCAAGTTCCTCAAGGACTCCGACGACGTGCGCTGGCACAAGATGGAGCTGGCGAAGCCGATCATGGACACCTATTGGAACCCCGAGGTGGCCCGCCGGCTCCTCGTCCACGAACGGCTCCGGCTGCACCTGGTCGCCGTACGGCGTCCCGAACTCCTCCCCGAGGTCATCGAGGCCGTACGCGCCAAGAAGCAGGCCGGCGCGATCCTGGAGAAGCGCGGCACCTGCGTCTACTTCTCCTATCCGCACTTCCGCTCCAAGGCGGCCGGCGTCCCCGACTGGGTCTACCTCGCCGAACCCCGCGAGGCCCGCGCGGTCGCGGGCTACCGCGAGGAAGCCGCCAACACGTTCCTGCGGCGCGCCCTGCGCAGGGTCCGGCGCTCCCTGCCGGCACGGGGAGTGAAAGCGGCGGCGGCCTGACCGGGCGCGAACGCTCCGGTCAGGCCGCCGACGGACCTGCTACTTGCCCGAACCCAGCGCCCGGCGTATCGGCCTGCCCACGGCCTTCCGGGCCCGCCGGTACACCGACGGCGAAGCGGACGCGGGGGTCGACGCCGACGACTGCGCGGCGACCGCCTTGTTGCGGGCCCCGGTGCGCGCCAGTTCCTTCTGCAACCGCGCGTTGTCCAGCGACAGTTCGTCGATGCGGCCCTGGAGCCAGCCGAAACGCGAGGTCAGCGAGGCGGGATCCGACTCGATCCACGGACGGACGCCCGCCGGGAACGCCAGCGAACGCATCCGCTCCTCGAAAGCGGCCCCGCCGTCGCCGTGCTCGAAGGTGTTCTCCAGCCCGTTCTTGCCGAGGAACCCGGTGAACCGCTCGAAGCGCTCCCGGTGGCCGCCGGTCAGCCCGCCGAAATCGGCCTCCGCGTACAGCTTCGCCGGATCCGCCGACTCGGGATCCTTCACAGCCTTGTCCAGCCGACGGTGCGGAATCTCGAAGTAACGGCACAGCTCCAGCGTCCGCGAGTCACCGCACAGCACGGTCGCCGGCGTACCGGCCAGCAGCGCCGCGATGTTGCCGTGGATCCGCGAACCGAAGGAGAAGTCGAAAGAACGCAGATCGTCGATCCAGGTGATCGGGTCGACATAGACCCGCACCTTGTCCTCGTGGAACATCGGGTGGTCCGGGTGCGTCGGCATCCCGGTCACCTCGGCGTTGGGGTCCGACATGTCGCGCCAGTGCAACTGTCGCGCGTCGCTCAGGTTCTGGCCGACGAACCGCAGGTACGGGTAGCGCTCGTGGGTGCGGGTGATGATCCGGTCCAGGCCCTGCGCGCGTACGGCGCTGTGCGAGCCGTTGATCGCGATCCGCGAATCCGGCGTCAGCCCCAGCGCCTTCTTCCGCACCGACAGCTGGTCGCCGTACATGAACAGCGAAGGACAGCCGATGACTTCGACGTCCTTGAAGCCCATGTCCTTCAGGTACTGCTCGGTGAACTCGCCCCGCACGCCGATCGAGGCGCTGTGATCCAGCACGGCGGCGCAGAAGTTCCGAACGGTCGGCTCGATGCGCTTCAGCCGCTCCGGGTTGTAGCTGACGCCCGTCTGCGCGCCGACGCCGAGCACGACGACCGGGATCCGCAACTTCGAGATCAGCCGGGTCATCCGCTTCAACGCGCTCTCGAAGGAGGGGCGGAAGGCGTTCGCGAGGGGGATGACGAAGGCGTCGTACTGCTCGTTGATCCGGCCAGCCGCGGCGACGTCGGAAGGCATGCCGTTCGAGACGACCTCGATGCCCGGTGTTTCGAGGATCTTGTGGGCGGCGTCGCTGAAGATCAGGTTGCCCGAGTTGGTGGCGATGACGTCCCGGTGCAGGGCCTCCTCGACACTGACGACGTCGAAGGGACTCTTTCCCGACCTGATGAGGATGCGCTTCACGCGACGATCTTTAGATGACACGCTTTAAATTAACTTTGAGTTCGCTTTAATTTCTATACACAGTCGACGCAACCTTTTTGCCGTGTTCGAAGCGTGAGTGAACGATTACGCCCTGCTGTGATCAGGGGGAGTTCACAGCCTGTCCGGAGGCTGGACGGACCCGCCTGGCGCCGGTCCACTTCGCGTAGATTGCTGCCACGCGCGCGACGAAGTGGGGACTGGACGTGGCAAGGGCAAGGCAGGCCGTGAGCGAGGCCCGCAGGATCGTCGTCAAAGTGGGCTCCTCCTCGCTGACCACGGCCGCCGGAGGCCTGGACGCCGACCGCGTCGACGCGCTCGTCGACGTCCTCGCCAAGAGCCGCAGCGGCGGGGAGAAGGAGATCGTCCTCGTCTCCTCCGGCGCCATCGCCGCCGGACTGGCCCCGCTCGGCCTGCGCCGCCGCCCCCGCGACCTGGCCCGCCAGCAGGCCGCCGCCAGCGTCGGCCAGGGACTGCTCGTCGCCCGCTACACCGCCTCCTTCGCCCGCTACGGCGTCCGGGTCGGACAGGTGCTGCTCACCTCGGACGACATGAGCCGCCGCGCCCACCACCGCAACGCCTCCCGCACCCTCGACAAGCTCCTCGCGATGGGTGCCTTCCCGATCGTCAACGAGAACGACACCGTCGCCACCGACGAGATCCGCTTCGGCGACAACGACCGCCTCGCGGCCCTCGTCGCCCACCTCGTCCACGCCGACCTCCTCGTCCTCCTCTCAGACATCGACGGCGTCTACGACGGCGACCCCAGCAAGCCCGGCACCTCGCGGATAGCGGAGGTGAAGGGCCCCGAGGACCTCGCCGGCGTCGAGATCGGCAGCGCGGGCAAGGCCGGCGTCGGCACCGGCGGCATGGTCACCAAGGTCGAGGCGGCCCGTATCGCCGCCGCCGCGGGCATCCCGGTGGTCCTCACCAGCGCCGTGCACGCCGCCGAGGCGCTCTCCGGTGGCGACACCGGCACCCACTTCCATCCCACCGGCAAACGGTCCGCAGACCGCCTCCTGTGGCTTCAGCACGCCTCCACCCCGCAGGGCTCGCTCACCCTCGACGACGGTGCCGTCCGCGCGGTCGTCGACGGCCGGAAGTCGCTGCTGCCCGCCGGCATCGCCGCCGTGGAGGGCGAGTTCGGCGCCGGCGACCCGGTCGAGCTGCGCGACACCCGGGGTCGCGCGGTGGCCCGCGGACTCGTCAGCTTCGACGCCAAGGAGATCCCCCAGCTGATCGGGCGTTCGACCAGGGAGCTGGCGCGCGAACTGGGCCCCGCGTACGAACGCGAGGTCGTACACAGGGACGACCTGGTGATCCTGCACCCGTAAAACAGGGCGTAACGAACGACCCCGGTGGGGGACGTTCCGTAAAACCGCCACACGAACCCTTGCGGCCTGCTCAACTTTGTCTCAGGAACACGTTCCGCACGAGCACAGCTGAAGGAGGCCGTCGTGAGACGAGTGCGCCCTGGGGCTGCGGCCTCCCGCGGTGCTCTGACGAGCGTCGCGGCCGGGGACACCTACGAGGAGCCGAAGGACCTGCCCCGTCTGTGGCACGTCACGCTCAGCGTCTGCGGTGCCGAGGTTCCGCTGCCGGAACTGCGCCGCGGACTCGAGCAACTGGCCCACGACCATCCCTTCCTCCTCACCAGCCGCTATGCCTGCGACCACGCGGAGATCCGCTACTGGGAGGAGGCCCGTGACCTCCACGACGCGGCCGCCGTCGCCCTGCGTCTGTGGGGCGAGCACCGCCAGACCGCCGGCCTGCCCGCCTGGGAGATCGTCGGCCTGGAGGTCATCGACCGCGCCACCTATCACCAGCGGGTCGCCGAGGGCTACGGCCCGCCGCCCGCGACACCGGTCGGCATCCACCCCTTCTGACACTCCTTGCCGACACCCCTGCCGACGCCCCTTCTCGCAACCCTCCCGGCGCCGCTCCGGCGCCGCCCTGTAATCACCCGTTTTGATCCACGTCTCGCGGTGTGGGATGCCGCGTGGACGGCTCACCGCGGCGCACTACCCTTCCCTCATGACCACGCTCTCGCCGTACGACGCCATGTCCCCGGTCACGCAGGCCGCCTACCGTGCCAAGGCCGCCGCCGCCGACCTCGCGCCGCTGCCGCGTGCCGTGAAGGACGACGCGCTGCTCGCCATCGCGGACGCCCTGGAGGTCCGTACGAGCGAGATCGTCGAAGCCAACGCCAAGGACATCGCCAAGGCCCGCGAGAACGGCACCAGCGAGTCCGTCGTCGACCGCCTCACCCTCACCCCGGAGCGGGTCCGCGCCATCGCCTCCGACGTCCGCGACGTCGCCAAGCTCCCCGACCCGGTCGGCGAGGTCGTCCGCGGCTCCACCCTCCCCAACGGCATCGACCTGCGCCAGGTCCGCGTCCCGCTCGGCGTCGTCGGCATCATCTACGAGGCCCGCCCCAACGTCACCGTCGACGCCGCCGCCCTCTGCCTGAAGTCCGGCAACGCGGTCCTGCTGCGCGGCTCCGCCTCCGCCTACGAGTCGAACACCGCGCTGGTCAGGGTCCTGCGGGACGCCGTCGGCGGCGCCGGACTGCCCGCCGACGCCGTGCAGCTGGTGCCCGGCGAGGGCCGCGAGTCCGTGCACGAACTGATGCGCGCCCGCGGACTCGTCGACGTCCTGATCCCGCGCGGCGGCGCCTCCCTCATCCAGACCGTCGTCATGGAGTCCAAGGTCCCCGTCATCGAGACCGGCACCGGCAACTGCCACGTCTACGTCGACGCCCACGCCGACATCGACACGGCCATCGACATCCTGATCAACTCCAAGGCGCAGCGGGTCAGCGTCTGCAACGCCGCCGAGACCCTCCTCGTCCACCAGGACATCGCCGCCGAGTTCCTGCCGCGCGCCCTGGACGCCCTCGCGGAGGCCGGCGTCACCGTCCACGCCGACGAACGCGTCCTCGCCCACGCCAAGAACTCCAAGGCCACCGTCGTCGAGGCGGTCCCGGAGGACTGGGAGACCGAGTACCTGTCGTACGACATCGCCGCCGCCGTCGTCGACTCCCTCGACCGGGCCGTCGAGCACATCCGGCTGTGGACCTCCGGGCACACCGAGGCGATCGTCACCACCTCGCAGCAGGCAGCCCGCCGCTTCACCCAGCTGGTCGACTCCACCACCGTCGCCGTGAACGCCTCCACCCGCTTCACCGACGGCGGCCAGTTCGGCTTCGGCGCCGAGATCGGCATCTCCACCCAGAAACTGCACGCCCGCGGCCCCATGGGCCTGCCCGAGCTCACCAGCACCAAGTACATCGTCACCGGCGACGGCCACATCCGCCGCTGACAACCCGTACGGCCCACACCGCGCACACCGTACGGCGTACAGGCGCGCGGAAGGGCGTACGGGCCGCCGGCGGGCGTGACAGGCGTCTCACAGGCGCTATGAATTTCCATACCGTCTGCCCAAATTGACCCCCCAGGTCTACTCTGGATCCGTGCCGGAGGACGTGGGGGGCACGCCGTTCCCGGACGGCTGGGAGCCCGACGACGACCATGACCACGGAGGGTCGGACGAAGAGTTCGACTCCGTGGTATTTGACGAGGCCTTCATAAAGGCGGCCGTGATCCACGAGCCGACCGCGGTCGAACGCCTCCTCGCCGCGGCACAGGCCAGAGCCGAGGCCTCCGAGGCCGAAGCCCGCCGCGCTCATGCCAGAGGCGAACGCTACGACGACGGCTACGGCCCCGACGGCTCCGAGTTCGGGCCCGGCGGCGACCCCGACGACCTGGACGACACCGACGTGCTGGAGGACCGCTACGGCGCCTCCGGGACGTACGGCAAGCACGTCCGCTGGCACCGTCCCGTCGCCTGGGTGCTCGCCCTCGTCATGGGCATCGGCATGGTCGCGCTGGCCTTCGCGGCGGTCTACCGCGGCGCCTCCTCGGGCGGCAGCCGCGACCAGGTGCCCAGGCCCACCTCCACGGGCCTGGAACAGGGCAGCGCGGCGGCACCCTCCGTGTCCGCCGACTACTCCCAGCCCGCCCAGCCCGCGGTCTCCGCGATCCCGCGCACGCCCTGAGCGGCAGCGGCCCGCCGCGACGGCCCGTCCAAGCGGCAGTTCTGGTGAGAACCTGTCAGAACTTGTCGTGTAGCAGGGCGTTTACCTGAGGCTCCCGAGACCTACTCTGAAAGTATGGGCGGGCCTGGAGACCCACCCGAGGGGACACCCGAGGGCGGCCCCGTGGGTGGAGAGGACGAGTACCGATCCGTCGTCTTCGACGAGTCGTTCGTCCGCGCTGCCCGCCTCCAGGAGTCCTCCGCGCGCGAACGCATGACCGACCACGCGCCCGCCGTACGCCGCCGCCCGCCCCTGCGCCGGGGCCTCACCCGGCAGGCCCTGATCCTCGTCGTGCTGATCCTCGTGGCCTTCGGCACCGCGATCTACATGGGCGTCCGCCACCCCTACGGCACCCCGCAGGCCGAGCAGCCCGTCGAACCCCTGCGGATGACCGTCATCCCGCTCGCCCCGCAGGGCAAGGTGCCCGGCGCCGCCGACGCCGAGACCCTGTTCGCGCACAGCCCCGCCGCGCAGTACAGCGTCGGCGCCGAGGGCATACCGCTGCCCGCCGTCCGCAGCACCGCGCACTTCTCCGACAGCCAGGTCGTCACCGCCCTGACCACCGCCAAGGACTACATAGTCCGCTCCGCGCTCTACCCCGAGGTCATCGACAGCAGCCAGGTCCGCCCCGCCCGGGTCCTGCTCGACCCCGGCCAGCTCGACCAGTTCGACCAGAGCCTCGGCCACCCCGCGGCCGACGGCCGGCACGCCCCCACCGGATGGCTGGTCCGCCTCGACCCCGCGCGCGCCGAGCTCGCCGACCCGAAGATCCGCGTCCAGGGCAGCCTGCAGGCCACCGAGACCGACTCGGCCACCCTGGAGGTCACCGCCGACCACACCTTCGTCTACGCGCTGCGGCCCACCGGTGCCCTGGCCGGTTCCCGGATCTCGCTGTTCACCGTCCGCCGGGAGCTGACCTTCCGCTTCGACCGCGACGACCTGCGCCTGCACCAGGCCCAGCTGATCGTCTCCTACGTCCAGGCGGGCCCCCTGTCCTGCGCCGAGGACTCCGCCGACCACCTGCATCCCCTGCTGGCCGGCGAGACGGCCCGGACGGGCGGCCCGGCGGGCACCGACCCCTACGCCACGGACAGCGCCACCGCCCTGTGCGGCACACTGGCCGCCGCGGCCGAGCCGAAGGTGTGACTTCCCGCCGCCAGGTCTGCCGCGGTGACGGAGGCCGGCCCCCGCCCCCCTCCTACTCCGCCTCGGGCGGCGCGTCCTTCGCCGGTCCGTCCTTCGGGGGCGTGTCCTTGGGCGGGGTGTCCTTCGGCGGGGTGCTCGTGAAGCCGTCGAAGCCGCGCCTGACCCGGCCGCCCAGACCGCCCGCCCCGCCCGCGATGTCCGAGACCAGCTTCATCAGCGGGTCCTTGGAGCTCTTCACGTCGCTCGCGTAGCTGGCCGCGGACTCCTTGAAGGAGTCGCCGACCGAGGTGTCCTTGTCCTCGGTGCGCCGCGGATAGTGACCGTCCATGATCCGCTGGTAGTCGCGGGACTCCGCCCACTTCTTCAGCTCGGCCGCGCGGACCGTGGTGAACGGGTGCGAGCGCGGCAGCACGTTCAGGATCTTCAGCACCGAGTCGCGCAGGTCACCGCTCGCCTCGTACTCCTCGGCCTGCTGCAGGAACGCGTCCACGTTCATCTCGTGCAGGTGGTTGCCGCCCGCTATCTTCATCAGCCCGCGCATCGAGGCCCGCAGGTCCTGGCCGGCCAGCAGCCCGGCCCGGTCGGCGGACAGCTCCGACTTGCGGAACCACTCCCGCAGCGCGGTCACGATCGCCAGGATCGCCAGATTGCCCAGCGGGATCCAGGCGACCTTCAGCGCGAGACTCGTCAGGAACAGCAGGATCGTCCGGTAGACGGAGTGCCCGGACAGCGCGTGGCCCACCTCGTGGCCCACGACCGCCCGCATCTCCTCCTCGTCGAGAAGCTCCACCAGTCCCGTGGTGACCACGATGATCGGTTCGTCCATGCCGATGCACATGGCGTTCGGCTGCGGATCCTGCGTGACGTACATCGGCGGGACCTTCTCCAGGTCCAGGATGTAGCAGGCGTCCCGCAACATGTCGTTCAGGTGTGCGAACTGCTGGTCCGACACCCGAACCGAGTCGGACAGGAACAGCAGTCGCAGGCTCCGCTCCGGCAGCAGCCCGCTGAGCGCCTTGAAGACCGTGTCGAAGCCGCTCAGCCTGCGCAGCGCCACCAGCGCGGAGCGGTCCGCGGGATGCTCGTACGCACGCGAGGAGATCCCCGGGAACCGCCTGCGCTGCCTGCTCGGCACGCGCGTGTGCCCGTTCCGCTCGTGGCCGTCGTCGGACATGTCATCCCCCATGTGCTGCGTCAGTGTGCCCGGCGTGCCCCCGAAGCAGAGACCGGCACAGGCGGAGATACCGTGGGGCCGTACAGCCGAAGGAGTGCCGCCATGGAGCACAACCCCCCAGCCGTCTGGCTGGCCCAGGCCGCGAGCGCCGCCCAGCAGCAGGGCTCGGGCGACCTGCTCCGGGTCGTCCTGATCGTCATGTTCCTGGGCTGCGGACTCGCCGCCTGGTTCCTGTTGCGAGGGTACAAACAGAAGGACGACTGAGCCGCCGGGATCGTTCCCCGCCCGCCGTGGGACAGGAGTCGGCCCAACGGAGGAGTCGGCGTGATCGCGCAGGGGCCGCCCGCATACGATGGGCCGACATCTTTATCCCGTCCACACGCGATAGGTCCTGCCGCAGATGATGAATCTCCACAGCGCCGCTGCTCAGTTGGTCACCCTCGCCGCCGAGGGCGAGGAGCACGGTGGCAACCACAACAGCCTCAACCCGCTCGTCACCGGTGGCAGCGCGTTCATCATCCTGCTGCTCCTGCTGTGGATCACGACCCGTTTCAACCGCGACCGCTGAGCCGGCCGCTGCGCCCGGCACCCGTCCTCGCGGCGGGGCCCACGGGCCGGGCCGGTAGGGTCTGCACGCATGGGAGAGCAGGACATGCCTACCGGTCCGGCGACTGACGAGGCCGACGACACGGTGACGACCCCGAGGTACACGCCGGCGGGTCCCGCGAACACCGGCAAACGCCGCCTCGGCGTCATGGGCGGAACGTTTGACCCGATCCACCACGGGCACCTCGTGGCGGCCAGCGAGGTCGCCGCCCAGTTCCACCTCGACGAGGTGGTGTTCGTGCCCACCGGGCAGCCGTGGCAGAAGACCCACCGCAAGGTCTCACCGGCCGAGGACCGCTATCTGATGACGGTCATCGCGACCGCCGAGAACCCGCAGTTCTCCGTCAGCCGGATCGACATCGACCGCGGCGGACCCACCTACACCGTCGACACCCTGCGCGACCTGCGCGCGCTCAACCCCGACACCGACCTCTTCTTCATCACCGGTGCCGACGCCCTCGGCCAGATCCTCACCTGGCGCGACTCGGACGAACTCTTCTCCCTCGCCCACTTCATCGGCTGCACCAGGCCCGGGCACCATCTGACCGACCACGGCCTCCCGGAGGGCGGTGTCTCACTGGTGGAGGTTCCCGCACTCGCCATCTCCTCCACAGACTGCCGTGCGAGAGTCGCCAAGGGCGATCCCATCTGGTACATGGTGCCGGACGGAGTCGTGCGCTACATCGACAAGCGCGAGCTGTACCGCGGCGAGTGAGCCGAGAGGGGCACCGGTGAACGACCGATACGACGCGGGCTACGGAAACGACCAGTACGAACTCGTCGGCTACGACGAGTACGGCCAGCCGGTGTACCGGCAGATCCCGGCACAACAGCAGCAGACCTACGACCCGTACGCGCAACAGGGCTACGGCTACGACCCCTACGCCGCCGGCGGACAGCAGACCGCGCCGTCGTACGACACCGGGCAGCAGGCCCCCGTCCACGACAGCGGCCAGCAGCCGGCCGTGCCCGGGTACGACCCGTACGGCACCGGCGGCCACCCCGCGTACGACCCCTACGGGCAGGCCGCCACCAGCGGTCCGCAGCCCCGGGTCGCCGAGCAGACCGCCCACATCCCCCAGCAGGCCGGACCGGCCGACCAGCCCGTCGCCCCCCGGGAGACCGACGGCGAACGGGACTACGGCACTGAACAGTTCGCGTTCGTCGAGCAGCCGGACGGTGACTCCGAGGACGTCATCGACTGGCTCAACTTCACCGAGAACCGGACCGAACGCCGCGAGGAGGCCAAGCGCCGCGCCCGCAGCCGCATGACCGCCCTCGTCGTCGTCCTCGCCCTGGTCGCCGTCGGCGGCGCCGGCTACCTCTGGTACGCCGGAAAGATCCCCGGACTGTCCTCCTCCGCCGCCAAGGGCGGTACGACGACCTCCGCGGCCGCCCAGAAACGCGACGTCATCGTCGTACACCTGCACAACACCAGCGGCGGCGGCACCTCGACCGCGCTGCTCGTCGACAACACCACCACGAAACAGGGCAGCACCGTCCTGCTGCCCAACTCCCTCGCCCTGACCGACGACGACGGCACCACCACGACCCTTGCCAAGTCCGTCGACGGCGACGGCTCCTCCGGTACCCGCGACCAGCTCGACACCGTCCTCGGCACCAGCATCGAGGGCACCTGGCGCCTCGACACCCCCTACCTGCAGAACCTCGTCGAACTCGTCGGCAACATCGACATAGACACCAACGCCGACGTCCCCGACCCGGACGCCAAGAAGAAGGGCGAGGAACCCCTCGTCAACAAGGGCAAGAGCCAGACCCTCGGCGGCAAGGCGGCCGTCGCCTACGCCACCTACCGCGCCTCCGGCGAGGCCCAGAACGCCCAGCTGGAACGGTTCGGACAGGTCATGCAGGGCGTGCTGCGCAAGATGTCGTCCGACGCGTCGTCCGCCACGACCACCGTGCAGACCCTCGCGCAGATCCTCGACCCCTCACTGACCGACAAGGACCTCGGCAGCTTCCTCGCCAGGCTCGCCGACCTCGCCAAGGGCGGCGACTACAAGACCGCCCTGCTGCCCGTGCAGAGCGACGGCACCCTCAGCGCCGAGACCAGCTCCAGCGTGATCAAGGACATCCTCGGCGGCACCGCCAAGAGCCCCAGCGCCGACTCCGCGGTCCGGGTCTCCGTCCAGAACGCCACCGGCGTCAAGGACAACACCGAGAAGGCACGCGTGGTCCTCGTCAACGGCGGCTACACCTTCCTCGAAGGCGGCACGGCCTCCGCCGTCCAGACGACCTCCAAGGTGCTGTACGCCGACGCCTCCGACAAGGAGAACGCCACCGAGGTCGCCAAGACCCTCGGCCTCGACGCCAAGGACGTGGCGAAGGGCACGGTCGGCTCGGGCGCCGACGTCTCCGTCGTCCTCGGCCAGGACTACCAGCCGTCCTCCTCCTGAGCGGCGGCCCGTCGCACCCCACGTGACCCGGTAATCACGTGGGGTGCGCCCGGCGGTCCGTGAGACCCTTGAGGTCAACCGACCGCCGACGGAAAGCCACGCAGTGACCGCCACCGACCGTTCCCTCGAGCTCATCTCCGCCGCCGCCCAGGCGGCCGCCGACAAGCTCGCCCACGACGTCATCGCCTACGACGTCAGCGACGTCCTGTCGATCACGGACGCCTTCCTGCTGGCCTCCGCGCCCAACGACCGCCAGGTCAAGTCGATCGTCGACGAGATCGAGGAGCGCCTTCAGAAGGAGCTCGGCGCCAAGCCGGTGCGCCGTGAGGGCGACCGTGATGCCCGCTGGATCCTGCTCGACTACGTCGACATCGTCGTCCACGTCCAGCACAGCGAGGAGCGCGTCTTCTACGCCCTGGAGCGGCTGTGGAAGGACTGCCCCGAGATCGAGCTGCCCGCCGACGCCAAGGCCACCCGCGGCAAGGCCGCGGAGCATGCCCGGCTGCAGGCCGCCGCCGACGACGCGGGCGAGCCCGGCGGAGAGTGGTGATGAGCGCCACCGGAGAAGTGACCGACCGCGGGGGCCGCGGCCGCCGCATCATCCTGTGGCGCCACGGCCAGACCTCCTGGAACGTGGAGCGCCGCTTCCAGGGCTCCACCGACGTCGACCTCACCGAGACCGGCGTCGGCCAGGCCCGCCGCGCGGCTCGGCTGCTGGCCTCCCTCGGTCCCGACGCGATCGTCTCCTCCGACCTGAAGCGGGCCGCCGAGACCGCCGACGAGCTCGCCGTCCTCACCGGCCTCGACGTGATCCGCGACGAGGCGCTACGCGAGACCTACGCGGGCGTGTGGCAGGGCCTCACGCACGAGGAGATCATCTCCCGCCACGGCGACGAGTACGCCGCCTGGAAGCGCGGTGAGCCCGTCCGCCGCGGCGGCGGCGAACTGGAGACCGAGGTCGCCGACCGGGCCGCCCCCGTCGTGCTGCGGCACGCCGAGAAGCTGCCCGAGGACGGCACCCTCGTGGTGGTCAGCCACGGCGGGACCATCCGCACCACCATCGGCCGCCTCCTCGGCCTGGACTCCCAGCACTGGGAGAGCCTCGGCGGTCTCACCAACTGCTGCTGGTCCGTGCTCGGCGAAGGCGCCCGGGGCTGGCGGCTCCTGGAACACAACGCGGGCACCCTCCCGGAGCCCGTCCTCGGCGACGACGACTGAAGATCCTCCGGCCGGCCGGAGGGTCCCCAGGACCCGGATTTCACTTTCCGGCAGGTCGCAGGCTAAAGTTCTTCTTGTTCGGCCCGCCAAGCGGAAAGACGGGAAGAACGCAAGGGGCTATAGCTCAGTTGGTAGAGCGCCTGCATGGCATGCAGGAGGTCAGGAGTTCAATTCTCCTTAGCTCCACAGATCGGCACTTCACTCTCGGATTGTCAAAGATCGGTGATAAGAATCCCGTCCTCTCAGAGGGCGGGATTCTTCGCGTTCCACTCCCGGATGATGTCGGCGACCTTCTCGTCCGTGATCGCCGGCCACAGCGGCTGCCTGCGCTCCCGCAGCAACGCCACCTTCCTGCGCGCCTGTTCGTCCGCCGGCGTGTAGACCACGATCCGGGACTCCGGCAGCCCGTCGATCGACAGCGACTGCGACGTCATCCGCAGCTCACCCACCGCCTCGTGACGGAACGTCTTCACCCGCGGCCCCGGCTGCGCCACCGCACCGCTCGCCCACAGCCGGGCGAAGTCCGCACTCGTCTCCGAGAGCGCGTGGATGAAGTCCTCCCAGGCCGGCTCGCCGACATGTCTGCCGTAGGAGGAACGCAGGGTCGCCACCATCACCGGCAGTTCACACTCCCGGTGCACCATCGGGCAGGCATCCTCCGACACCGTGAACAGCGTCCACAGCACGTTCGGCACCCCGATCCGCACCGTCTCCGGCACCAGGAACAGATCCCGGTAGGCGGCGTTGGTCGCCAGCACGTCGTACCGCGACGTGTACACCACCGCCGGCAGCGGATCGAGGGCGTCGATGATCCCCTGCACCTCCGCGCCGACCGCCCGGGTCAGCCCCTCCGGCGCCGGCGCGAACGGCACCTCGGCCAGCCGGTACAGATGCTCGCGCTCCGGCGGGTCCAGCATCAGCGTGCGCGCCACCGCGTCCAGCACCTGCGGCGACGCGTTGATCGGCCGCCCCTGCTCCAGCCACGTGTACCAGGTCACCCCCACCCCCGACAGCTGGGCGACCTCCTCCCGGCGCAGCCCCGGAGTGCGCCGCCGCAGCCCCGGCGGCATGCCGACGTCGGCCGGTGTCACCCGCGCCCGCCTGCTGCGCAGGAACGCGGCCAGCTCGGGCCTGCGGCGGTGCCCTGTCGTCCCCGTCATCACGTTCCCCGTCGTCATGTCGTCCAGCGTGCGCTCCCGGCCCGTCCCCTGCCAGGTGCTGCCAGTACCAGCATCGGCGGGCTCTCGGCACCCGTACCGGACCCTCGCCACGCTCGGACCCATGACGACGACATCCCGGACAGGACCGGATTCCGCGCCCGCCCCGAGCCCTGCCGAAAGTGAAGCACCCGCCACTGACAACCGGCACCCGCTGCTCCTTGCGGCCGTCCTGGCGGCCCTGTTCATGGCCGTCCTCGACGTGTTCATCGTGAACGTCGCGGCCCCCACCATCGGTTCCGGACTCCACGCCTCAGGCGCCGACCTGCAACTGGTCGTCGCCGGATACACGATCAGCTACTCCGTGCTGCTGATCACCGGCGCCCGGCTCGGCGACCGGCTCGGCCACGGCCGGGTCCACCTGGCCGGCCTCGCCCTGTTCACGGCCGCCTCGCTCGCCTGCGGCCTGGCCCAAGGCTCCACCGAACTGATCGTGTTCCGGCTGGTGCAGGGCGCCGGTTCGGCGGTGATGATCCCGCAGGTCCTCAGCATCATCCAGCGCACCTTCACCGGAGAGGCCCGCATCCGGGCGCTCGGCGCCTACTCGGCTGTCCTCGCGGTCGGCGCCGCCGCCGGCCAGATCATCGGCGGCGTCCTGGTCAGCGCCGACCTGTTCGGCACCGGCTGGCGGCCGGTGTTCCTCGTCAACGTCCCGGTCGGCGCCGTACTCCTGGTCCTCGGCCGGCGCGTCCTGCCGCCCGGTTCCGGCTCCGGACCCGAACGGGCCCGCGGCCTGGACCTGCCCGGCCTGGTCCTGCTCGCCGCCGCCGTGTCCCTGCTGACGGTTCCGCTGGTGCTCGGCCAGGAGGAGGACTGGCCGCTGTGGTCCTGGCTGTCCCTGGCCTGTGCTGTCGTCCTGTTCACGTTGTTCTGCGGCTACGAGTCCCGGCTGGCCCGCCGCGGCGGCGCCCCGCTGATCGCGCCCCGGGTGCTGCGCCACCCAGGCATGGCCCTGGCCGTCCTGCGCATCCTCGCCGTGATGGCCGTCAACGCCGGATTCCTGTTCACGCTCACCCTGCACGTTCAGAACGGCCTCGGCTACGGTGCCTTGCGCGCCGGACTCACCTTCGCGCCGACCGCCGTCGTCTTCGGCGCGGTCGCCCTCACCTGGCGCCGGTGGCCGGCCTCCTGGCAGCGGGTCCTGGCCCCGGCCGGTTTCGCGCTCACCGCGCTGTCGGTGGCCTGCGTCGGGCTGGCGTTCCGTGGTGGCGGCGACGGGGGCGCGCAGCTCTATGCCGCGTACGCCGGAGTGGGCGTGGGGCTCGCGCTCGCGTTCAGTCCGACGTTCACCCGGGCGCTTGCAACCGTGCGCCCCGAGGACGCGGCGGACGCCAGCGGCCTCCTCGCGACCGTCACCCAGCTCGGTCAGCTCATAGGGGTCGCCGCGTTCGGCACACTGTTCTTGAACCGGCTTGAGTCACTCGGGGGCCTACAGGCGTATACCTCTGCGGAGGCGCTGTCAGCCTGCGCGTGGGCACTCGCCGCGACGGCGGCCGTGGGGGCCGTGTCCGGACTGGTACTGAGGCGTCGCTGACCGTATTGGTCCGGCCGTGGCAGAATCAAACGGCCGGAAGGGGGCGCGGCCCGACGGGAGGAGTAGCGATGCCTGCGAGCATCCTTGAGGAGGGCGGCCACCTCCTCGGTGCGGCGTTGATACGGGACACGATCACCCGGCTGCTCTGCCCTTCCTGCGGTTCCGTGCATGTGGCCCAAGTGCTGGGCGACAACGGCGGGATCTCCTACGTGTGCACGGCCTGCGGCCACAGCTGGAGCTGATCGATGGGTGCACACAGGCGGAAGTGCGACTGGTGTGGGAGCGGCACCCCCATCGTCCGCGACATGGAGCCGATCAACCCCGACTACCAGTACTGGTGCGAGGAATGCGCGCGGGCGCTGATCATAAAAGGCGACCCGATCGAGACGTACCGTGAGCTGGAGGGCGAGCCGATCTACGGCCGACTCCTCGAGGAACACTGCACGCTCAAACGGTTCTACTCGTTCGTCACGGCCTGACCCCGGCCCGGCGCCGGTGACGGTGTCCGGGGCGGGGACGACGGTGATGTCCCGGGCAACGATGTCAGGGCGAACACCAGGAACACCGCCCCGGCGACCGGATAGAGCGCCGACAGCGTCAATTCCACGGCGTTCTGGTTCAGTTCGGGCCGCCCCTCGCCGTGCGGAACCCACCACAGGGCGTACGAGCAGAAGACCAGCAGCGTTGCCGCGGCCGCTGTTCGCCGCCCGCGCGTCCACAACAGCAGCACCATGGGCACGCACCACACCCAGTGGTGCGACCAGGACACCGGGCTGATCAGCAAAGCGGTCACCGCGCACCCGGCCACCGCCCAGTCCCGCCGGCCGCGGAGTTCGGCCGTCACCGCCACCGCGAGCCCCAGAACGGCCGTCAGAGCCGCAGCGGCGACCCAGAGGGCTCCCGGCTCCGGAACGTGCAGCAACCGCGCCAGAACGCCGCGCAGGGCCTGATTCGCGGTCTCCTCGGCCCGCCCCACCCGCCCCGTCCGGAACACCATCCCGGTCCAGAACCGCCATGAGTCGTACGGCAGGACGGCCGCCGCCAGCAGCGTCGCCCCCGCGAAGGCGGCGGCCGCCCCGCGCGCGTGCCGCAGCCAGGGGCCGCCGTCCAGCCCGCGGTGGCGTGCCACCAGGCCCGTGGCGAGCAGGAACACCGCGAACAGGGCGGGCGTCAGCTTCACCGCGGCCGCCAGCCCGACACCCACTCCCGCCCAGCGGCCCGCGCCATCGGCAGGGCGGCGTGACAGATCCCACAGGACCAGGACGGCCAGCAGCAGATTGACCTGCCCGTAGCGCAAGGTCGTCCACACCGGCTCGCACCACACCGCCGCCGCCGAGACCCACAGCACGCACTCCACGCGCGCGTGCCCGACAAGACGCAGCGACAGTGCGACGAACACCATCAGCAGGGCGAGGTTCCCGGCCGCCGCCAGGGCGCGCATGCCCGCGACGTTCAGCAGCGTCAGCGGAGTGAACAGCAGTGCCGCGAACGGCGGGTAGGTGGACGGAAGACGGGCGGCGGTCACCCGCAGCGCGTACAGGTCGCCGCCCGCGCGGACGGTCGCCCCCTCCGCCCGGTAGACCATCAGGTCGATCATCGACACGTGGGCGGCCTGCTGAGCCGCCCAGAACGCCATGAACGACAGGAGGCACGCCCCCAGGGCCACCGGCACGCGGTGCCGGGTCTCGGAGAACGCGATCACGGTCACGAAGCCCGACACTAGCGCCCGTATCTACACAGAACGGAAACGATTTGGTGGTGCACCCTGTCGACCGTGTAATGTTGGCGTCGCCGCCGGGGAAGCCGGGCGGAACGAAACACGGGGCTATAGCTCAGTTGGTAGAGCGCCTGCATGGCATGCAGGAGGTCAGGAGTTCAATTCTCCTTAGCTCCACAGAAATCGAAGGCGGATCGTCCAGACGGACGGTCCGCCTTCGGAGTTGTCCGGAAACTTTCACGAACATCAAAATCAGCCGTCCGGAAACATGTGCACCGAACAGTGCGGGCCACTCAATCGAGTGGCCCGCACTGTTCGTGGTGTCGGTGGGACCCGATTAGCGGCCCAGGGCCCGGCGACCGCGACCCTGCGAGAGCACCGGCAGGTTTTTGGCCGGCGCCTGGGAGCGCGTGTCCTCCTCGAGGCGCAGGGCGAGCGCCGGGCAGCGGCGCACCGCGCGTATCGCCTTGGCCTCTGCGAAGCGCGGCACCTTTGCCTGCGCCACTGTCGGGAAGCCGTCGGCACCCAGCTCGAAGACCTCCGGGAGGATGTCTGCGCACAGCCCGTGGCCCCGGCACAGCGTCCAGTCGACGTAGATCTTCTGACGGCTTCCGCCGCCGTTGTCATCCGGTTCCCCGCCGCCCGGGATGCCCGTGGGCATCTTGCCGTCCTCGAAGAGAGGCAGAACGCCCTCGACGGGCCGTCCGCAGCCGTTGCCGAGGACGTGCGCGGCCAGGTCGTCGGTGAACGCCTTGATCGTCGACTCGAGGAACATCGCGGAGCCGTCCGGGTGCGAGCACGCACCACGCCGCTTCACGTTCTTCGCGACCTGCTTCAGGGCCTCCAGGGCAGCAGGCCCACCGCCGTTGAGGATGTCCTCCATACCGCGCGCGGCCGCCGGCAGACCGAGATAGCAGGGACCGCACTGTCCCGCGCTCTCCTCCGCCAGCCACTGGGCGACCCGCAGCGACTCGCCCAGGGGGCACGTCTCCTGCGTGATCGGGAGAATGGCGCCGGCACCGAGGGCACCGCCCACCGCGTCCAGCGAGTTCCGGGAGACGATCGCCTCGTTGACGGTTGCCGCGTCGATCCATCTGCCGTGGTAGCCACCGGTCAGCACACCCTGCGGCACCGGCGGGGCGCCGGCCAGCTGCAGGACGTAGCGCAACGGCACGCCCGTGGGCACCTCGATCACCATCGGGCGGGCGACCGCGCCGGAGACCGTCAGCATGACCGTGCCCGGCTCGTCGTACAGGCCGGTGTTGCCGTAGCGCTCCGGACCTATTCGGGCGGCGATCGCCAGCTGCGCGAACGTCTCCGCGTTCGACAGCAGCGTGGGCGCTCCGCCGACGCCGTTCTGCGAGGCACTGGTCTTGCGGCCGGGCGGGACCGCCGGGCCACCGTCGATCGAGCGGATCAGCGACGCGGCGGCGCCGGTGACCATACGGACCGGGTTGCGCTGGACGAACGCCTTCAGCGCCGAACGGCGGCCGTTGCTCAGACCGCGCTCGGCGAGCGCCTGCTCCATGGAGCGCTGCGTGGACTCCCGCGTGACGCCGATGACGAGGGTGCGGGCACCGAGGGCCTCGGCGCACAGCAGCGCACCGTCCAGGATCAGATGAGGGGCACGGTTGATCAGAACCGTGTCCTTGCGGCAGGCCGGCTCGTCCTCACTGCCGTTGACGACGACGACCGGCCGTACGCCGCGCTTGATCGCCGCTTCGGCGACCGAACGCAGCTTCTTGTGGAAGGGGAAGCCCGCTCCGCCGCGGCCCTTCAGGTTGATGCGGTCGGAGAGCTGCGCGAGCTGTTCCCCGCCCAGGGGTTCAAGCGGCCCGTGCACCTTCAGGTGCATGGGCAGATCGAGTCTTTCGACAAGGTCGAAGCCCGACGTGAGCTGCGGAAGGCCGACCACGCGGACTTCTGGGACGTCGGGCAGGGCCTCGTTCACCTATAGCCTCCGGAAGGCGTGTTCCAAGGTTCGCCCGAACCCTGTGCGTCGAAGGACGCGCCGGGGGCTGGTTCGTTGGCGGGACCGCTGTTGTACGTGTTGTTCGAGTTGTACGTCCCGTACTGGGCGTTCGTCTCACCGGTGTCGTACATGTCACGTCCGCCCGCACCGCCGGCGCCCGAATTGCCGTAGACCGGGATGTTGTATCCGGTGTCCTGGAGCGGGTCGTACGCCGACGGGGGCGCCTCGCCGACCGGCGGCGGTGACGGGACCGGCCAGCTCCCCGAGGTGCTGGAGGGTCCGTCGACGCGTGGCATGGCCTGGGTGCCGCCCTGCATGTCCAGCCGTTCCATGCGAGCGGTCTGCGGCGCCCCGAACGGCTGCTGTGGCTGGCCCGGACCGGACGTGGCCCGGTAGGCGGCCGCGAAGCCGGACGCCGGTTCGGGGGTGGGTGCGGCGGCGGGTGCGGAGGGGAACAGCGGGTTGGATCCTGTGGAGCCCGTGTCGGCCCGCGACGGGCGGGGCTCCCGCTCGCGCCCGCCGTCGTAGCCGGACAGGGAGGACTCGCCCACCCGCGCGCGGCTGGCGTCCAGGTCGCTCATGCGCGACCGATCGGAGTCGCCGAGGAGGGTGACCAGGCGGTCGGCGAACTTGCGCTTGAACGGGCGGGGCGCGGCGCGCAGGGCGAGGGCCGCGATGATCCCGGTCAGGCAGAGCTCGTACGACACCATGAAGAAGGTCTTCGCCGGGCGCCCCGCGAAGAGGCCGTGGAGCAGTGCGAAGCACAGCGCCGGGTAGGCCAGCATGTGCATCGCGCGCCAGCGGGCGGCCACGACGGCGGGCGCGGCGAACTGGTTGCGCAGCGCGCCGGTGATGCCCACGAAGATCATCAGGTAGGCGGCCAGTGAGCCCATGCCGATGAGGGTGGCGCTGCCCGGGTTCGCGCCGCCACCGCCTGTGACCACCCAGCCGAAGGGGATCAGGGCCGCGATCCAGTCGGCGTGGTCGAGCGCGATCTTCACGCCGATGTGCACGAGCAGGAACGCGATCGAGGCCACCGCGGTGACCCGGTGGATGGCCTGGGCAACGATCCGCTGGCGGATGTTGAGAAGGATGCGGTCCTGGGCCACCAGGCCCCAGATGCACGAGCAGGTCAGGCAGACGAGCGCCAGGACGCCCGCACCGAAGTTCAGGAACTGTTGCAGCCAGTCGCCGCCGAGTAGGACGACGATGGGTATCAGCAGCAGGACGACAGCGGACGCCACCCCGTAGGCCGAGCGGCCTGGCTTGGGGAGCGAGCTGTTACTACGACGAGGGTTCATGGGGGCAACTCCGAGCAGTTCGGGAAAGCGGTCCCGGTGCCGCAGCCTAAGTGGCGCCATACCGATCAGTACGAGGTTTGAGTTATTGCGTTGTTATCAACGGGCCATGAGGGACTTGTGATGTCCCTCGGTGGGCGTTACGCGAAGTAATTTTTGAACCTGGTTCAACTCTCGTCCCGGTGGTCGCCTTAGACGCACGTGTCAACCGTTGATACGTAAGCGCGTCGCGGCTTGCTCAAGTGCTGCGGTACCCTGACGCCATGCGTGCCGTACGCCTTCTGCTTAGCGGGCCGCGCTGATCAGTCCCGACCGCCGGACCAAACGGCTGGTCGGCATCGGCGCGGCGTCCCCTCCTGTGTGAGGGGATTTTTCGTTTCTAGAAAGTTCGCAGCCGCAGGCAGAGACGATCGATGGAGCTTTGAGGATCATGAGCGAGACGAACCCCGCTGCCACCGCCGCGTCGGCGGAGGCAGCGCCGCACCGCTACACGGCAGCCCTGGCGGCCGAGATCGAGGCACGCTGGCAGGACGTCTGGGACGCCGACGGCACGTACGCGGCGCCGAACCCCAAGGGTGACCTGGCGGGCGACCCCGAGCTGGTCGCCAGGCCCAAGAAGTTCATCATGGACATGTTCCCGTACCCGTCCGGTGCGGGCCTGCACGTCGGCCACCCGCTGGGCTACATCGCCACCGACGTCTTCGCCCGCTTCCAGCGGATGAACGGCCACAACGTCCTGCACACCCTGGGCTTCGACGCGTTCGGCCTGCCCGCCGAGCAGTACGCCGTGCAGACCGGCACGCACCCGCGCGTGTCCACCGAGGCCAACATCGAGAACATGACGGCCCAGCTGCGGCGGCTGGGCCTGGGCCACGACAAGCGCCGGTCGTTCGCCACGATCGACCCGGACTACTACAAGTGGACACAGTGGATCTTCCTGCGGATCTTCAACTCCTGGTACGACGACGAGGCGAACAAGGCCCGCCCGATCTCCGAGCTGATCGCCCAGTTCGAGTCCGGTGAGCGTGCCGTACCGGGCCACACGCGCGCGTGGAACGAACTGACCGCCGCCGAGCGCAGTGACGTCCTGGGCGAGTTCCGCCTGGCCTACGCCTCCGACGCGCCGGTCAACTGGTGCCCCGGGCTGGGCACCGTGCTGGCCAACGAGGAAGTCACCGCCGACGGCCGTTCCGAGCGCGGAAACTTCCCCGTCTTCAAGGCCAAGCTGCGCCAGTGGAACATGCGCATCACCGCCTACGCCGACCGCCTGCTGGACGACCTGAACGAGCTGGACTGGCCCGAGGCCATCAAGCTGCAGCAGCGCAACTGGATCGGCCGCAGCGAGGGCGCCCGCGTCGACTTCCCCATCGACGGCGAGAAGATCACCGTCTTCACCACCCGCCCGGACACCCTGTTCGGCGCGAGCTACATGGTGCTGGCCCCCGAACACCCGCTGGTCGACGAGTTCGTCCCAGCTGCCTGGCCCGAGGGCACCCACGACGTCTGGACCGGCGGTCACGCGACCCCGGCCGAGGCCGTCGCCGCGTACCGTGCGCAGGCCGGCGCCAAGTCCGACGTGGAGCGCCAGGCCGAGGCCAAGGACAAGACCGGCGTCTTCACCGGCGCCTACGCGACCAACCCGGTCAACGGCAACAAGATCCCGGTCTTTATCGCCGACTACGTCCTGATGGGCTACGGCACCGGCGCGATCATGGCCGTACCGGCCGGTGACCAGCGCGACTTCGAGTTCGCGCGCGCCTTCGAGCTGCCGATCGTCTGCATCGTCGAGCCGACCGACGGCCGCGGCACCGACACCTCCACGTGGGAGGACGCCTTCGGGTCGTACGACGCGAAGATCATCAACTCCTCCAACGACGACATCAAGTTGGACGGCCTGCCGGTCGTCGAGGCCAAGGCCCGCATCACCGAGTGGATGGCCCGCAAGGGCATCGGCGAGGGAACCGTCAACTTCCGTCTGCGTGACTGGCTGTTCAGCCGCCAGCGCTACTGGGGCGAGCCCTTCCCGATCGTCTACGACGAGGACGGCGTCGCCCACGCGCTGCCCGAGTCGATGCTGCCGCTGGAGCTGCCCGAGGTCGAGGACTACTCGCCGCGCACCTTCGACCCCGAGGACGCGGACACCCGGCCCGAGACGCCGCTGTCGCGCAACGAGGACTGGGTCAACGTCACCCTGGACCTGGGCGACGGCCCGAAGAAGTACCGCCGCGAGACCAACACCATGCCCAACTGGGCCGGTTCCTGCTGGTACGAACTGCGCTACCTGGACCCGAACAACAGCGAGCAGCTGGTCGACCCGGAGATCGAGCAGTACTGGATGGGCCCGCGCCAGGGCATGCCGCACGGCGGTGTCGACCTGTACGTGGGCGGCGCCGAGCACGCGGTGCTGCACCTGCTGTACGCCCGTTTCTGGTCGAAGGTCCTGTACGACCTGGGACACGTCTCGTCCGCCGAGCCGTTCCACAAGCTGTTCAACCAGGGCATGATCCAGGCCTACGTCTACCGTGACGGCCGCGGTTTCCCTGTTCCCGCCGCCGAGGTCGAGGAACAGGACGGCGCCTACTTCTACGAGGGCGAAAAGGTCACCCGTCTGCTGGGCAAGATGGGCAAGTCCCTGAAGAACGCGGTGACTCCGGACGAGATCTGCGCCGAGTACGGAGCCGACACGCTGCGCCTCTACGAGATGGCCATGGGACCGCTGGACGTCTCCCGGCCGTGGGACACGCGCGCGGTGGTCGGCCAGTTCCGGCTGCTGCAGCGGCTGTGGCGCAACATCGTCGACGAGGCGACCGGCGCGGTCACCGTCACCGACGCCGAGCCCGACGACGAGACGCTGCGCGCCCTGCACAAGGCGATCGACGGCGTCCGCCAGGACCTGGACGGCCTGCGCTTCAACACCGCCATCGCCAAGGTCACCGAGCTGAACAACCACCTGACCAAGGCCGCCGTCGCGGTGCCGCGTCCGATCGCCGAGCCGCTGGTGCTGATGATCGCCCCGCTGGCCCCGCACATCGCCGAGGAGCTGTGGCGCAAGCTGGGCCACACCGACTCGGTCGTGCACCAGGACTTCCCGGTCGCCGACCCGCGGTACGTCGTCGACGAGACCGTGACCTGCGTCGTGCAGATCAAGGGCAAGGTCAAGGCCCGCCTGGAGGTCCCGCCGGCCATTTCCGAGGACGAACTGGAGAAGGTGGCGCTGGCCGACGAGAAGGTCGTCGCGGCGCTGGGCGGTGCCGGGATCCGCAAGGTGATCGTGCGCGCGCCGAAGCTGGTGAACATCGTCACGGCCTGACGGCCGCGGGCCGCCTCCGGGTGGTCCCCTACGGGCAGGTTCGGGGTTTTTCTGGAACTCCGGGCCTGCCCGTTGCGTTTACCGTTGAAGAGCGCGGACATGCATGCCGTGCTCGCAGCGGCCGGGGTGTCGGGAGCGGAGGTAGGCCACCGTGGAAGTAGTGCTCGCCGTATTCGCCCTGCTCTTCCTGCTCTTCGTCGCGGGCGGGGCGTACGTGACCTTCAAGGCGGTCGGTGCCGCCAAGCGCGGCGTGGACCGCACGATCACACAGGCCCGACGCACGGTGGAGGATCACACCCTGCGCGCCAGATCCCTCGTCCAGATCGGCCCGGCGGCCGAGATCGCCCAGCTCAGGCTCACTCTGCGTACTTCGATGCGCGCCACCCAGGACGCGCTGTCCGCGGGCGTCACGGAGGACGAGTCACTGAAGGAGTCCCTCGGCCTCTTCCAGCGACTCAGCGCGCACGGGCAGGAGCTGGACGGCGAACTGAGGCACCTGGAGTCCGAGCCGGACCGGGTCACGCTCACCGCCCGGCTGCCCGAGCTGCGCCGTCGCACCCAGCGCATCACCGAGTCCGCGGACGCACTGCGCTGGGCGGCCCGTGACCGGGCCCGTCGGTTCGCCGACGACGACCTGGACAGCCTGAGCACGCAGATCGGCGTCGAGGCGGACGCCCTGCGGCACTGGACCCGCCCCGCATCCGCCGCCGAGCCCTCGCCGTGGCCCGAGGCGCCCCCCGGCCCAGCCGCAGACGACCGGCGGACCTGGCCGGAGTCACCCCGTTCCGCCCCGGCCGAGGCCCCCGCGCAGCCCGAGATCACCCCGCCCGCCCGGCGGCAGGCCTACCCCTGGCAGAAGAAGGCCCGCCCGGAGAGCACCACTTGATCCGGCCGGCCGCCGCCCTGGTGAGCGGGGGCGGGCTGCCGCCCCTGGGCTACGCCAGGTAACCTCCAGCTCATGTCCCGCCATGTCGCGATCGTCACCGATTCAACGGCCTACCTGCCGCCGCGGACGATGGAGCGCCACGGCATCACCGCGGTACCCCTGACCGTCGTCCTCGGCGACCGGGCCCTCGAAGAGGGCACCGAGATCTCGACCCGTTCTCTGGCCCAGGCCCTGCAGAAGCGGCGTGCCGTCACCACGTCCCGGCCCAGCCCCGAGGTGTTCGCCGAAACCTACCGCAGAGTCGCCGAGTCGGGCGCCGCCGGCATCGTCTCGCTCCACCTGTCCGCAGAACTCTCCGGCACCTACGACGCGGCCGTCGTCGCCGCCCGCGATGCGCCGGTCCCGGTGCGGGTGGTGGACACCGGCATGGTCGCGATGGCCCTCGGTTTCTGCGCGCTCGCCGCGGCCGAGGCGGCCGAGGCGGGCGGCACCGTCGACGAGGCCGTCACGGCGGCCGAGAAGAGAGCGGCCGGCACCTCCGCGTACTTCTACGTCGACACCCTCGAATATCTGCGCCGCGGCGGCCGTATCGGCGCCGCGCAGGCACTGCTGGGCTCGGCACTCGCGGTGAAACCCCTGCTCCAACTGGACGGCGGTCGCATCGAACTCCTGGAGAAGGTGCGGACGGCGTCCCGGGCCATCGCCCGGCTCGAGGAACTGGCGGCCGAGCGGGCGGGCGCCGCCGAGGTGGACATCGCCGTCCACCATCTCGCCGCGCCCGACCGGGCCTCGGCTCTCGCCGACCGGCTGCGGGCGCGAGTGCCCGGACTGGCCGACCTGCATGTGAGCGAGGTCGGCGCGGTCATCGGGGCACACACCGGACCCGGACTGCTCGGAGCGGTCGTCTCCCCACGGTGATCCCCGTGGTGATCCCCACGGTGACCTGTGGATCCGAGCGCGGCAGCGTCAGCACGATCACTCGTGTGGGTGGCGAAGTTATCCACAACTCGGTCGTGGTCCACGGAAATTGACCAAGATCATCAAGGATCGGCGGGAAGCCCCATCCTCGTCGCATGGCACTTCGATCACGCTCACACACGACACCTGCGACCAGCGGTCCGGGCCGGGGCCCCGCCTCCGACGGCCGCTCCCGACATCGCCGTTCCCCGGTACGGGGCCGTATCCGCCACCGTCCTGCCCCGGCGGACGAACTGCGCCGCCGGGCCGAACTCCTCTTCGGCGCACGCGGAGTCACCGCGCCGGACCCCGAACACGGACCGCCGCACGCGGGCACGGTGACCGGCACCGGTTCCGCGACCGGACTGACAGCGGCCACCTCCCGGGTACGCGCCGCCGCCTCCGGGGTGCGTACCGCGGCGGCCGCACTGTCCACGGCGGCCGCCGTGGTGTCCTCGGCCCGTGCGCTGTCCGGCGAGGCCACGGCCCGGCGTGCGCCGGTGCACCCCACGGTGCGGGCTCGGCTGGGGCTCGCCGTGCGGGAGCGGATGCCGGTCTGGCTGCAGACGCGCTGCGGGCTGGAGCGCCGGGGCGCGGTCGCCCTCGGGGCGGTCCTCGTCGTGGCCGCGGCCCTGGCAGTGCAGCACTTCTGGACCGGCCGGACCGAAACGGTCAGCGCGCCCGAGACGGTGCACGCGGAGGGGCCGTACAAGGCGGAGGGGCCGTACAAGAAGGAGAGGGAGGAGAAGGCCCCGGCCGTGGGTGCCGGTACGGCGACGGTGATGCCGGGCGGGCCGGGCGGCCCCGGCGGCGAGATCGTCGTGGACATCACGGGGAAGGTTCGTGAGCCGGGGGTCCACACCCTGCCGGCCGGGTCCCGGGTGACCGACGCCCTGCGAGCGGCCGGCGGGGTACGGCCCGGTACGGACACCGAAGGACTCAATCGAGCCCGCTTCCTCGTGGACGGCGAACAGATCGTCGTCGGAGGCCCTGCCCCGCCGGCCGCGCCCGGCCAGGTCGCCGGCCCCGTGACGGGAGCGGGCCCGTCCACGCCGATCCTGCTGAACTCGGCGACCGTGGAACAACTCGACGCCCTGCCCGGAGTCGGCCCCGTGCTGGCCCAGCACATCCTCGACTACCGCACCGAGCACGGCGGTTTCCGCTCGGTCGGCGAACTCCGCCAGGTCAAGGGCATCGGTGACCGCCGCTTCTCCGACCTGCGGGACCTGGTCCGGCCATGAGCCCCGTGACCGACGAGGCCCCGCCGAGCCCCGGAACCGTACGCCGGGCCGTCCACGCCGGTTCGTCGGGACAGAGGCTGGGGACCGAGCGTTCCCGGCACCGTGGGACCCCCGACCTGCGACTGGTGCCGCCCGCGCTCGCCGCCTGGGCGACGGCCGCACTCGTGCTGGACGCGCCGCCGGGATGGACGGCCGGGATCGCCGTCGTCTGCCTGCTCACCGGGGCGCTCCTGCTCTGCCGGAGCCGGCTGACACCTCGACCGGAGCCTACCGAGGCGGGAACGGCCACTGCGCGATCCGTCGGCGCGCGATCGGCCGGTGCGCGAACGGGGGCGGCAGGGGCGGCGACTGCGCAGGCGACTCGCGTCAACACCTCACCCACCTCTCCGACTTGGCGGCAGACATCCATCGGTGCCCTGTTGCTCTGCGTCGCGGGGGCCGCCGTGTCGGCGGGGCTGCACGGGGCCGACGTGTGCCGGGGGCCGGTGCCGGAGCTGGCTCGTGGGTACGCGACCGTGACCGCGGAAGTGGAGCTCACGGGTGATCCCTGGGTCAGCAGGCCGCGCGTGCGCGGGGATCATGCCACGCCGGTCGCCGTGCTGGTACGGGGTGAGGTGCGGCGGGTGGAGACGGGTGACGGTACGGCGGTGACGACGCGTTCGCCGGTGCTGATGGCCGTCGACCCGGGGGTGTCGGCGCCCGGCGGGGGCGGCCGGGCGGAGTGGCTCGGGCTGCTGCCCTCCACGAGGCTGCGGGTTGGCGCACGGCTGGCGCCGGCGACGGGCGGCGGAGACCGGGTGGCTGCGATGCTGCGGGTGCGGGAGAGCCCGGCGCCGGTGCTGGTGGGGGAGCCGAGCGGGCCGCAGCGGCTGGCCGGGCGGTTACGGGCCGGGCTGCGGGAGGCGACCGACGGGCTGCCCGAGGACGCACGGGCGCTCCTGCCGGGTCTGGTCGTCGGGGACACCTCGCGGATCACTCCCGAGCTGGACGAGGCCTTCGAGGAGACCGATCTCGCGCACACCCTCGCCGTGTCGGGCAGCAACCTCACCATCCTGCTGGCCCTGCTCGTCGGCTCGCCGGGACTGGCCCAGCGGGTCGAGCGGCGCGGCCTCGCACCCCGCCTCGGGCTGTCGCTGCGCGGTACGGCGCTGACGGCGTCGGTGCTCACGCTCGGATTCGTCGTCGTGTGCCGGCCCGACCCCAGCGTGCTGCGGGCCGCGGCCTGCGGAGGTGTCGCCCTGCTCGCCCTGGCGACCGGCCGGCGCAGGTCCCTGCTCCCGGCGCTGGCGACGGCGGTTCTGCTGCTGGTGCTGTACGACCCGTGGCTGGCGCGCGGTTACGGCTTCCTGCTGTCGGTGCTGGCGACCGGGGCGCTGCTGGTGCTGGCGCCCGGGTGGAGCGAGGCGTTGCGGCGGCGCGGTGTGCCGGAGCGGCTGGCCGAGGGGCTGGCGGCGGCCGCCGCCGCGCAGGCGGTGTGCGGGCCGGTGGTGGCGGTGCTGTCGGCGCGGGTGAGCCTGGTGGCGGTGCCCTGCAATCTGCTGGCCGAGATCGCGGTCGCACCGGCCACGATTCTGGGGTTCGCGGCGCTCGCGGCGGCCCCCGTGGCGATGCCGGTGGCCAAGGTGCTGGCGTGGTGCGCGGGCTGGCCGGCCGGGTGGATCGCGTGGATCGCCCGGACCGGGGCCGCGCTGCCGGGGGCCGGGGTGGACTGGCCGGGGAACTGGACGGGGGCGCTGCTGCTGGCCGGGATCACCGTGGCGGTCGTAGTGCTGGGACGGCGGTTGCTGCGGCATCCGTGGTGGTGCGGGGCGCTGGGGGTGCTGCTCGTGCTGGTGGTGGTACGGCCGGTGCCGCTGACCAGGGTGATCACGGGCTGGCCGCCGCCCGGCTGGCGGATGGCGATGTGCGACGTCGGGCAGGGGGACGCGACCGTGCTCGCGGCGGGCGCCGGGACGGGTGTGGTGGTGGACGCGGGGCCGGATCCGGCGCTGGTCGACCACTGTCTGCGGGAACTGGGGATCACCCGCATTCCGCTCGTCGTTCTGACCCACTTCCACGCCGATCATGTTGCGGGGCTGCCCGGGGTGCTGCGCGGGCGGACGGTGGCGCAGATCGAGACGACCGGGTTCGAGGAACCGGAGGATGAGGCCGAGTTCGTCAGGAGGCAGGCGGCCGAGCATCACGTCCCCGTCACGCGCGCGGTGGCCGGTGAACGGCGTGGCACCGGGCCCCTGGAGTGGCAGGTGCTGTGGCCGCCCGCGGACCCGGCGCCGGCACCGGACGGCCCGAACGACGCCAGTGTGACCCTGCTGGTCCGGGCGGCGGGCCTGCGGATGCTGCTGCTCGGCGACCTCGAACCCCCGGCCCAGCAGGAACTGCTGAGGTCATGAGAATTTCAGTCGGGGATGGCACCGAATTAGGGTGCTGACCCGTAGTGCTGATGAGTTCTGTCAGTGATGGTTGGCACCGATTGTCGGTGAGGGGTGGCACCTTACGCAGGTTTCACGCTTGTTGGCACGTCTTTGATCAATTCTCTCCGTACCTTCTGCACGCCGCTGTCTGCTGTTCCTATGAAGCGGACCAGTGTGGAAGGGCCTGTTGTCTCGCGTGTCCTTGAGGGGAGGGTGGCCGGCCCGCTCTGGTCGGATACGTGCGGCTGGGAGGACCTGGCTCTCCTCTGCGGTGAGAAGGATCTCGCGGTCGGCCGGGCGATGCTGAAGCTCGATCGTGGCTGGTCAGCCAGGTGGAGTGCGACGTGGATGGTCGGCAAGGTGAAGCGGGCCGGTCCGGTCGAGGGTTTGAAGGCGGTGCCGTTGACAGGCTGTGTTCCCTGGCGGGGTTTCGCCTGGCATCAAAAGCAGTTCCATCGCCCGGGTCTGGAGTCGGTGTTGTTCACTGGACGCCAGCATGCTTTCGAGTCGCATCGTGAGGATCAGTTCGTCGTGATGGCGGATTTCACGGGTGAGGCGGAGGAAATGCTGTCGCAGCCTTTCCTGCTGGAATTCGAGGGCGAGGGCGGCTGGCGTGAGCACATTCCCGACTTCCTCCTGGTTTCCACGCGAGGCCGGTGGCTTGTGGACGTCAGACCGGCAGGCCGGATGGACGACGATGATCTGATGAAGTTCGCGGCCACGTCCGAGGTCGCGCTCGCGTTGGGGTGGGGCTACGCCGTGGTCACAGGCTGGAGGCCGCTGACCTGGAGAAACGTCGACCTGTTCTACTCCCGGCGCCGCCCGATGCAGGACCGGCTGGGCCTGAAGCCGATGCTGATGCAGACAGCCCGGGCCGCCCAGGCCCTGTCGGAGCCGCTCACTTTCCGCGGTCTGGCGGACAGCTACGAGTTCCCGTCCCTGGCCCGGCCGGTGATCTTGCACCTGCTCTGGCACCGGCAGTTGGGCGTCGACCTGGCGGCTCCGTTCCGCGACAGGAGCGTCCTCCGCGTCGCGGGGGAGGCCGTTCGATGAGCGGGCAGGCGGCAGGGCTGCTGGAACTGGCCGTCGGCGAGAGCCTGATCCTGGACGACGAGGAATGGCGGGTGGATCTCGTCGAACCGCAGTACGGCCGGGTGCTGTTGACGTCCGGCACGGGGACGCGGCAGACGGTGTCGTTCCGCATGCTCGCCCACCATCCTCGCTGCCGGCGCTCGACGGTGGCGGCCGGGTCGGGACGGCATCTGCAGCCGAGGACCGAGGGCGATCTCACCGATCATCAGCGGACGTTGCTGCAGATCAGGCGGGGCCATCTGCTGGAAGTCGAGAAGGGATACCGCGGCGGCGATCCGCTGCACCCAGGGCCGGGTGAGCCGCGGCCTGAGTACGATCCGGACTGCACCACCGTGACCCAGCGCCGCTGGGCCAAGGTCGCCGAGCTGAAGGCTCTTGATCCGGAACACGCGAAGGTGCTGGGCCTGTCCCGGGTGAGCTACCGGACGCTGACTCGCTGGGAGTCCAAACGGCGGGCCGACGTGACGATGGGATGCGCCGACGACCGTTGGACCCCCGCTTCGCGCGGGCATCCGAGCATCACGGAAGAGGTCCGCAAGGCGATTCTCGCCGTCCGGCAGGAGACCCTGCACCGGTCGAAGATCAACATGCGGGCCCGGGTCGGCCTCATCCACCAGTACGTGCTGGAGACCTACGGCGAGGAGGCCGCCGAAAAAATCCCGAGCTACGGCACGCTGCGGGTGGTCTGGCAGGAGTGGTTCGGCACAGGTCGCGCACGTCAGCGCTATGCCCGCTCCGCACTACTGGAGACCACGGGCGAACACGTGATCGTCGAGCGTCCGGGGCAGGTCGTCGCCCTGGACACCACGGTATTGCCGGTGATGCTGCGGGAGACGGTCTTCGACGACCCGGTCACCGTCTATCTGACGCTGGCGATGTGTGTCTACACGCACTCGCTGGTCGGGTTCCGCCTGACGCTGATCTCGGACACGTCGACCGACGTCGCGATGCTGCTGCGGGACGTGACGATGCCGCTGCCGATGAGGGACGACTGGGGCGAGGACATGGAGTGGCCCTATCCGGGCGTCCCGTCGGCCCTGGTCGCGGAGTTCGCCGGGCACGAGGTGGCCGCGCTGCCCTTCTTTGCGCCGGAGACGGTCACGACCGATCACGGGAGTGTCTACCGCAACCATCACCTCGTGCAGGCCCAGCACGTTCTGGGAGTGAAGGTGCTGCCAGCACGTGTTCTGCGGCCGACTGACAAGCAGGCGGTCGAACGGGCCTTCGGATCTGCCCGTTCGATGCTGTTCGAGTACATTCCCGGCTACACCGGCGTCGACGCGTCGGACCGCGGCGCCGATGTCGAGGGCGACGCGGTCCTCACCATCGCAGAGATGGAGCATCTGCTGGCGACCTGGATCGTCCGCATCTGGCAAAACCGGCGAATGGGCGAATATGCCCCCTGCTGGGACCCGGTCGGCGATCACAGCCCGAACACGCTGTTCGCCGCTTCGATGGCTCAAGGCGGATGGGCTCTGGAGATTCCCTCGCCGAGCCTCTACTACCAGCTGCTGCCCCGGCACCAGGTCATCATCCAGGGCAGGAGGGGGGTGAAGATCCGCGGGCTTTGGTATGACGGCAGGGCCCTGGATCCCTACCGTGACGAGGAGGGATCCGGTCGAGGCGGGCGGCACAAGGACCGCTGGACCGTTCACCGCGACCCGCGCGACGCACGGTTCGCGTTCTTCCAGGACCCGCGCACGCACGAGTGGCACGAACTGCGGTGGACGGGCATGCCGCCGGCGGGCGAGGTCCCCGCGTTCACCGATGCACGGGTACGCGAAGTGCTGACCGCGGCGAAACAGGCCGGTC
Source organism: Streptomyces sp. NPDC104367 (assembly GCF_055583825.1). Taxonomy (NCBI): domain Bacteria; kingdom Bacillati; phylum Actinomycetota; class Actinomycetes; order Kitasatosporales; family Streptomycetaceae; genus Streptomyces; species Streptomyces sp. NPDC104367. The sequence continues at coordinate 73,758 of NZ_JBVJND010000026.1, read as the reverse complement.
TCAAGCCCCGCACGGACAGTGAACTGCTGCCCCTGCTGCTGGAGTTGATCGCCGCCCATGTCAAGGCCGAGCAGTGGCCAGGACAGCTGACCAAGGCTCAACGCAGAGAACGGGCCCGTGAGGCTGCCCAGGTGAAGGCGGCAGCGGCCGACCGGCCTGCAGCGGGCACGGCCGGCGCCGCCATCGGAAGCAGGCCCAGCCGTCCGGTCCCCGTGGACGAGGCGGTGGACGCCGAACGCCGCAGCCGACGCGAGGCCGCCGTCCTGCAGCCCCGCGCACCGCGCCGGCTGGGAGACGGATCCCGCCGCAGGGCCCACGCTCTGATGGCCGCGGACGAACCGGCCGAGGCGGATGCGGATTCGGTACGCGACGACGAGACAGAACGAGGGGAAGCACGGTGAGTGTCGAGGCCAGGCTTGCCGCCCAGGGGTTCATCCTGCCGGGCGAGGTCCCGGACCGGGAGACCGCCGAGGGCTGGACGAGGTGGAGGAAGACACGGCACTCGTTCGTCCCCGCACCCCGCATCTCCCGCGCTGTCTATGCCAACAAGAGCCCACGCGACAAGGCGATCCATGATCTCCACCGCCGGGCCACGCATGCCAACCTGCCGCTGCTGGACACCCCGATGAGCCTGCTCGTCTCCGAACTGATGGAGACCCGGCTGCTGAACAACGCGATGAAGCAGAAGCCGACCACACGGCCCGGACTCATGATCAACGGAGGCGGGAACCAGGGCAAGACGGAAACCGCTGCCGAAGCGGCAGCCGCGTTCGAGGACCTGTGGCTGGGGCTCGAGGAGTTCGTGGACGTTCCCGAGCTGCCCGGCGCCCGCGATCTTCGGGCCACCGTCGCCTACGTTCAGACGCCGGTCACCGCGACACCGAAATCGACCTGCCAGGCCATCCTCGACTTCTTCGGCACCAACGGTCGCAACATGACCCTGACCCAGCTCGTCCAGCAGGTCCGTGCTTCCCTGCGTGATCACCGCACCCGCGTGCTGATCCTCGACGACATCACCCGGCTCCGCATGCACCGCAAGGACGACCAGGACACCCTCGACCTGATCAGGGCCCTGATGAGCATGCGCGTCACCCTGGTCCTGATCGGTGTCGGCATCCCCGACTCCGGCCTGCTCAGGGGAGGCTGGCAGAACCCCGAGACCGGCCAGTGGGAGTTCCCCGAACCCGGCCACAAGGACTGGACAGACGAGGCATCCACCCAGACCGCCAGGCGGTTCGACCTCGTCGACCTGCGGCCGTTCAACTACGGCACAGACGACGACATCGCCGACTTCGTCGACCACCTCACCGGACTGGAGGACGAGCTCCGGCTGTTCAACGCGCGTGAGGGCATGCTGACCGGCGGCGGCATGCCCGAGTACATCTACCGCCGCACCGGCGGCGTCGTCGGGCTGATCGAGCGGCTGATCGAGGACGGCGCCTCGCTGGCCATGGACACCGGCCTTGAAGAGATCACCGAGGAACTGCTGGACAGAGTGGTCATCCGCACCCAGCACCCCAAGCGCGACCGGGCCGCGGGAGAAGAAGGGGACGTCCCGCCGGCCCTTCCGGCGAAGAAGGCGGTCCAGGGCCGCAGACCGCGCAACACCGTCTTCGACGACAAGGGCGTCCCCCAGATGACCGCAGTCCGGAAGTGAGCCGGCGATGCCCCCGCTGCGTCCTCTCGCCCGAAGCCTTCCACCGCTGCCGGACGAGTCCCTGCCCGGATTCCTTCTCCGGCTCGCCTTCCGGCTGGACACCTCACCAGCCGAGCTGGCCGTCCGCACCGGGCTGACCGGTCGCCCGCAGGAGGCGGCCATGCCGATGCCGCTTCTCATCGGCCTGTCCGCCGAGCGGCAGCACACCTTCGCCACGATGATCAAGGCCGCGGACGCCGAGGTCGACGCCATGCTGCTGGACACCTACAGCGACCGCTACCCGCCCGCACAACCCTCCACGACCGGTCGGAACGGACAGGTGAACTCCAAGCACCGCTGGCTGTTCACGCGCTCCACGCGATACTGCCCGCAGTGCCTGGCCGGCCACGACAACCCCGTGGAACGAGCCTTCGGCGGAGCCTGGAAGAAGACCTGGCGCCTTCCGCCCGTCTTCTCCTGCCTGGACCACTGCCGCTTCCTGGAACACACCTGCCCCGCCTGCAATTCGCTGGTCCTCAGCACCGAGACCCGCAACACAGCCAAGCGCATGCCCCGCTGGGTGGAAGACAACCTGCACCCCGCACAATGCAGAGCATTCATCGATAGAAACTGCGGGCACCGCCTGGACCAGAGCCCAGTCTCCGTTCAGCCACTACCGCCCAAATTTCGGAAGTTCCAGAAATTCCTGCTGGACCTGCTGAACCCGGACGGTCCTGAGACCGTTGAGATTCTCGGGCACGAGACGACTCCGGCTCACTACTTCAACGACCTGCGATCAACCTGCCAACTCCTGCGGACATCCTGGCCCAACTCCCGTCATCTTCTGGACAGTCCGGAACTCACTGCGTCCCTGGAGAACGGCCTTGTCGACAGCGAGGGAAATATCTCGCAGTCGAGGTTCCTCCGAACCGTCAGCGACACGCCCCAGCTGGCAGCACGACCGCATGCAGCCCTCCTCATGGCCGCAGACCGACTGCTGAGGGCGCACAATCCGGACGGCTTCGCCGGCCACCTGAGGATCCTGACCGGGGGCGCTGACTGCCGTCCATCCAAAGTCGGCTGGACCCGAACCTTTCTCGACACCCGGCCCGATTGCTCAGAAGGCTTCCTGCGAGCAGTCTCGTCAGTAGTCCACAGCTATTCCCGAACGAACCTTGCGAGGAACCTGAAAGAACCGGTCCACATGACCCGCTTCCGCCCCGAACACATCCCGCAGTTCCTCGAAGAGGACTGGTATCAGCGGTATTTCGCTCACATGGAAGGCACCACGACTGTCCATCTGCGGCGCACCGTCGCACTGCGACTCTGCCAGACAGCATCCGGCGGATCGATCCAGAAGGCCGCGGACCGGATGAGTCTCTTCCTTCCCGACCGTGTCGACAAATTCCGACTCGCGGACTGCTCCAAGCGCATTCACCGGTGGGCTCGAAGCCGCCCCAACCCTCTTGAGTTCGAGTCCGCAATCCGTGACCTTGCCGCGGAACTGGATGCTCGTGACGACCTGATTGACTACGAACAGCGCAGGGAAGCTCTGCAGAATTGGAGCATCGGACCAGGGCCTTGGGAAGCGATCAGTTCCCGAATCGCCGTCCCCGGCGGGGGAGTGGCCCCCGGCGGTGGGTTCCCGATCGACCGCACCGATCGGAAGCGGAACATCGCATCCGTCATCCTCTGGGCCCTCGTGACCCAAAGCGAGCACGTCCTCGCCCCGACCCCCATCAGCGATGAACAAGACCTGCAAACTCAGAAGAAATGGAGGATGAGCGTCGACGCGGTCTGGGCCCGCATACGGCACCGCACCACCAGGCCTACCGACGACCAGCTGATCACAGCGCTGAACGAGTACGCTACCTACCTCACCCCCATCATCGACCGCGGCGAAACGCCATCCAGCGACGCCAGCCCCTGGACCTGACGAGCACCGAACCAGAATGGTCCCCGCGCGGCAACGCGGAAGCAGTGTCACTTCTCGCTGAAAAGTGCCAAGCCTCGCTGAAATTCTCAGGTCACCGTCGGCCGGCGCGCTCGGCGGCGTGGATGTGCTGAAGGTCGCCCATCACGGGTCCGCGTACCAGGATCCCGAGCTGATACGGCTGGTCGCTCCCCGGGTCGCGCTCATCTCGTGCGGGACGGACAACCCGTACGGTCACCCCGCGCCGGGCACGGTGGCTCTGTTGCGGGGCCTGGGGGCGGTGGTGCTGCGCACGGACCGGGACGGGGCGCTCGCCGTGACCGGTGGGCGTACCGGGGCGGAGGCGGGAGAGCTGGCGGTCGCGCGAGACTGAGGGCATGAACTCGGTGAACTCCAAGCAGATCGACGCCTACCTCGACCGCCTCGGGGCCGCCCGCCCTGCCCGGCCCACCGCCGAAGCCCTGCGGGAACTGCATCTGAGGCATCTGCGGACCGTGCCCTTCGAGAACCTGTCGATCCACCTCGGCGAGGAGATCGTGCTGGAGGAGGAGCGGCTGCTGGAGAAGGTGGTGGAAGCGGGCCGGGGCGGGTTCTGCTACGAACTCAACGGCGCCTTCTCGGTGTTGCTGACCGCGCTCGGTTTCGAGGTGACGCCGCTGGCCGCGCGGGTGTACGGGGCGGCGGGCCGGCTCGGGATCCCGTACGACCATCTCGCGCTGCGGGTGGGGACGGCGGACGGGGGCGAGTGGCTCGCCGACGTCGGGTTCGGGGCGCACAGCCACTACCCGCTGGCGTTCGGGGAGCGGGGCGAGCAGGCCGATCCCGGCGGGACGTTCAGGATCACGGCGGCCGGTCCGGACGACGCGGGGGTGCGCGGCGGGGACGGGACGGGCGCTGAGGCCGGAGCCGGAGCCGGGGACCTGGACGTGGTGCGGGACGGGCGGCCGCAGTACCGGCTGGAGGTGAGGCCGCGGGTGCTCGCGGACTTCACGGCCGGGGCGTGGTGGCACAGCACCTCGCCGTCGTCGCACTTCACCCAGTCACTCGTGTGTTCCGAGGTGACCGGGGACGGCGGGCGGATCACGCTGAGCGGGCGGACGCTGACGGTCACGGCGGCCGACGGGGCGCGTGACGTGAGCGAGTTGGCGGAGGACACAGACGTGCTGCGGGTCTACCGGGAGCGGTTCGGGATCGACCTGGACCGTGTGCCGACTGTGCGAAATCCGCGGGCCGCCGAACGGAACGGCTGATTCGGATGTCGCGCGCGAACGCGTTGCCGCTGACGCGTAGCGCGCTACTGGAGCGTAGTTCCGGCGAATGGGATTGAATCCCGCGATGTGGGCCCGTGTTGCCCCGAAAGCCTCATCAGTGATCGAATGTCTCTTCGGTAATGGACGGTAGCGAGGAGTACAGGGGTGGCGTGATGTTCGGCCGCTTGATGGGAAACCGAACGAATCGGGTGCAGCGGGCCAATCCGCTCGCGTCGGTGCAGACCCCGCCGCATGCCGGGGTGCTGAGCTGCCGGGCGCTCGACCCGGTCAACGAGCCGGTGGTGAAAGCCGAGTTCGCGGTCAGCGACGCCATGGGCCGCACCGTGGTCAGCGGTGGCGCGGATCCCTACGGGTCGTTCGTCACCACGGTGCCGGCCGGGGAGTACCGGCTCGCGGTGTCCGCCGAGGGCTTCACGCCGTACAGAGCCACCGCCACGGTCGGCGAGAACTCGCTCGCCTCGCTCGGTGACGTGACCCTTCAGGTCGCCCAGCCGCCGGAGCTGCCGGCGGCCGGGGACTGGGAGATCGAGTCCACGCATTCCGCGATCGGCTTCACCGCCCGGCACATCGGGCTGGCCCGGATCCACGGGCGGTTCAACTCGTTCGCGGGGGCGGTGCGGATCGCGGACCCCGTCGAGAGGTCCGCGATGCACGTCGTGATCGACGCCGCGACCATCGACACGGGCGTGCGGATGCGGGACGACCATCTGCGGTCGGCGGACTTCCTGGACGTGCAGCGTTTCCCGACACTGGAGTTCTACAGCGACCGGTTCGTGCACAGAGGCGGCTCCAGGTGGGCCGTCACCGGGGCGCTGTCACTGCACGGTGTGACGCGGACGGTCACCCTCGACACGGAGTACCTCGGCCTCGGCAACGGCATGGAGGGCGAGACGCGGGCGGCCTGCCGGGCCACGACCGAACTGCACCGGGACGACTTCACCGTCAGCTGGCAGACGATGCTGGCGCGCGGTATCGCGGTCGTCGGGCCCAGCATCCGTATCGACCTGGACATGCAGATCGTGCCCAAGGGCTGAGCCCCCGGCCGTCGTCCCGGCCCGCGCGGGTGCCCGAGAATGGTGCCGTGAGTGATGTGAGACATGTGCTGGTGCTGCCGGACCGGGATGCGGCGGAGGAGGCGGCCGAGGCCCTCGGGGAGAGGTTCGGGGTCGCCGAGGAGCCGCGGCTGGTGCGGGACGCGCTCGCGGGGGAGGACGACGCGGAGGACGCCCAGTGGCTGGTGCTGCTGAGGGACGAGGACGGCCGGCTCGACCCTGCGGAACTCGACGAGTTCGCGGGGGAGTGGGAGGGGTGGCGGGAGGAACCGTGACCCGCCGGTACCGTCGGCGCCGGTAGCCGCCACGGCCTTGCGGTGACCGGCCGCGGCGGTGTTGTCAGTGGGCCGTGGGATGCTTGGCGCGATGGCCAAGAAGACTGCTGATGACGACCCGCTCGCCCCGGTGACCCTCGCCGTGGGGCAGGAGGACCTGCTGCTCGACCGCGCCGTGCAGCAGGTGGTGGCCGCCGCCCGGGCCGCCGACGCCGACACGGACGTACGGGACCTGACCCCGGACCAGTTGCAGCCCGGCACGCTCGCCGAGCTGACCAGCCCGTCGCTCTTCTCGGAGCGCAAGGTCGTGGTCGTACGCAACGCGCAGGACCTGTCCGCCGACACGGTCAAGGACGTGAAGGCGTATCTCGGGGCGCCCGCCGAGGAGATCACGCTGGTCCTGCTGCACGCGGGCGGCGTCAAGGGCAAGGGGCTGCTGGACGCGGCGCGCAAGGCGGGGGCGCGCGAGGTCGCCTGCCCGAAGATGACCAAGCCCGCGGACCGGCTCGCGTTCGTGCGCGGCGAGTTCCGGGTGCTGGGGCGGTCGGCCACGCCCGAGGCCTGCCAGGCGCTCGTCGACGCCATCGGCAGCGATCTGCGGGAGCTCGCCTCGGCCGCCACGCAGCTCGCCTCGGACATCGAGGGGACCATCGACGAGGCCGTCGTCGGCCGGTACTACACGGGGCGGGCCGAGGCGTCGAGCTTCACCGTCGCCGACCGTGCGGTGGAGGGACGGACGGCGGAGGCGCTGGAGGCGCTGCGCTGGTCGCTGGCGACCGGGGTCGCACCGGTGATGATCACGAGCGCGCTGGCGCAAGGGGTGCGGGCGATCGGGAAGCTCTCCGGGGCGAGGGGCGGACGGCCCGCCGATCTCGCGCGGGAGCTGGGCATGCCACCGTGGAAGATCGACCGGGTCCGGCAGCAGATGCGCGGCTGGACGCCCGACGGGGTCGCGGTGGCGCTGCGGGCCGTGGCCGAGGCGGACGCGGGTGTGAAGGGCGGCGGGGACGATCCCGAGTACGCCCTGGAGAAGGCCGTGGTGACCATCGCGCGGGCGGCGCGGTCACGGGGGCGGGGATAGGCCCGCCGGACACCTGCCGAACCGGATGCCCACCGCACTGGCGCCCGTCGAAGTGACGCCTACCGCGTTGACGCCTGCTGAACCGGACACCTGCCGAAGCCGGCATAGACCGGAGACGTGCCGAAGGCCCCGTCCGTCGCCCTGGGGAAGGGCGGAGGACGGGGCCTTCGGTCTCACAGCTGTCGAGCCCGTTCCCGCGTGGCGAACGCAGGCCGCGAACAGGCTCTGGGTGCCGGTCGGGGGCGGATGAGAGAGGGCCCGCCCGGGGTCCTTCCGGCGATCAGATCAAAGAAAGGGATCAGCCCTGGAGGGACGCGACCTTGGAAGCGAGCGCCGACTTCTTGTTGGCGGCCTGGTTCTTGTGGATGACGCCCTTGGAGACGGCCTTGTCGAGCTGACGCGCGGCAGCGCGCTGCAGCTCGGTGGCCTTCTGGGTGTCGCCCGCGGCAGCGGCCTCACGGGCCTTGCGGATCGCGGTCTTCAGGGAGGACTTGACGGCCTTGTTGCGCAGCCGAGCCTTCTCGTTGGTCTTGATCCGCTTGATCTGGGACTTGATGTTCGCCACGAATGAGCCTTTTCAGGTTCTGGTGCGCGCCGGGAGTCCTCCGTTGCCGCGAAGGCATGGAGAAGTCCGGATCACGTACCGGGTGTCTTCTGATGACGTGCCTCGTGCTGAGAGGGCATGAGACACAGCTGCCCAGACTAGCAGCGGGGCGGCGGCCGGCCCAAACCGGCCTCCGGGCCCGTGCGAGGGCCGGTCCCCGCGGGCCGTCCCGAGTGGGCCAAACCGCCCCCGGTCCCCCGCCATGGGACCATGGAGACTACGTATCGATCCGACCCGAGGCACAAGGCGCCTCAAGAGACAGGACCCTGCGTGCCCGCGACCCCTAACAATGTGCCCGAGCCGAGCCGTACCGCCCCGGCTCTGATCCGCAATTTCTGCATCATCGCGCACATCGACCACGGCAAGTCCACGCTCGCCGACCGGATGCTCCAGCTGACCGGTGTGGTCGAGCAGCGGCAGATGCGTGCTCAGTACCTCGACCGGATGGACATCGAGCGCGAGCGCGGCATCACGATCAAGTCCCAGGCCGTGCGTCTGCCCTGGGCCCCGACCGAGGGCCCGGACCAGGGCAGCACGCACATCCTCAACATGATCGACACCCCGGGGCACGTCGACTTCACCTACGAGGTCTCGCGGTCGCTGGCGGCCTGCGAGGGGACCGTCCTCCTCGTCGACGCGGCCCAGGGCATCGAGGCGCAGACCCTCGCCAACCTCTACCTGGCGATGGAGAACGACCTCACGATCATCCCCGTGCTCAACAAGATCGACCTGCCGGCCGCGCAGCCGGAGAAGTTCGCGGAGGAACTCGCGAACCTGGTCGGCTGCCAGCCGGAGGACGTGCTGCGGGTCTCCGCCAAGACCGGCGTCGGCGTCGACGCGCTGCTGAACAAGGTCGTCAAGGAGATCCCGGCGCCGGTCGGTGTCGCCGACGCGCCCGCCCGCGCGATGATCTTCGACTCGGTCTACGACTCCTACCGCGGTGTCGTGACGTACGTCCGTGTCATCGACGGCCAGCTCAACAAGCGCGAGCGGATCCGGATGATGTCGACCGGCGCCACCCACGAGCTGCTGGAGATCGGCACGAACTCTCCGGAGATGCTCGGCGCCGACGGACTCGGCGTCGGTGAGGTGGGCTATCTCATCACCGGCGTGAAGGACGTCCGCCAGTCCAAGGTCGGTGACACGATCACCACCCTGCACAAGGGCGCGACCGAGGCACTCGGCGGGTACAAGGACCCCAAGCCCATGGTCTTCTCGGGTCTGTATCCGCTGGACGGGTCCGACTACCCCGAGCTGCGCGAAGCCCTCGACAAGCTCCAGCTGAACGACGCCGCGCTCGTCTACGAGCCGGAGACGTCGGCGGCGCTGGGCTTCGGTTTCCGTGTCGGCTTCCTCGGCCTGCTGCACCTGGACGTGATCCGCGAGCGGCTGGAGCGCGAGTTCGGGCTCGACCTCATCGCCACCGCGCCGAACGTGGTCTACCGCGTGGTCATGGAGGACCGGACCGAGTACACGGTCACCAACCCGAGCGAGTTCCCCGAGGGGAAGATCAGCGAGGTGTACGAGCCCGTCGTACGGGCCACGATCCTCGCGCCGACCGAGTTCATCGGCTCGATCATGGAGCTGTGCCAGACCCGGCGCGGCACCCTGCTCGGGATGGACTACCTGTCGGAGGACCGGGTCGAGATCCGGTACACGCTTCCGCTCGCGGAGATCGTCTTCGACTTCTTCGACCAGTTGAAGTCCAAGACCCGCGGCTACGCCTCGCTGGACTACGAGCCCACTGGTGAGCAGACCTCCAGCCTGGTCAAGGTCGACATCCTGCTGCACGGCGACAAGGTCGACGCCTTCTCGGCGATCACGCACAAGGACGCGGCCTACGCGTACGGCGTGCGGCTGGTCGCCAAGCTGCGCGAGCTGATCCCGCGGCAGGCCTTCGAGGTGCCCATCCAGGCCGCCATCGGTTCCCGGGTCATCGCCCGCGAGACCATCCGCGCCATCCGCAAGGACGTCCTCGCCAAGTGCTACGGCGGCGACATCTCCCGTAAGCGCAAGCTGCTGGAGAAGCAGAAGGAAGGCAAGAAGCGGATGAAGATGGTGGGTTCCGTGGAGGTTCCGCAGGAGGCCTTCATCGCCGTGCTGAGCAGTGATGACAGCGCGGCATCGGGCAAGGCCAAGAAGTAACCGCGGGTAAGGATCGGTTACGGCCGCAAATCGGATGCAACAGGGGCCCGTCGTGCGAAAGTGTGGCGGGCCCCTACGCGTGCGTAGGGTCGCTCTGCGTGGAACATGCGGGGAAACAGACAGGCCGATGCCCCTTACGCACAGCCCGGTCGCGGCTTACTCTGATCCCTGCTCGATAGTTACTCGCGAGTTAAACAACCAGCTCCAACCCCACCGTGAGTAAACCCCAGCCGCACTGAGCCAGCCGCACCGTCGCGGGCCCCGGAGGACGTCGTGAGCGACACACAGACACTGATCGAGAACCGACCGCCGTCCGTGGCGGCCCTCTTCCTGGATCGCGTTGCGGCCACACCGGACGCCGAGGCCTACCGTTACCCGGTGCCCGCGGCCTCCGGTCAGGGCCCCGACGACTGGAAGTCGCTCAGCTGGGCGCAGGCCGCCGAGCGGGTCTACGCGATCGCGGCCGGTCTCATCGAACTCGGCATCCAGCCCGAGCAGCGCGTCGCCCTCGCGGCCGCCACCCGCGTCGAGTGGATCCTCGCCGACCTGGGCATCCTGTGCGCCGGCGCGGCCACCACGACCGTCTACCCGCAGACGAACGCCGAGGAGTCGGCGTTCATCCTCTCCGACTCCGGCAGCCGGGTGCTGATCGCGGAGGACGCGGCGCAGCTCGCCAAGGCCGTCGAGAAGCGCGCCGAGCTGCCCGAGCTCGTCCAGGTCGTCGTCATCGACCCGGCCGGCGTCGAGACGGACGACTGGGTCACCACCCTCGCCGAGCTGGAGCAGCGCGGCGCCAGGTACCTGGAGAAGCACCCCGAGCTGATCAAGGAGCGGGTCGGGGCCATCACCAAGGACCAGCTCGCCACCCTCATCTACACCTCCGGCACCACCGGCCGTCCCAAGGGCGTGCGGCTGCCGCAGGACAACTGGTCGTACATGGCGAAGGCGATCGCCGCGACCGGGCTGATCGGCGCCGACGACGTGCAGTACCTGTGGCTGCCGCTCGCCCATGTCTTCGGCAAGGTGCTGACCTCGGGACAGATCGAGGTCGGCCATGTCACGGCCGTCGACGGCCGCGTCGACAAGATCATCGAAAATCTTCCGGTCGTGCAGCCGACGTACATGGCCGCCGTTCCGCGCATTTTCGAGAAGGTCTACAACGGCGTCGCGGCGAAGGCCCGCGCGGGCGGCGGCGCCAAGTACAAGATCTTCCAGTGGGCGGCCGAGGTGGCCCGCGAGTACGCCAAGGTCACCCAGGACAACTTCCGCCGCACCGGTGCCGCGACCGCGCCCTTCGGGCTCGCCGCCAAGCACAAGGTCGCCGACGGCCTCGTCTACAGCAAGCTGCGGGAGGCCTTCGGCGGGCGGCTGCGGGCCTGTGTCTCCGGGTCCGCCGCGCTGGCCCCCGAGATCGGCTACTTCTTCGCCGGCGCCGGCGTGCACATCCTGGAGGGCTACGGCCTGACGGAGTCCTCCGCCGCGTCCTTCGTGAACCCCGGCGAGGCCTACCGCACCGGCACGGTCGGCAAGCCGCTGCCCGGCTGCGAGGTGCGGATCGCCGACGACGGCGAGATCCTGCTGCGCGGTCCCGGCATCATGCAGGGCTACCACGGGCTGCCGGAGAAGACCGCCGAGGTCCTGGAGTCCGACGGCTGGTTCCACACCGGTGACATCGGCGAGCTGTCCCCCGACGGCTATCTGCGGATCACCGACCGCAAGAAGGACCTGATCAAGACGTCCGGCGGCAAGTACATCGCGCCGGCCGAGGTCGAGGGACAGTTCAAGGCGGTCTGTCCGTACGTCTCCAACATCCTGGTGCACGGCGCCGACCGGAACTTCTGCACCGCCCTGATCGCCCTCGACGAGGTCGCGATCCTGGAGTGGGCCAAGGAGAACGGCCTGGACGGCAAGTCCTACGCCGACGTCGTGGCCGCGCCGGTGACCGTCGAACTGGTCGACGGCTATGTCAGGCAGCTCAACGAAGGCCTGCAGAAGTGGCAGACCATCAAGAAGTTCCGGCTGCTGCCGCGGGACCTCGACGTGGAGCACGGGGAGATCACGCCGAGCCTGAAGCTGAAGAGGCCGGTCGTGGAGCGGGAGTACAAGCACCTCATCGACGACATGTACGCGGGGACGCGCGAGGCGTAGGGAGCGGTGGCGGGGGACCGCCGGCGGCCGCGGACGTCTCGTGGCCCGTCGTGCGGTTTCCCCGCGTCCCGTCGGCGGAAATGTTCGGCGGGAAGAAATTCAGCAGGACTGTTCAGACCTGCTTAACAGTCGACGCAGTTTTCTGGTCTCTTCTCTCAGCGTCGCTACGTCGACAGGCTCTTCGGCCAGCCGGTCCTCCATCGCCGCGAGCCTTCTGCTCAGCTCGCCGAAGTCGGCCTGTTCCCGGCTGAGCAGCGCCTGCAACTGCTGGTTCTTGCGGTGCAGTTCCAGGAAGACGTTGACCTTCGCCCGCAGCACCCACGGATCGAACGGCTTGGTCAGGAAATCGGCGGCGCCCGTGGCGTAGCCGCGGAACGCGTAGCCCGCGTCCTCCTCCGCTCCCGTCAGGAAGATGATCGGGACGTCTCTCGTGTGGTCGAGGCGCTTGATGTTCGCGGCGGTCTCGAAGCCGTCCATGCCCGGCATCCGCACGTCGAGAAGGACCACGGCGAAGTGGCGGCGCAGCAGGGCCTTCATCGCCTCCTCGCCGGAACGCGCCCGCACTATCGGCTCGTTCAGTGAAGCGAGAACGGCCTCCAGGGCCGTCAGGTTGTCCTCCATGTCGTCGACCACGAGGATGCCCGCGCACTCGTCAGTGATCATTGCTCCGTCCGTTCCTCGTCGGCCGTGTCGTCGGTGCCCGGGCGCCGGGGCGGGTCCGGGAGCCTGCGGGCGGCGGTGGGCCGCCGCGGGCCCGTGCCGGAGGGGTTCGTGCTTCGCGTGTCGTGCGCCGGTGCCGCGGTGGGCATCGCGGTCCGTGATCCGGCCGAGGACCGGGCCGGTCCGGCCGGCGGTCGTCGCGATGAGTGCAGGGCGTGGTGCGGATGCTCGGAGTTGTTCCGGTTTCTGTCCGTCTTCGAGCACACGTGTAGCACTGTTCTCACTCATGGCGGCCCACTTCGGTAACTCGGTGCTTATGGGCGCAGTCAGTCTGTCACTCTGTCGGCATCGATCGGGATGTATTCGTCCGAACTGCCCGGGGAGCTGGACATGGGGGCCATACCCACGCAACGGGAGACCGCCTCCCGCGGCCGTGCGGCGCCTGCGCACGGTGAGGTACCCGCGCTCGACGGGGCGCCCGCACTCGTCGGCGCGCCCGCGCACGCGCCCGTCGACGCGCCCGCGTACGAGAGCCCGGGCCCGCGCGCGCAGGGGCGCGCGACCCTGCCCGGAGGCCCCCTCGCGCCCGGGTCCGCGCGGGCGCTGGTGCGCGCCTCGCTCACCGAGTGGAGCGATCTGGGGCTGCCCGCCCCGGCGCGGGTCGCTGAGGACGCCATGGTCGTCGTCAGCGAACTCGTCACCAACGCCGTCGTGCACGCGGGCACCGAGGTCGAGGTCGAGTGGTGGCTGGAGTGCTGTCCGGAGCACGAGGACGAGGCGGCGTTCGTCGTCGAGGTCACCGACCACCACCCCTCCCGTGCCCCGCGCGACCATCCGGGCGAGACGCCGTACGAGACACCGGAGTTCGGGCGTGGGCTGCGGCTGGTGGCCTCGCTCGCGGAGTCCTGGGGGGTGACCTACCGCACCGGTGCGAAGGCGGTGTGGGCGCGGCTGACCGGCCGGGGCGGCACGCTCCCCGACGAGCAGGAGCTGAAGGTCGCCGAGATCCTGGCGCCCGAACCCCATCGTGTCGAGCGGGACCGGGACTGGCTCAACCGGGGCGCGCTGTCGTTCCTGGCCGAGGCCTCCGACCTGCTGGCCGGGCAGCTCGACGAGAACCTGGTGGCCGCGCTCACCGGCCAGCTGATCGTGCCGCGGCTGGCCGACTGGTGCGCGGTGTGGCTGGAGGACGAGTCGACCGTGCGGGGCGGCGGCTGGAACGATCCGGCGGGCGCGGGCGGCCCGCGGCTGGCCCGGGTCTGGCACGGCAGCGAGAACCGCATCGAGCAGCTGCGCCGGGCCCTGGAGAAGGACCCGCCCTGCCCCGCCGGCGGGCTGCGGTCCGGGCCCGAGCCCTACCCCTGGCCCGGCGCGGCGCTCGGTCCGCGGGGCGCGCACGGTTCGGCGCTCGCCTACCGGCTGATCGCGGGCGGCCGTCCGCTCGGCACCCTCGTCATCGGCCGCTGCGGCCAGGACGGCTTCCCGGACGAGATCACCGGCCTGGTGGAGGACTTCGGCCGCCGGGTCGCCCTCGCCATCGGCGCGGCCCGCCAGTACGCCCGCCAGGCCACCATCAGCGCCGTCCTGCAGCGCGGGCTGCTGCCCGGCGCGGTCGCCGAGATCCCGGGCGTGCGCAGCGCGCTGGTCTACGAGCCGTGCGACAAGGGCGGCCCCAGCGGCGACTTCTACGACCTCTTCCCGGCCGGTGACGGCCGCTGGTGCTTCGCCGTCGGCGACGTCCAGGGCAAGGGCCCCGAGGCCGCCGTCGTCATCGGCCTGGCCCGGCCGTGGCTGCGGCTGCTGGCCCGCGAGGGCTACCGGGTCGCCGACGTCCTCGACCGCCTCAACCAGCTCCTCCTCGACGACGCCACGGAGGCCGCCGACGCCGCCGCACGCGCCCTGGTCGCCGCCGGCGGCCGGCCGATGCCGCCCGGCGACGGCCCGCAGACGCGTTTCCTCTCCCTCCTGTACGGCGAACTCGTCCCCCTGGGCCAGGGCGGCGTCCGCTGCACCCTCGCCTCCGCCGGACACCCGCTGCCGCTGGTCCTCGGCCCCGACGGCGAGGTCGGCACGGCCGCGCGGCCGCAGACCCTGCTCGGGGTCGTCGAGGACGAGACGTACACCAGCGAGACCATCGAGCTGGCGCCCGGCGACAGCCTGCTGTGCGTGACCGACGGGGTCACCGAGCGGCGCTGCGGCTCCCGTCAGTTCGACGACGGCGACGGGCTCGCGCGCGCCCTGTCCGGCTGCGCGGGGCTGAGCGCGGAGCTGATCGCCGAGCGGATCAGACGGCTCGTCCACGAGTTCGGGGGCGGGCAGCCGGAGGACGATCTGGCGCTGCTGGTGCTCCAGGCGGAGTGACCGCTGCCGCGGCGCGGGGTGACCGGGGCCGCGGGGGAAAACCCCGTGGGGCGAGTACGGGACAATGGAGGACATGCCTTCCGCACTTCCCGACGGTGAGCCCGTCCCCGACGACGGCGCGCTGCCCGCGTCCGCGCTGGCCGGCGCCGCCGACCGCCCCCTCGGGTTCTACCTGCACATCCCCTACTGCGCGACCCGCTGCGGCTACTGCGACTTCAACACGTACACGGCGACCGAGCTGCGCGGCACCGGCGGTGTCCTCGCCTCCCGCGACAACTACGCGGACACGCTGACCGACGAGATCAGGCTGGCCAGGAAGGTTCTCGGCGACGACGCGCGCGAGGTGCGCACGGTGTTCGTGGGCGGGGGCACGCCGACGCTGCTGGCCGCCGGTGATCTCGTACGGATGCTGGGCGCGATCCGCGACGAGTTCGGGCTGGCCGCCGACGCCGAGGTCACGACGGAGGCGAACCCGGAGTCCGTCGACCCCGCGTATCTGGCGACCCTGCGGGAGGGCGGCTTCAACCGGATCTCCTTCGGCATGCAGAGCGCGAGGCGGCACGTGCTGAGCGTCCTGGACCGCACGCACACCCCCGGCCGTCCCGAGGCGTGCGTCGCCGAGGCCCGCGCGGCCGGCTTCGAGCACGTCAACCTCGACCTGATCTACGGCACCCCGGGCGAGTCCGACGACGACTGGCGGGCCTCGCTGGAGACGGCGATCGGGGCGGGGCCGGACCACGTGTCGGCGTACGCGCTGATCGTCGAGGAGGGCACGCAGCTGGCCCGGCGGATCCGGCGGGGCGAGGTCCCGATGACCGACGACGACGTCCACGCCGACCGCTACCTGATCGCGGAGTCGGTGCTGACGGGGGCGGGGTTCGACTGGTACGAGGTGTCCAACTGGGCGACCTCGGAGTCCGCCCGCTGCCTGCACAACGAGCTGTACTGGCGGGGCGCGGACTGGTGGGGCGCCGGACCGGGGGCGCACTCGCACGTGGGCGGGGTGCGCTGGTGGAACGTCAAGCACCCGGGGGCGTACGCGGCGGCGCTGGCGTCCGGGCGGTCGCCGGGGGCCGGACGCGAGGTCCTGGCGGACGAGGACCGGCGTGTGGAGCGCATCCTGCTGGAGCTGCGGCTGCGGGAAGGGGTGCCGCTGGGGCTGCTGAAGGAGGAGGGGCTCGCGGCTTCGCGGCGGGCGCTGGAGGAGGGGCTGCTGGAGAGCGGCGCCTACGACGAGGGGCGGGCCGTGCTGACCCTGCGGGGGCGGCTGCTGGCGGACGCGGTGGTGCGGGACCTGGTGGACTGAAGGGTCACCCCCGCGGCAGCGGGGAGCGTGACCTGCCCGGCCGGGTGGACGGACCGATCGGCGGACCACCTCCGCGCGGACGGAGAGCGGTCCACCGGTCACACCGGCTTCCCGTTCCCTCTGCGACCACCTCCGCGCGGGCGCAGAGCGGTCCGCCGGTCCCGGAGAACCAATGGCTCGGTACCGGTCAGGGCACGGTCACATGGTCGATGAGACGCTCGACACATCCCAGCAACTCCGGCTCCAGGTCCTTGTAGGAGCCCACGCGCGCGAGGATCGCCTGCCAGACCGCGCCGGTGTTCTCCGAGGGCCAGCCAAGCGCCCGGCAGACGCCCGTCTTCCAGTCCTGGCCGTGCGGGACGCGGGGCCAGGCGTCGATGCCCAGGGCGGCGGGTTTCACGGCCTCCCAGATGTCGATGTACGGGTGGCCGACCACCAGGGCGTGCTCGTCCGTCACCGACTGCGCGATGCGCCATTCCTTGGTGCCCGGCACCAGGTGGTCCACCAGGACGCCCAGCCGCGCGTCCGGGCCGGGGGCGAACTCGGCGACGATCGACGGCAGGTCGTCGACGCCCTCCAGGTACTCCACCACGACGCCCTCGACCCGCAGGTCGTCGCCCCAGACCTTCTCGACCAGTTCCGCGTCGTGACGGCCCTCGACGTAGATGCGGCCCGCGCGGGCGACACGCGCGCGTGCGCCGGGCACGGCGACCGAACCGGAGGCGGTGCGGGCGGGACGCGCGGGCGCCGCCGTGGGGCGTACGAGGGTGACGGCGCGGCCCTCCAGGAGGAAGCCGCGCGGCTCCAGCGGGAAGACGCGGTGCTTGCCGAAGCGGTCCTCCAGGGTGACCGTGCCCGCCTCGCAGCGGATCACCGCGCCGCAGAAACCCGTCCCGGGCTCCTCCACCACCAGACCCGGTTCGGCGGCCACCTCCGGCACCGGCTTCGGCTTCTTCCACGGCGGGGTCAGGTCGGCGGAGTACTGGCGCATTCGGATGACGATAGGAGAAGCCCGCCCCGGGTCACCGCGACACGCCGAAACGAGCGGCCAGTGCGTCGCGCTGGGCCCGGACGAACGCGGCGTCCACCACCGCTCCGTGACCGGGCACGTACAGGGCGCGTTCGCCGCCCAGCGCCAGGAGCCGGTCCAGGGCCGCCGGCCACCGGGACGGCACGGCGTCGGGGCCGGCCTGCGGATCGCCGGACTCCTCCACCAGGTCCCCGCAGAAGACCACCTCGGGGTCGCCGGGGACGAGGACCGCGAGGTCGTGCGCGGTGTGGCCGGGGCCCACGTTGGCCAGCAGCACCTGGCGGCCGTCGCCGAGGCCGAGGGTCCACTCGCCGGAGACCAGGTGGCGCGGCAGGGGGAGGGCGTCGGCCGCCTCCGCCGCCTGCGAGGCGGGCAGGCCGTTGCGGACCGCGTCCAGGCGCAGCTCCTCGCGGTCGTGGGTGAACACCGCGTCCGTGCCCACCGCCGCGTACAGGTCCGTCCCGGCGAACGCGGCCGCGCCGAGGACGTGGTCGAAGTGCGGATGGGTCAGCGCGAGATGGGTCACACGCCGGTCGGCCAGCGCCTGCGCCTCCACCCGCAGCCGCGCGCCCTCCGCCAGGCTGGAACCGGCGTCCACCATCAGGGCCGTGTCCGGGCCGAGGACCAGCCCCGCAGTGCAGTCCCAGCCCGGCAGCCGGCACCGGCCGACGCCCTCGGCCACCCGCTCCCAGCCCAGCTCTTCCCAAGTCACCGTCATGCCGCGACGCTAGTCGTAGAACGTCACGGGTCCTGGCCGACCTTGCCCAGTCAGTACCCGACGGCCGTACACTGGGCCGGGGATGCTGGCACTCGAACTCGCAGAGTGCCAGACGAAAGACCCGAAGGACCCGAAAGGCCGCGGGGACGACTTTCTGGAGGTGTGGCGCCGGATGCTGAGTGAACGCAGGCTTCAGGTGCTGCGCGCCATCGTCCAGGACTACGTCGGCACCGAGGAACCGGTCGGGTCGAAGGCGCTGACCGAGCGCCACAACCTCGGCGTGTCCCCGGCGACCGTGCGCAACGACATGGCCGCCCTGGAGGACGAGGGGTACATCGCCCAGCCGCACACCAGCGCCGGGCGGATCCCGACCGACAAGGGCTACCGGCTGTTCGTCGACAAGCTCGCCGGCGTCAAGCCGATGAGCGCGCCCGAGCGGCGGGCGATCCAGAACTTCCTCGACGGCGCCGTCGATCTCGACGACGTCGTCGCGCGCACGGTCCGGCTGCTCGCGCAGCTGACGCGGCAGGTGGCGGTCGTGCAGTACCCGTCGCTGACGCGGTCCACCGTGCGACATGTGGAACTGCTGGCGCTCGCTCCGGCCCGGCTGATGCTGGTGCTGATCACCGACACCGGGCGGGTCGAGCAGCGGATGGTCGACTGCCCGGCGCCCTTCGGGGAGGCGTCCCTGGCGGATCTGCGGGCGCGGCTGAACAGCCGGGTCGCGGGGCGCCGCTTCTCGGACGTCCCCCGGCTGGTGGAGGATCTGCCGGAGGCCTTCGACGTCGAGGACCGCGGCACGGTCTCGGCGGTGCTCTCCACCCTGCTGGAGACGCTCGTCGAGGAGAACGAGGAGCGGCTGGTGATCGGCGGAACCGCCAATCTCACCCGCTTCGGACATGACTTTCCCCTCATGATCCGGCCCGTCCTGGAGGCGCTGGAGGAACATGTCGTCCTCCTCAAGCTCCTTGGCGAGGCCGGGGATTCGGGCATGACCGTACGCATCGGTCACGAGAACGCCTATGAGGGACTCAACTCCACGTCCGTGGTGTCGGTCGGCTACGGTTCGGGCGGCGAGGCACTCGCCAAACTCGGCGTGGTCGGACCGACCCGCATGGATTACCCGGGAACGATGGGAGCGGTACGAGCGGTGGCACGGTACGTCGGACAGATCCTGGCGGAGTCGTAAGTGGCCACGGACTACTACGCCGTTCTCGGCGTGCGCCGCGACGCGTCGCAGGAAGAGATCAAGAAGGCCTTCCGTCGGCTCGCTCGCGAGCTGCACCCGGACGTCAATCCGGACCCGAAGACCCAGGAGCGGTTCAAGGAGATCAACGCCGCTTACGAGGTGCTCTCCGACCCGCAGAAGAAGCAGGTCTACGACCTGGGCGGGGACCCGCTGTCGCAGAGCGGCGGCGGGGGCGCGGGCGGCTTCGGGGCCGGTGGCTTCGGGAACTTCTCGGACATCATGGACGCGTTCTTCGGTACGGCGTCGCAGCGCGGTCCGCGCTCGCGCACCCGCCGCGGCCAGGACGCCATGATCCGGATCGAGGTCGAGCTCGACGAGGCGGCCTTCGGCACGACCAAGGACATCCAGGTCGACACTGCCGTCGTCTGCAACACCTGCAACGGTGAGGGCGCGGCGCCGGGCACCTCCGCCCAGACCTGTGACATGTGCCGGGGCCGGGGTGAGGTCTCGCAGGTGACGCGGTCCTTCCTCGGGCAGGTCATGACCTCGCGGCCGTGTCCGCAGTGCCAGGGCTTCGGGACCGTCGTGCCGACGCCGTGCCCCGAGTGCGCGGGCGACGGGCGGGTGCGGTCGCGGCGGACGCTGACCGTGAAGATCCCGGCCGGTGTCGACAACGGCACGCGCATCCAGCTGGCCGGCGAGGGCGAGGTCGGGCCCGGCGGCGGTCCCGCCGGTGACCTGTACGTCGAGATCCACGAGCTGCCGCACTCCACGTTCCAGCGGCGCGGCGACGACCTGCACTGCACGGTGACGATCCCGATGACGGCGGCCTCCCTCGGCACGAAGGTGCCGCTGGAGACGCTGGACGGGATGGAGGAGGTCGACATCCGGCCGGGCACCCAGTCCGGGCAGTCGATCCCGCTGCACGGCCGCGGGATCACGCATCTGCGTGGCGGCGGCCGGGGCGACCTGATCGTCCACGTCGAGGTGCAGACGCCGACCAAGCTCGACCCCGAGCAGGAGCGGCTGCTGCGCGAGCTGGCCAAGCTGCGCGGCGAGGAGCGGCCCACGGGGCAGTTCCAGCCGGGCCAGCAGGGACTGTTCAGCCGCCTGAAGGACGCGTTCAACGGGCGCTGACGGCGCCGGGGCGGAGCCGGGCCGACTCCGCCCCTGGTGAGGCCGGAATTTCTGGCATGTGCCAAGGGGGCGGCCCGATTCGGACTTGTTCGAAGGACGTGACAACATGCCGTCATGTCCTCCGCGCTGACCGATCTCTTCCCTCTTCCGATCGTGCAGGCCCCCATGGCGGGCGGGGTCTCCGTGCCGCAGCTCGCCGCCGCCGTGTCCGGGGCGGGCGGGCTGGGGTTCCTGGCCGCCGGGTACAAGACCGCCGACGGGATGTACCAGGAGATCAAGCAGTTGCGGGGGCTGACCGGCCGCCCCTTCGGCGTGAACGTCTTCATGCCGCAGCCCGAGCACGCCGAGTCGGGGGCCGTGGAGGTCTACGCGCACCAGCTGGCCGGTGAGGCCGCCTGGTACGACACCGAGCTCGGTGACCCGGACAGCGGCCGGGACGACGGGTACGACGCCAAGCTGGCCGTCCTGCTCGACAACCCGGTGGCGGCCGTCTCCTTCCACTTCGGTGTGCCGGCCCGCGAGGTACTGGACTCGCTGCGCCGTGCCGGGACCCTCACCCTGGTCACCGCCACCACCGTCGAGGAGGCCCTGGCCGTGGAGCGGGCCGGGGCGGACGCGGTGATCGCGCAGGGCGTGGAGGCCGGCGGCCACCAGGGCACCCACCGGGACGTCCAGGAGAACGACGGGTCCGGGATCGGGCTGCTGTCGCTGATCGCCGGGATACGGGAGGCGGTGGACCTTCCCGTCGTCGCCGCCGGCGGCATCATGCGCGGCAGCCAGATCGCCGCCGTGCTCGCCGCGGGGGCGGGCGCGGCCCAGCTGGGCACCGCCTTCCTGGCCACCCCCGAGTCCGGCGCCGCCGACGTCCACAAGCAGGCGCTGACCAACCCGCTGTTCACCCGGACCGCGCTGACCCGGGCGTTCTCCGGGCGGCCCGCGCGCGGCCTGGTCAACCGCTTCATGCGCGAGCACGGCCCGTACGCGCCCGCCGCCTACCCGGAGGTCCACCACCTCACCTCGCCGCTGCGCAAGGCCGCCGCGAAGGCCGGGGACGCGCAGGGCATGGCCCTGTGGGCCGGGCAGGGGCACCGGATGGCCCGGGACCTGCCCGCCGCGCAGCTGGTGGAGACCCTCGCCGAGGAGCTCGCCGCGGCGTCGACGGCGTTGTCGACGAAGGGGGAGGGGGAGGACCGGTGACGGCCCCCGTCTTCGTCGTCGAGGACCTGCGCGCGGACGGCTCGGGGCAGTACGTCCTGGACGGGCCCGAGGGGCGGCACGCGGTCTCCGTGAAGCGGCTCAAGACCGGTGAGGAGGTCGTCCTCACCGACGGCGCCGGCCGCTGGGCGCTGTGCGACGTGATCGCCGCCGAGGGCAGGGACCGGCTGGTCGTGCGTCTGACGACGGTGAGCGAGGAGCCCCCGCCGGCGCCCCGGATCACCGTCGTCCAGGCGCTGCCCAAGGGCGACCGCGGCGAGGTCGCCGTGGAGACCATGACCGAGGTCGGCGTCGACGCCGTCGTGCCCTGGCAGGCCGCCCGCTGCATCACCCAGTGGAAGGGCGAGCGGGGCCTGAAGTCGCTCGCGAAGTGGCGGGCCACCGCCCGTGAGGCAGGCAAGCAGTCCCGCCGGGTGCGCTTCCCGGAGGTCGCGGACGCGGCGTCCACCAGGCAGGTCGCGGCGCTGCTCGCCCGGGCCGACCTCGCCGCCGTGCTGCACTCCGACTTCGCGCACGCCGGCCGGCCGCTGGCCACGGCCGAACTGCCCGCCGAGGGCGAGATCGTGCTGGTCGTCGGGCCCGAAGGGGGCGTCGCCCGGGACGAGTTGGCGCTCTTCGAGGAAGCCGGCGCGAAGGCGTACACGCTGGGCCCCACCGTGCTGCGCACCTCGACCGCCGGCACGGCGGCCGCGGCCCTCCTCCTCGGCCGCACCGGCCGCTGGTCCTGACCCCCACGACAGCCGCACACGACACCCGAACCGAAGCCGCACGACAGCCGCACGACACCCGGGGGAACGTACCGTGGAACTCGCCCAAGTCCGGCTCCTGGTCACCGACTTCGCCGCCTGCTACCGCTTCTACGCCGAGGTGCTCGGGCTGCGGCCGCAGTCGGGGGCGGCCCAGGGGCCGTACGAGAAGTTCAGCCCGCACGCCGGGTCCGCCGGGATCGCGCTCCAGGACCGGGCGATGATGGCCGAGGTGCTGGGCGAGCTGGGGGAGACGGCGACCGGGCACCGCTCCCTGGTGGTGCTGCGCGTCGACGACCTCGACGCCTACTGCGAGCGGATCACCGCGCGCGGCGCGGTCCTGGTGCACGGCCCGGCGCCGATGACCGCACGCATGCGCGTCGCCCACCTCAAGGACCCGGAGGGGAACCTGGTGGAGCTCCAGGAGTGGCTGCTGCTGCGCACCTGACGGCGGCCGCCGTCAGCGGCCGTCCGCCCTCCCGGGGGACACGGCCGAACACGTGAGTGACCGCACGCCCCCTACCGCCGCGGGCGGGACGGTGGCAGGCTGCCGGTCATGGGGGCTTCGATGCGCATCGGGCGCCGGCCGCGCGGCACCAGGGTGGCGGCCATGACGGGACTCGTCGTGCTGGGCGCCGCCGCGATGGTGGCCTGCCAGCCGGGCGACCTCAACTCCGCGACCGTCGCGTACACCACCGACCAGACCGCCACCGCCGAGCTGAAACGGCAGCACGTCGACGTCAGTTGGCTCACCTGCACCGGCTCCTACGGCTCCGCCGCCAAGGCCACGGGGACGCCGTCGCCGTCGCCGTCCGAGACGACCGTGGTCTCCGTCGACTGCAAGGGCAGGACCAAGGACGGCCGGGACATCACCGTCACCGGGAAGGTCACCAGGGCCGTCGGCGGGGCGTGCGTGCGCGGGAACCTGGTCGCGAAGGTCGGCGGCAAGGAGTGGTTCCACGTCAAGGGCCTCGGCAACTGCGACGCCACGCCCGGGCCGACGTACAGCACCTACCGGCCGCCGACGTACGGGCAGCAGCCGGGCCCCACCGTGACCGTCACGAGAACGATCTGGTGCGAGAGCGACCCCAAGTGTTCCCCCGTGCAGGGCAAGTGATCGAAATCGGGCGCCCCGGACGCGCCGCGTGCATAGGCTGAGCGGGTGACTCAGGGTGCAGCGACAGGACCGCGGTCCTACCTCCGATTTCCCCATGTCCACGGCGACCTGGTCGCCTTCACCGCCGAGGACGACGTGTGGCTCGCGCCCCTGGACGGCGGCCGGGCCTGGCGGGTCAGCGCCGACAACGTCCCGGTGACCCTGCCGCGGATCTCCCCCGACGGGACCACCGTCGCCTGGACCTCCACCCGCGACGGCGCCCCCGAGATCCATGTCGCGCCGGTCGACGGCGGCACCTCCACCCGGCTGACGTACTGGGGCAGTTCCCGCACCCAGGTGCGCGGCTGGACCGGCGACGGCCGGATCCTCGCCGTCAGCACCTACGGCCAGGCCGGCCTCCGGCGCAGCTGGGCCCGCACCGTCCCGCTCGACGGCGGCCCCTCCGAGGTCCTGCCCCACGGCCCGGTCGGCCATGTCGCCCACGGGCCCGCCACCGTGCTGCTGTCCGCGCCGATGGGCCGGGAGGCGGCCTGGTGGAAGCGGTACCGGGGCGGCACGGCGGGCAAGCTGTGGATCGACCGCGAGGGCGACGGCGAGTTCGTACGGCTCCACGAGGACCTCGACGGGAACCTGGAGTACCCGGTGTGGGCGGGCGACCGGATCGCCTTCCTCTCCGACCACGAGGGCACCGGCGCCCTGTACTCCTCCCTCGCCGACGGCTCCGACCTGCGCCGCCACACCCCGCTCGACGGTTTCTACGCCCGGCACGCCGCCGGTGACGGCACCCGGGTCGTCTACGCCTCGGCCGGCGGACTCTGGCTGCTGGACGACCTGGACGGCGCCGAACCGCGCCTGCTGGACGTCCGGCTCGGCGGGCCCCGGGTGGACCGGCAGCCGCGTCCGGTCAGCGCGGCCCGCTGGCTCGGGGAAGCCTCGCCCGACCACACCGCGCGCGGCAGCGCCGTCTGCGTCCGCGGCGGTGTGCACTGGGTGACCCACCGCTCCGGCCCGGCCCGCGCCCTCGCCGCCCGGCCGGGGGTCCGCGCCCGGCTGCCCGTCGCCTTCCGCGCCGACGGCGAGGAGTGGGTGGTGTGGGTCACCGACGCAGAGGGCGAGGACGCCCTGGAGTTCGCCCCCGCCACCGGCCTCGCGCCCGGCTCCACCCCGCGCCGGATCGCCGCCGGACAGCTCGGCCGGGTCCTGGAGCTCGCCGTCGCCCCCGACGGCGCCCGGGTCGCCGTCGCCGCCCACGACGGACGCCTGCTCCTCGTCGAACGCGAGAGCGGCGAGGTCCGCGAGGCCGACCGCAGCGAGGACGGCGAGGTCCGCGGACTGGCCTTCTCGCCCGACTCGGGCTGGCTCGCCTGGTCCCACCCCGGCCCCGGCTCCCTCGCCCAGCTCCGCGTCGCCCACACCACCGACCTCACGGTCACCGAGGCGACCCCGCTGCGCTTCAAGGACTACGACCCCGTCTTCACCCGCGACGGCAAGCACCTGGCGTTCCTCTCCACCCGCTCCTTCGACCCGGTCTACGACGAGCACGTCTTCGACCTGGCCTTCGTGGTCGGCGACCGCCCGCACCTGATCACCCTGGCCGCCGCCACGCCCTCCCCGTTCGGCCCGCAGCGCCACGGCCGCCCCTTCGAGACGCCCGACAAGGACGAGACCCCGGACGCCGAGGGCACCCCCGCGACCCGGATCGACCTGGAGGGCCTCGCCGACCGGATCGTGCCCTTCCCGGTCGAGGCCGGCCGCTACTCCGGGCTGCGCGCCGCCAAGGACGGCGTGCTCTGGCTCAGCCACCCGGTGCGCGGCGTCCTCGGGGTCTCCCGCGCCCACCCCGACGACTCCGGCCCCAAGACCGGCCTGGAGCGCTACGACCTCGTCCAGCGGCGCATCGAGTACCTCGCCTCCGACGCCGACCACTTCGAGGTCAGCGGCGACGGCAAGCGCGTCCTGCTGTGGACCGACGGCAAGCTCAAGGTCGTGCCCAGCGACCGCCGCGCGCCGGGCGACGAGGACAGCGACGCGAACATCACCGTCGACCTGTCCCGGGTCCGCCAGACCGTCGACCCGGCCGCCGAGTGGCGGCAGATGTTCGACGAGACCGGCCGCATCATGCGCGACCAGTTCTGGCGGCCCGACCTCGGCGGCGTCGACTGGAACGGCGTCCTGGACCGCTACCGTCCGCTCGTCGACCAGGTCGCCACCCACGACGACCTCGTCGACCTGCTCTGGGAGGTCCAGGGCGAACTCGGCACCTCGCACGCCTACGTCACCCCGAACGGCGGGTACGGTCGCGGCCCCCGCCAGGGCCTGCTCGGCGCCGACATCTCCCGGCACGCGGACGGCGCCTGGCGCGTCGACCGCGTGCTGCCCGCCGAGACCTCCGACCCCGGCGCCCGCTCCCCGCTCGCCGCGCCCGGCGTCGCGGTACGCCCCGGCGACGCGATCGTGGCCGTCGCCGGCCGCCCCGTCGACCCGGTGACCGGCCCCGGACCGCTCCTCGTCGGCACCGCGGGCAAGGCCGTCGAGCTGACCGTGTCCCCGGCCGGCGGCGGCGAACTGCGCCACCCCGTCGTCGTCCCGGTCGCCGACGAGGAACCCCTGCGCTACCACGCCTGGGTCGCCGACCGCCGGGCCCGTGTCCGCGAGGCCTCCGGCGGCCGCCTCGGCTACCTCCACGTCCCCGACATGCAGGCGCCCGGCTGGGCCCAGATCCACCGCGACCTCAGCGTGGAGATGGCCCACGAGGGCATCGTCGTGGACGTCCGCGAGAACCGCGGCGGCCACACCTCGCAGCTCGTCGTCGAGAAGCTCGCCCGGCGGATCGTCGGCTGGGACGTGCCGCGCGGCATGCGCCCCGTCAGCTACCCGGGGGACGCGCCCCGCGGGCCCGTGGTCGTCGTCGCCAACGAGTTCTCCGGCTCCGACGGCGACATCGTCAACGCGGCGGTCAAGGCGCTCGGCATCGGCCCGGTCGTCGGCACCCGCACCTGGGGCGGCGTGATCGGCATCGACAGCCGCTACCGCCTGGTCGACGGAACCCTGGTCACCCAGCCGAAGTACGCGTTCTGGCTGGAGGGTTACGGCTGGGGCGTGGAGAACCACGGCGTCGACCCGGACGTGGAGGTCGTCCAGACCCCGCAGGACTGGGGCGCGGGCCGCGACCCCCAGCTGGACGAGGCCGTCCGCCTCGCGCTGGAGGCACTGGAGACGGCTCCGGCGAAGACTCCGCCGACGCTGCCGGGCTGACGAGGGGCGCCGGGTCCCGCCCCGGGGCGCGGGGAACCGCGCGACCAGCGACATCGCACCCGCACCCGACGACGATACGATGCCCGGGAAACCGATCACCGGGTGAGGAGCGAGCATGCCAGGGGAACCCCAGGACGACTGCCTCTTCTGCAAGATCGTCGCAGGCCATGTGCCCGCGACGATCGTCCGGGAGACGGACACCACCGTCGCCTTCCGGGACATCAACCCCCAGGCGCCCACCCACGTCCTGGTGATCCCCAGGGTCCACTACCGGGACGCGGCCGAACTCGCCGCGGGCGAACCCGCCGTCGCCGCCGACCTGCTGCGCGAGGCGCGGGCCGTCGCCGACGAGGACAGGCTGGAGAGCTACCGCATCGTCTTCAACACCGGCAGCGGCGCCGGCCAGACCGTCTGGCACGCCCACGCCCACGTCCTGGGCGGCCGCGGTCTGACCTGGCCGCCCGGGTAACCGGTCGTGTCCGTACGCGAACTGGTGGTCCTCGGCACCGCCAGCCAGGTCCCCACCCGGCACCGCAACCACAACGGCTACCTGCTGCGCTGGGACGGCGAGGGCATCCTCTTCGACCCCGGCGAGGGCACCCAGCGGCAGATGCTGCGGGCCGGTGTCGCCGCCCACGACCTCCACCGGATCTGCGTCACCCACTTCCACGGCGACCACAGCCTCGGCCTCGCCGGGGTCGTCCAGCGCATCAACCTCGACCGGGTCCCGCACCCGGTCACCGCCCACTACCCCAAGTCCGGGCGGCACTTCTTCGAACGCCTGCGCTACGCCACCGCCTACCGCGAGACCGTCGGCGTCACCGAGGCCCCGGTCGACGCGGACGGCGACCTCGCCGCCACCCGGTCGTACACGCTCCAGGCGCATCGGCTGTCCCACCCCGTGGAGTCGTACGGCTACCGGCTCGTCGAGCCCGACGGCCGCCGCATGCTGCCCGAACGGCTCGCCGCGCTCGGCATCACGGGGCCCGACGTCGGCCGGATCCAGCGCGACGGCGTTCTCGGGGACGTCACCCTGGACCGGGTCAGCGAGGTGCGCCGGGGCCAGCGGTTCGCGTTCGTCATGGACACCCGGCTGTGCGAGGGCGTGCACGCCCTCGCCGAGGGCTGCGACATGCTCGTCATCGAGTCCACCTTCCTCGACCGGGACGCCGTGCTCGCCGAGGAGCACGGCCACCTCACCGCCGGGCAGGCGGCGGCCGTCGCCCGGGACGCGGGCGTACGGCACCTGGTGCTCACCCACTTCAGCCAGCGCTACCCGGAACCCGAGAACCCCGAGGAGTTCGAGCGGCAGGCGCGGGCCGCCGGATACGACGGGGAGCTGACCGTGGCGCGCGATCTGCTCCGGGTGCCTGTTCCGAAGCGCAGGTGAAACCGCCGTACCATGCTCTGATGCCCCTCCCCAAAGCTGAACTGCACCTCCATATCGAAGGCACCCTGGAGCCGGAGCTGGCGTTCCGGCTCGCCGGGCGCAACGGCGTCGAGCTGCCCTACGCGGACACGGACGCGCTGCGCGAGGCGTACCGGTTCGAGGACCTCCAGTCCTTCCTGAACCTGTACTACGAGCTGATGGCCGTGCTGCGCACCGAGCAGGACTTCGAGGACCTGGCCAACGCCTACCTCGCCCGCGCCGCCGCGCAGGGCGTCCGGCACGCCGAGATCTTCTTCGACCCGCAGGCGCACCTCGCCCGCGGTGTCGGCATGGGCACGGTCGTGGAGGGGCTGTGGCGGGCGCTCGGCGACAGCGTCCGCAACCACGGTGTCTCCACCCGCCTCATCATGTGCTTCCTGCGCGACGAGTCCGCCGAGTCGGCGATGGAGACGCTCCGGGCCGCCCGCCCCTACCTCGACCGGATCACCGGGGTCGGGCTGGACTCGGCCGAGGTCGGGCACCCGCCGGTCAAGTTCCGCGAGGTGTACGAGGCCGCCGCCGCGCTCGGGCTGCGGCGCGTCGCGCACGCCGGTGAGGAGGGGCCGCCGGCCTATATCACCGAGGCGCTGGACGTGCTCGGCGTGGAGCGCGTCGACCACGGGCTGCGCTGCATGGAGGACCCGGAGCTGGTCGCCCGGCTGGTGCGGGAGCGGATCCCGCTGACGCTCTGCCCGCTGTCCAACGTCCGCCTCCGGACGGTCGACGTCCTGGCCGATCACCCGCTTCCGGCCATGATCGAGGCCGGGCTGCTGTGCACGGTCAACTCCGACGACCCCGCCTACTTCGGCGGTTACGTCGCCGACAACTACCACGCGGTGCGCGATGTGCTGGGCCTGGACCGGGAGCGGATGCGGGAGCTGGCCCGCAACTCGTTCCTCGCGTCCTTCCTGGAGGACGACGAGGAACTGCGGGCCGGGTACCTCGCCGAGGTCGAGGCGTACGAGTTCGGCTAGGCCGCGATGTCCAGCCGTACCGGCTCGCCGGTGGGGGCCGGGCGGGCGGTGGCGACCGTGGTGGTCCGGCGGCGCAGCGCCACCGCGGTCAGCGGTACGGCGACGGCGAGCAGGCCGGCCGCCAGGACCGCCCCCATCGCCGGGAACCCGGCCCGCGCCGCCAGCAGGCTGCCGATCAGCGGGCCGGTGGCCGTGCCGAGCGAGGAGGCCGAGCCGACCAGCACCGCCCAGCGGCCGCGCGGGTCCAGCGCGGCGGCCAGGCCGATGACGTACGACAGGACGACCGGGTAGGCCACGTTCCAGGCGATCTCGCCGGTGGCGAAGGTCGTCAGGTCGGTGGCGGACGCGCTGAGCGCGATGCAGCCCGCGATCAGCACGGTGCCGAGGCCGATCGGCAGCGCCTGGCCCAGCCGGGGGCCGAGCGCGCCCGCGCCGATCACGCCGAGCAGACCGGCGCCGAGCGCGACCGCGAAGACCGCGCCGACGGTCGCCTCGCCCAGGTGCGCCTGCGTCATGCCGATCCGGCCGCTCACGCCCCACAGCGAGTTCTGCGCGGCGGACCAGCAGGGCATCGCGGCGGCCAGCAGCAGACCCGAGCGCAGATGCGGCAGCCGGGGCCGGCCGCCGCCGCCGGCCGCGGTGGCGGGGAGCGCGGGGGCGCCGCGGGGGGCCAGACGGGCGGTGAACGGCCAGGTCGCGACGGCGGTGAGCGCGATCGCGGCGAGGGGCTGCGCATGCCCCGGACCCAGGTGCGGGACCGTCAGATAGACGGCCCCGGCGAGGGCGGAGACCCCCAGCAGCCCCAGGGTGGTGACGCGGTGGGGGTCTCGCTGCGCGGCGATGCCGGTGGCGGCGACGGCGGTGGCCGCGCCGGAGCCGAAGCCGCCGACGACGGCGCCGGCGACGACCGCGGGGACGAAGCCGGTGAGCGCCGCGCCGCCGTAGCCGAGGAAGGCGAGGAGCAGGCCGGCGCGGGCGAGGGTGCGGGGGCCGACGCGGTCCACGCGGGACGCGAGCAGGAAGCCCGCCGACGCCGAACCCAGCAGCAGGGCGCTGCCGACGGCGCCCGCCTGGGTGGCGGAGAGGGGGAGCCCGGACTCCAGCCTGCCGACGGTGGTCGGCAGGAGGTACGGGGCGAGGTACCCGGCCGTGAAAAGGGCGACGAGGGGCCAGGGGGTGGTGCGGGGGGCGGACACGGGCGTTCCCAGGGCATGCGAAAGGAGCGGCTCAAGAAGGGGGTTGGGCGCAGGCCGTCGACGGACAGGAACGCGCGGGCAATTTGTATCAAGCGGGGGGAGGACGGAAGAAGGGGGAACGGTGTGATGTGGGTCATGTTCGGTTTCGGGTGCCAGGGGCCGGGTAGCAGCGCCGTGCGCGGTGGGGGAGCCGCGTGATCGCGGGCGAGTGCGGCCGGGCAGTGCCCGCGCCCCTTTCGGGGGCCGTCAGCGCCAGTTGACCGTGCCGCCCGGTGTCGCCGCCTCGATCCGGGTGCGGATCTCCCGCATCACGGTGACGATCCGGTCCTCGTGCTCCGGCGTCAGGCGTGCCACCGGCACCGAGCAGCTGATCGCGTCCTGGGCCGGGGTGTCGTAGCGCAGGGCGAAGCCGAAGCCGGTGATGCCGGTGACGCCCTCCTCGCGGTCGGTCGAGTAGCCGCGGGCGCGCACCTCGGCGAGGTCGGCGGTCAGCGCGTCCCGCGTGGTGCGGGTGCGGGGGGTGAGGGCCTCGTAGGGGCCGTCGGGGAGGCCGGTGTCGGGGCGTTCCGCGAGGAGCGCCTTGCCGAGGGCGCCCGCGTGGGCGGGCAGGCGGCGGCCCACCCTGCTGATCGTGCGCAGGTACTCGTGGGACTCGCGGGTCGCCAGGTAGGCCACGTCGCGGCCGTCGAGGCGGCCCAGGTGGATCGTCTCGCCCAGGGCCTGCGACGCCTCGTCCAGGTAGGGGCGGACGAGGCGGACGCGCGGGTCGGAGTCCAGGTAGCCGGTGCCGGTCAGCAGGGTGCGCAGGCCGACGCCGTAGAGGGAGCCGGTCGTGTCGGTGCGCACCCAGCCCCGGGTGATCAGCGTCTGGAGCAGGGCGTACATCGAGCTGCGCGGGACGCCGAGTTCGTCCGCCAGTTCCTGGAGGCGGGCCGGGCGGTCGCCGCGGGCCGCGAGGAGCTCCAGCAGCTCCACCGTGCGCGCCGCCGACTTCACCTCGCGGACGCCTGCTGTCTCGGACATGTGCCGATCGTAGAGGGGCCGGGGCGAGGGGCGCCGTTGACGGGGTGCGTTCGCCTACCTAGTCTCTGTCTCCATACATGGATGCCATCTACATAGGGAGATGAATGCGGTGGGCGGAGAGCCGGAGAGCGTGGTGCGCAGGCTGCGGGACGGGATGGCGCGGGGGGTGCTGTCGTTCCCGCTGACCTCGTTCCACGCCGACGGGTCCCTCGACATCGACGGATTCCGGACGTACGTCGGCGCGCAGGCCGCCACCGATCCCGGCGCGCTCTTCCCGGCCTGCGGCACCGGGGAGTTCTTCTCGCTGGACGAGGAGGAGTACCGGCAGGTCGTGGGCGCGGCGGTGGCGGAGGCCGGCGGACGGGTCCCGGTGGTCGCGGGGGTCGGGTACGGCTGGGCGCAGGCCGTCCGCTTCGCGCGCATCGCCGAGGAGGCCGGCGCGGACGCCCTGCTCGTGCTGCCGCACTACCTGGTCGCCGCCCCGCAGGACGGCCTGGTCGCCCAGCTGGAGCGGATCGCGGCCGGCACCTCCCTGCCGCTCGTCACCTACCAGCGCGGCCAGGTCGCCTACACGGCCGGCTCACTGGCCCGGATCGCCCGCATCCCCGGCGTGATCGGCCTCAAGGACGGGCACAGCGACCTCGACCGGCTCCAGCGGCTCACCCTCGCCGCCCCCGAGGGCTTCCTCTTCTTCAACGGCGCCGCCACCGCCGAGATCCAGGCCCGCGCCTACGCCACCGTCGGCGTCCCCGCCTACTCCTCGGCCGTGCACGCCTTCGCCCCCGAGATCGCCGGCGTCTTCTTCACCGCCGTCCAGGACGGCGACCACGGCACGGTCGACAAGCTGCTGCGCGGTTTCTACGTGCCGTTCGTCGAACTCCGCGACCGCGTCCCCGGATACGCCGTGTCCCTGGTGAAGGCGGCCGCCCGGCTGCGCGGCCGGCCGGTGGGACCCGTGCGCGCCCCGCTCACCGACCCCTCGGCCGCCGACCTCGCCGACCTGCGGACCCTGCTCACCGCCGGCCTCGACCTAGTAGGAGCGTCCCTGTGAACCTCACGATCACCGACGTCCGCCTGACCCCGATCCTGGTCGCCGACCCGCCACTGCTCAACACGCAGGGCGTCCACCAGCCGTACACCCCCCGGCTGATCGTGGAGGTGGAGACCGCCGACGGGGTGGTCGGGGTCGGCGAGACCTACGGCGACACCAAGTACCTGGAGCTGGCCCGGCCGTTCGCCGAGCGGCTGCGGGGACGGCAGGCCGGTGACCTGAACGGGCTGTTCACCGTCGCCGACGAGGTCGCCGTCGACGCGGCCCGGGTCTCCGGGCAGGTCGACGTGGGCGGCCTGCGCGGCGTGCAGACCGCCGACAAGCTGCGGCTTTCGGTCGTCTCCGGCTTCGAGGTCGCCTGCCTCGACGCCCTCGGCAAGGCGCTCGGGCTGCCCGTGCACGCGCTGCTCGGCGGGAAGGTCCGGGACGCGGTCGAGTACAGCGCGTACCTGTTCTACAAGTGGGCCGCGCACCCGGCGGGCGTGGCGGCCGAGGCCGACGACTGGGGGGCCGCGCTGGACCCGGACGGGATCGTGGCGCAGGCCCGCCGCTTCACGGAGCGGTACGGCTTCACCTCCTTCAAGCTCAAGGGCGGGGTCTTCCCGCCGGAGCAGGAGATCGCCGCCGTACGGGCGCTGGCCCGGGCCTTCCCCGGACACCCGCTGCGGCTCGACCCGAACGGCGCCTGGTCCGTCGAGACCTCCCTGAAGGTCGCGGCGGAACTCGGCGACGTCCTGGAGTACCTGGAGGACCCGGCCCTCGGCACCCCGGCGATGGCACGGGTCGCGGCCGGCACCGGCGTGCCGCTCGCCACCAACATGTGCGTGACGACGTTCGGCGAGATCAAGGAGGCGTTCGCCCGGGACGCCGTCCAGGTCGTCCTCTCCGACCACCACTACTGGGGCGGGCTGCGCAACACCCAGCAACTGGCCGCCGTCTGCCGGGTCTTCGGCGTCGGCGTCTCCATGCACTCCAACACCCACCTCGGGATCAGCCTGGCCGCGATGACCCACGTGGCCGCGACCGTCCCGAACCTCCACCACGCCTGCGACTCCCACTACCCCTGGCAGTCCGAGGACGTCCTCACCGAGCGGATCGCCTTCGACGGCGGCCGGGTCGCCGTCCCCGACGCGCCCGGCCTCGGCGTCGAACTGGACCGGGAGAAGGTGCGGCGGCTGCACCGGCGGTGGCTGGAGGACGACGGGACGCTCCGCGACCGCGACGACGCGGCCGCGATGCGGGTGGCCGAGCCGGGCTGGTCGACCCCGGCCGTCCCCCGCTGGTAGACACGCTGGTCCCGGCGCTGGTCCCGGCGCTGGTCCCGGCGCTCGTCCGGGCACTCTCCCGGGCGTTCGTCCGGGCGTTCGTGCGGCGAGAGCCGTCGCCCGCCCCCTGACATGGTGCAGACTGGCCGGATCGGCACCACGTCAGGGAGCACACCGTGACCGCGTCCAACGCGTTCGCCGGAGAGGAACCGGAGTACCTCGACGACGACAGGGGAGCAACAGCACCGCACCGTGCCGCGCAGGTCGACCCGCTGGCCGGCCTGCGCGCACCGGGCGATCCGCCCTGGGACGTCTATCTGACCGGCACCGTCTTCCTCGACATCGTCTTCACCGGCCTCGGCTCCGCGCCGGTGCGCGGCACCGAGTCCTGGGCCCGGGGCATGGGCTCCAGCCCCGGCGGCATCGCCAACATGGCCACCGCCCTCGCCCGCCTGGGCCTGCGGACCTCCCTCGCGGCCGCGTTCGGCGACGACCACTACGGCGAGTACTGCTGGGACGCGCTGGAACAGGGCGAGGGCATCGACCTGTCCCCGTCGCGCACCGTCCGCGGCTGGCACTCCCCGGTCACCGTCTCCATGGCGTACGAGGGCGAGCGGACCATGGTCTCGCACGGCCACGAGCCGCCCGCCGACACGCTGTTCCGCCAGCAGAACGCGCCCGGTCACCCCGCGCACGCGCGCGCCGCGGTCGCCTCCCTCACGCCCGGCAAGCGCAACCCCTGGATCGCCCGCGCCGCCGCCGAGGGCACCCGGATCTTCGGCGACGTCGGCTGGGACGACACGGGGGAGTGGGACCTGGCCGCCCTCGCCGACCTCGAACACTGCGAGGCGTTCCTGCCGAACGCCGAGGAGGCGATGCGGTACACCCGCGCCGACTGCCCGCGCGCCGCGGCCCACGCCCTCACCGAGCACGTCCCGCTCGCCGTCGTCACCCTCGGCGCGGAGGGGGCCTACGCGGTCGACGGCCGCACCGGCGAGTCCGCGGAGGTCCCGGCGATCGCCGTGGAGGCCCTCGACCCGACCGGTGCCGGTGACGTCTTCGTCGCGGGCTTCGTCACCGGCACCCTCGCCCATTGGCCGCTCGCCGACCGCCTCGCCTTCGCGGGCCTCACGGCGGCGCTCTCCGTCCAGGAGTTCGGCGGCTCCCTGTCGGCGCCCGGCTGGTCGGAGATCGGCGCGTGGTGGCGGAAGGTCCAGTCGGTGGCGGGCCAGGACCCCGCGGCCCTGCGCCGCTACGCGTTCCTGGAGGGCCTGGCGCCGCGGGAGGCCCAGGCACCCCCGTGGCCCCTGCGCAGAGCGGTCCCGACGATCGGCTTCGGCCGCGCGGGCTAGGGCGCTCCTGGACTCCCGCTCACCGCCACCGTGCCCCGTGAGGGGCGCGGGGAACGGCGCGACCGCCCCCGCACCCGACGGCGGACCGGCGCGACCCGTGCCCATCCCCCGCACCTGACGGCGGACCGGCGCGACCCGCGCCTACTTCCCGAGCACCGTCGCGACCAGGCCGCGCAGCAGTTCCCGCCCCGCCGGGGACACCCCGGACAACGCCCCGGCGAACAGCCCCTCCACCCCGCTCCCGTCGGCCGTACCCCACCCGCTCGTCAGCGTGTACCCCTCGCGCACCGCGACCCGCAGCACACCCTCCGCGTCCACCGCCGCCGCGGCGATCGTCGGCACCTCCCCGCCCGCCGGGTCCGGGACCTTCGCGTACGCCCCCGCCGCCGGCTCCCGCCAGCGCAGCGCCACCAGCACCGGCGACTTGGCCTGCAACTCGGCCAGGTCCACCTCCTCCACCCCGTCCGCCGTGAGCACGTCGGCCCGCGCGTCGATCGCGATCGCCGCCGGCAGCAGGTCCCGCAGGCTGGATCCGACGATGTTCCCGCCGACCGTCGCCGTCCGGCGCACCGCGCCCGTGCCGACGCCCTTCGCCGCCTGCCGCAGCACCTGGGGAACCCGGTCGTCCACCTGGTGCAGCAGCACCGCGCCGCCGAGCACGCCGTCGCCTATCTCCGTCGCCTCCGGTACCTTCCGCAGGGACACCGCTTGTTCCGGGAAGCCGTCCCGCTGCCAGGCGGCCCACACGAGGGTGGCTCCGCCGACGGGTATCGCCCCCTCGGCCAGGTACTTCCGGGCCTCGGACACCGATGTGGGCAGACGCAGCAGCACGGCTACCTGCTTTCTGAACGGACAGGTGGCGGTGAGCGACGCGGCCCCCCGACCACGCGTGGCAGTGACGGCCCGGATTCTGCCCCGGCGCGCGGGAGCGCATGCAGGGCTCACCGTTTCACTCGGGGCGCCCTCCCCGGCCGGTCTCCCGTGAAAAGCCCTACGGCGTTGTCAGTGACGCGTCGTACGCTTGATACCGCGAGGCCGCCCTCAGCTACGCGGCCGTGACGAGGAGGAACCGCAGGCCTTAAGCGCCGGCCCATGACTCAGACACCCACAGCTCACACCCCCGCGCAGCAGCAGGCCCGAGCTCAGTTCGAGGTTCCCGCCCAGCACCCGATGGTCAGCGTGCTGGGATCCGGCGACTCCCTGCTGCGCGTGATCGAGAAGGCCTTCCCGGCGGCCGACATCCATGTCCGGGGCAACGAGATCAGCGCGGTCGGCGACGCACACGAAGTCGCCCTGGTCCAGCGCCTGTTCGACGAGATGATGCTGGTGCTCCGCACCGGGCAGCCGATGACGGAGGACGCAGTGGAACGCTCGATCGCCATGCTGCGGGCGAGCGAGAACGGGGAGGGACCGGAGGAGACCCCGGCCCAGGTTCTGACGCAGAACATCCTGTCCTCGCGCGGTCGCACCATCCGCCCCAAGACCCTCAACCAGAAGCGGTACGTCGACGCGATCGACAAGCACACGATCGTCTTCGGCATCGGCCCCGCCGGTACCGGAAAGACGTACCTGGCCATGGCCAAGGCGGTGCAGGCCCTGCAGTCCAAGCAGGTCAACCGCATCATCCTGACCCGGCCCGCGGTGGAGGCGGGGGAGCGGCTCGGCTTCCTGCCCGGCACGCTCTACGAGAAGATCGACCCGTACCTGCGACCGCTGTACGACGCGCTGCACGACATGCTCGACCCGGACTCCATCCCGAAGCTGATGGCTTCGGGGACCATCGAGGTGGCGCCGCTGGCGTACATGCGCGGCCGTACCCTCAACGACGCCTTCATCATCCTCGACGAGGCCCAGAACACCTCGCCCGAGCAGATGAAGATGTTCCTCACCCGCCTCGGCTTCGAGTCGAAGATCGTGATCACGGGTGACGTCACGCAGGTCGACCTGCCGAACGGCACCAAGTCCGGTCTGCGCCAGGTGCAGGACATCCTGGAGGGCCTGGACGACGTCCACTTCTCCCGGCTCACGTCCCACGATGTCGTACGGCACAAGCTGGTGGGCCGTATCGTCGACGCGTACGAGAAGTACGACAGCAAGCACGGCACGGAGAACGGCGCGCATCAGGGCGGCCGCTCGAAGTCCGGGCACAAGGGGAAGTAGACAAGCGCAGCGCCATGTCGATCGACGTCAACAACGAGTCCGGAACCGAGGTCGACGAGCAGGCGATCCTCGACATCGCCCGCTACGCGCTCGCACGGATGCGCATCCACCCGCTCTCCGAGCTCTCGGTGATCGTCGTGGACGCCGACGCCATGGAGCAACTGCACATCCAGTGGATGGACCTGCCCGGACCGACCGATGTCATGTCGTTCCCGATGGACGAGCTGCGGCCGCCGTCGAAGGACGACGACGAGCCGCCGCAGGGGCTGCTCGGCGACATCGTGCTCTGCCCGGAGGTCGCCGCCAAGCAGGGGGCCGAGGCCGACACGCAGCACTCCATGGACGAGGAGCTCCAGCTGCTCACCGTCCACGGAGTGCTGCACCTGCTCGGCTACGACCACGAGGAGCCCGACGAGAAGGCCGAGATGTTCGGCCTCCAGGCGGCGATCGTGGACGGCTGGCGCGCGGAGAAGGGCCTCAGCGGTCCCTCCCCGGCGCCGACCGTCTCGTAAGCGGGTCGTCCCCGGATGAGTCCGCAGATCGTCCTCGGCGCGATCGCGCTGGTCGTCGTCGCCTGGCTGGCCGCCTGCGCCGAGGCCGGCATCGCCCGCGTCTCCAGCTTCCGCGCCGAGGAGGCCGTGAAGTCCGGGCGGCGCGGGAGCGCCAAGCTCGCGCAGATCGCCGCCGACCCCACCCGCTACCTCAACGTGGCCCTGCTGGTCCGGGTCGCCTGCGAGATGGCCGCCGCCGCCCTGGTCACCTACGCCTGCCTCCAGGAGATCCCGGTCACCTGGCAGGCGCTGCTCGCCGCGATCGGCGTGATGGTGCTCGTGTCCTACGTCGCCGTCGGCGTCTCCCCGCGCACCATCGGCCGCCAGCACCCGCTCAACACGGCGACGGCCGCCGCCTACGTGCTGCTGCCGCTCGCCCGCGTCATGGGCCCGGTCCCGTACCTGCTCATCCTGCTGGGCAACGCGCTCACCCCCGGCAAGGGCTTCCGCCGCGGCCCGTTCGCCTCCGAGGCCGAACTGCGCGCGCTGGTCGACCTCGCCGAGAAGGAGTCGCTGATCGAGGACGAGGAGCGCCGGATGGTGCACTCGGTCTTCGAGCTGAGCGACACCCTGGTGCGCGAGGTCATGGTCCCGCGGACCGACCTGGTCGTCATCGAGCGGTACAAGACCATCCGGCAGGCCCTCACCCTCGCGCTCCGCTCCGGTTTCTCGCGGATTCCGGTCAGCGGGGAGAGCGAGGACGACATCGTCGGGATCGTGTACCTGAAGGACCTGGTCCGCAAGACGCACATCAGCCGGGACGCCGAGTCCGACCTCGTCTCCACCGCCATGCGGCCCGCGTTCTTCGTGCCCGACACCAAGAACGCCGGCGACCTGCTGCGCGAGATGCAGAAGGAACGCAACCACGTCGCCGTCGTCATCGACGAGTACGGCGGCACGGCCGGGATCGTCACCATCGAGGACATCCTGGAGGAGATCGTCGGTGAGATCACCGACGAGTACGACCGCGAACTCCCGCCCGTCACCGACCTCGGCGAGGACCGCTACCGGGTCACCGCCCGCCTCGACATCACCGACCTGGGCGAGCTGTACGGCCTGGAGGAGTACGACGACGAGGACGTGGAGACCGTCGGCGGGCTGCTCGCCAAGGCGCTCGGCCGGGTGCCCATCGCCGGGGCCTCCGCGCAGGTCGAACTCCCCGACGGCCGCCGGCTGGCCCTCACCGCCGAGGCGGCCGCCGGACGCCGGAACAAGATCGTGACGGTGCTGGTGGAGCCGGTGCCGCCGGCCGCGGACCCGGAGGGCGGCCCCGGATGACCCCGGAGCGGCTGCGCGCCTTCTGCCTCTCCTTCGCCGCGGCCGAGGAGGACTTCCCCTTCGGCCCGGACACCTCCGTGTTCAAGGTGCTCGGCAAGATGTTCGCGCTGAGCCGGCTGGACGGGAAGCCGCTCCGGGTCAACCTCAAGTGCGACCCCGACGACGCGGTCCGGCTGCGCGGCGAGCACGAGGGGCTGGTCACCCCCGGCTACCACATGAACAAGCGGCACTGGAACACCGTCACCGTGGACGGCGGTCTCCCCGGCCGTCTCGTCGAGGAGCTGATCGAGGACTCGTACGACCTCGTCGTGGCCGGGCTGCCGAGGGCCGAACGGCTGCGGCTGGACCGGCCCTGACGACGGTTGACCCGGTCAAGCGAGGGCCTCGTATGCTCGGGGCATGACCGACAGCAACGCGCTTGATCCCGAGGACCGCAAGATCGTCACCCTGGCCCGCTCGGCCCGGGCCCGCAACGGGGTGCCCGAGGGCGCGGCCGTACGGGACTCCACGGGCCGTACGTATGTGGCGGGGACCGTGGAGCTGGCCTCGCTGAAGCTGAGCGCGCTGCGGACGGCGGTGGCGATGGCGGTCGCCTCGGGGGCGGAGTCGCTGGAGGCGGCGGCGGTCGTGAGCGAGGCCGGGGAGGTCGACGCCGGGGACCTGGCGGCGGTGCGGGATCTCGGGGGGCCGCGGACGCCGGTGCTGCTGGCGGGGCCGGACGGGGAAGTGCGGCTCACTGTCCCCGCGTGACCTCTTCCCACCCGTCCACCCGACTCGGCCGGCCGGGAGGCGAGGGGCCGGTTGACTCCGTCGGGTGAGGGGCGGGGTTGCTTGACTCGGGGCGATGGAGGCGGGGTGCGTGGGCGGGGTGCGCCGCCGTCGTGGTCGCCCGCGCGGTTCTCCGCGCCCCTGACAGGGCGCCGACCGGTTCCGCCTCAAGGGGCCCGACCGGCCGCCGCTCACCCGCAGCCGCGTCACCGCCGCAACGACCCCTTCGGCCGCCCCCGGGAAGGTAGGCCGGAATTCAACCTTGTCGGTCTGTGTCTCTCACGCATCAATGGGACCGTGCAATCCGACGGAGCGTCAGATTCTGACGGTCCGCCGGCTACGGCGCCCCGCGGTGTGCCCGCATCCACCCGGAACGGGGTCGCCATCCCCACATGGCATTCCCAGACAACGGGAAGGGAGCCCTACCTCCATGAAGCGAATCACCACCGGTGCGGCACTCGCGGCGGGAGCCCTCGCCGCCACGGCGCTGGCCTTCGCCCCCTCGGCCGCCGCCGTCACTCCGACCACCGCGACCGTCACCGCGAGCTGCGGCATCTTCGGCGGCGGCGCGGCCACCCTCACCGCGACCCAGAGCGGCACCTCCTCCACCATCACCCTCACCTCCAGCGCGATCACCGCTCCGCTCGCGCTGTCGGCGAACTCGATCGCCTCCACGCTCACCCTGGCCAACTCGGCCGGTTCCTCCCGCGTCTTCAGCGGCACCGTGAACCCGGCCATGGCCACCGGTGACAACATCACCGTCGGCCCGCTCCCCGGCACCGTGGCCTCCGGCGACAGCCTCGACTTCTACGGCGGCTCGCTGAAGATGGTCATCTTCGGCGTCACCGTCACCTGTACGTCGAGCGCCGCACAGTCGCCCGGACCCTTCGTCATGAGCTGAACCGCCTGACGGGTTCGTTCCGGA
This sequence comes from Streptomyces sp. NPDC104367, assembly GCF_055583825.1. Classification (NCBI taxonomy): domain Bacteria; kingdom Bacillati; phylum Actinomycetota; class Actinomycetes; order Kitasatosporales; family Streptomycetaceae; genus Streptomyces; species Streptomyces sp. NPDC104367. Next base: position 32,907 of record NZ_JBVJND010000026.1, on the reverse strand, counting down.
TGCCGCAGAAGCTGATGAACCGTCAGCTTTCTGCGGCATCTCCATTGACTTCTCGCGCGCCCTCCACATCAATGGCCCCCTGTCGGCGCAGAGGAGCCGCTGCGCCCGCGACCCTCAGGAGGGGGCATCCATGGGTTCACCCCCAAGATCACGAAGACCCCGACGGTGGCGCTTCATCTCACTGTTCGGGGCGACCGCGCTCGCGGTCACGGCGGGCGGCGCGATGGCCTGCCCGGCCGGTGCCGTCGGGACGAACGTCGACTTCGCCACGCACTGCGTTCCGCCCGCCATCGCGGGCCTGCCGGACATCGACGGCACCACCACCGCGAACATCTCGGTGGACAACACCAGCCCCGAGGTCGGCGACACGGTCACCGTGACCTACACCGTGGTCACGCCCGCCGCCAACAACCCCACCGCCCTCGCCCTGCCGGCCGACATCATGACGCCGACGGGCAAGGTGGTGCTGGCCGGCGCGCAGACCGGGGACGTCACGGTGACCGGGCCGAAGAAGAACGACCCGGTGCCCGGGTACGGGACCTTCCCGTCGTTCTCCATGACGGGGACGTTCACGGTCACCTCGCCGGGGGCCATCACGCTCTCGCCCGGTGACTACAACATCCACACCAGCTACATCCTGGAGCTGGACACCCCCTGCACGGTCACCAACCCGCCCGCACCGGTGTCGGAGACCGTCACGGCGACCTCGACCACCCCGGTCAACACCCGTGCCATCAGCCTGGACAAGGCCTCCGGCAACCCCGGTGACAGCGTGACCGTCAGCGGGCAGAACTTCACGCCGGGCGCGACCGTGACCCTGGCCGGACGGTCGGGCGACACCCAGACCGCCGACACGGCCACGGCGACCGCGGGCTCCGACGGTTCCTTCAGCGCGCCGATCGTCGTCGACGACAAGACGACGACCGGGATCGTGGCGTACGAGGGAAGCGCGTGGAGCGACAGCACGGGGGCCGGGCCGGCCGCCTACGTCGTGAACGACACGACCCCCGTGCCGGACGGCAGCCAGAAGCTGACGACCACGGTCAAGGCGGGCACCCTGTCCATGTCCCAGGCCGGTGACTCCGTCGCGCTGTCGGCGGTCGACTTCGGCCAGGGCGGGGCCTCCACGGGCGCCCTGCAGACCGTGACCGTCAAGGACTTCCGCGGCGGTCCGGCCGGCTGGTCGCTCACCGGCAAGGTCACCGACTTCACCGGTCCCGGTGCCAAGATCGACGCCGGGAAGCTGAGCTGGACCCCGAGCTGCGCGACCAAGTCGGGCAGCCCGAGCACCTGCGCGGCCGGTTCGGCGGGCACCGTCGGCAGTTCCGGAGCGACCCTCGCGTCGACCCCGGACTCCACGCTCACCGGCGGTCAGTTCACGGTCGACGCCGGACTCTCCCTGGACGTACCGGCGTTCACGCCTCCGGGGTCGTACTCCGGAGTCCTCACCCTGACGCTCACCTGAGCCAACTCCCCGCGTGGCGGCCGGGCCCCCGGAGACGGGGGCCCGGCCGCCACCCGACCGCTTTCGACCGGGGGTCCGCACCCATGCGTCGCGCCAAGCCGTACGTCCTCCTCCTGAGCCTGTTCCTCGGCGTGTTCCTCACGGCGGGTCCCGCGCGCGCCGCCGACAACGGCAGCTGGTCCGTCTACCCGGTCGCCTCCAAGATCTCCTCGCGGCCCTACTTCTACCTCTCCGCCGACCCCGGGCAGACGATCACCGACAAGGTGGCCGTCGCCAACAAGACCGGCAAGCCGCTGACCTTCCGGCTGTACGCCGCCGACGCCTACAACACCGCGCGCGACGGCGGGTTCGCCGTGCGGACGGTGAAGGAGCGGATGCGGGGCGTGGGAGCCTGGGCGAAGGTCTCGAAGACCAGGGTGACCGTGCCCCCGCACAGGACGGTGACGGTGCCCTTCACGCTGCGGGTGCCCGAAGGGGCCGAACCCGGCGACCACCCGGGGGCGATCGTCGCGCTCGACGAGCGGGTCGACCCCGGCTCGGGCTCCCTCGCGCTCGGCGTGCAGCGGGCCGTCGGCGCCCGGGTCTATCTGCGGGTGAGCGGGCCCACGCTCCCGGCGCTCGCCGTCGAGCACGTGCACATCGCCCACCACCAGCCCTGGGTGCCCGGCCTCGGCGACAGCACCGCGACCGTCTCCTACACCCTGCACAACACCGGCAACGTCACTCTCGACCCCAGGGTGCGGCTGCGCGCACAGGGCCTGTTCGGCCGTACGCTGCTCAGCCGCGACCTCACCGGCGTCCCCTCCGAGCTGCTGCCGGGGGAGCGGGTCCGGCTCACCGCGCCCTGGCACGACGCGCCCCAGCTCGACTGGGGGAAGGTGACGCTGACGGCCAGCGCGAGGGGCACCAGGGAGTCGGCGAGCGCCTCGTTCCTGGCGCTGCCGTGGCTGCTGGTGGGGCTCGCCTTCGTCGCCGGGGTGGCGGGCGGCGCGCTGTTCGCGCGGGCGCGCCGGGCCGGCCGCGGTGGTGGCAAGGGCCGTGGCGGCGGCGGTGCGGGGGGCGGTGGCGCGGGCGGCGGTCCGGGCGGCGGGGCCGGTCGCAGGCTGCGGTCGCTGCTCAGAGCGCGTCGGGGCCGCGTTCGCCCGTCCGCACCCGTACGACCGTCTCGACCGGCAGTGCCCACACCTTCCCGTCCCCGATCTTCCCCGTCTGCGCGGCCTTGACGATCGTGTCGATCACGGCCTCGGACTCGGCGTCCTCGACGACGACCTCGATACGGACCTTGGGCACCAGGTCGACCTGGTACTCGGCGCCCCGGTAGACCTCGGTGTGGCCGCGCTGCCGGCCGTACCCGCTGGCCTCGGTCACGGTCAGGCCCCGCACCCCGATCTCCTGGAGCGCGGTCTTCACCGCGTCGAGGCGGTAGGGCTTGACGATCGCGGTGATGAGCTTCATGGCTGGGTCTTGGCTTTCTGGGCGGCGGGGAGGACGGAGTGCGCGACCGGGGCGCCGTGGCCCAGGACCCCGTGATCGTAAGCCGTCTCGGCGTGCACCGTAAGGTCCAGGCCGGTGTGCTCCTGGTCCTCGCCCGCGCGAAAGCCCGTCACCCGGTCGATCAGCCGGCCGATGCCGTACGTCATCGCGAACGCGTACACCGCGACGGCCACGACCGCCACCGCCTGCCTGCCCAGCTGGGCGAGGCCGCCGCCGTACAGGAGGCCCTCGGCCGAGCCGGTCATGGCCCGCTCGGCGAACAGGCCGATGAGCAGGGTGCCGATCACACCGCCGACCAGGTGGACGCCGACGACGTCGAGCGAGTCGTCGAAGTTCAGCCGGAACTTCCAGCTCACCGCGTACGAGCAGACCGCGCCGGCGGCGAGGCCGACGACGAGCGCGCCGAGCAGGGAGACCGAGCCGCAGGACGGGGTGATGGCGACCAGGCCGGCGACGGCGCCGGAGGCCGCGCCGAGGGTGGTCGGGTGGCCGTCGCGCTTCTGCTCGACGAAGAGCCAGCCCAGCAGGCCGGTGCAGCCCGCGGCCATGGTGTTGAGGAAGGCGGCGGCCGCGAGCCCGTTGGCGCCGAGCGCGCTGCCCGCGTTGAAGCCGAACCAGCCGAACCAGAGCAGACCGGCGCCCAGGACGACCATGGGCAGGTTGTGCGGACGCATCGCGTCCTTCTTGAAACCGAGCCGCGGGCCGAGCACCAGGCACAGCGCCAGCCCGGACGCGCCCGAGGTGATCTCCACCGGCAGACCGCCGGCGAAGTCCAGGGCGCCGAGGCGGTGCGCGATCCAGCCGCCCGGGCCCCACACCCAGTGCGCGACCGGAACGTATACCAGCAGCGCCCACACCGGGACGAACACCAGCCACGCCCCGAACTTCGCCCGGTCCGCGATCGCCCCGCTGATCAGCGCGGCCGTGACGACGGCGAAGGTGAGCTGGAAGGTGGCGAAGAGCAGGGTGGGGACGCTGCCCTGCACGCTGTCCGGGCCGAGCCCGCTCATCCCGGCGTGTTCGAGCCCGCCGAGCAGCCCGCCGCCCACGTCGTCCCCGAAGGCCAGCGAGTAGCCGCCCGCCAGCCACACCACCGTCACCAGCGCGATCGACACGAAGCTCATCATCAGCATGTTGAGGACGCTCTTGGTGCGGACCATGCCGCCGTAGAACAGGGCCAGCCCCGGGGTCATCAGCAGGACCAGGGCGGTGGCGGCGAGCAGCCAGGCGGTGTCACCGGTGTCGGCATGCGCGGCGGCGAGGTACACGGGCGTCTCCAACGTCGTGGGGGCTCAGCCGAGGGTCACCGGTCCCGGTTTCCGGCCGTGTACGGCAGTGTTTCCGTGACGTTTCGTTGCCCCGGGGTTACCGAAATCTCACGGTGCGGCGGGGCGTCGTGGATCAGGGAGAATGGGGGCCATGAGCGTTCGCAGCCAGTCAACCGAGCCGTCGGAATCGTCGGAGACCGTCCACCGGGCGGGCTTCGCCTGTTTCGTCGGACGCCCCAACGCGGGCAAGTCCACCCTCACGAACGCTCTGGTCGGGCAGAAGGTGGCGATCACCGCGGACCAGCCGCAGACCACGCGGCACACGGTACGGGGGATCGTGCACCGGGACGACGCCCAGCTGATCCTGGTCGACACCCCCGGCCTGCACAAGCCGCGCACGCTGCTCGGCGAGCGGCTCAACGACGTGGTCCGCACCACCTGGGCCGAGGTCGACGTGATCGGCTTCTGCCTGCCGGCGAACGAGAAGATCGGCCCCGGCGACCGCTTCATCGCCAAGGAGCTCGCGGGGATCAGGAAGACCCCCAAGGTCGCCGTCGTCACCAAGACCGACCTGGTCGACTCCAAGGCCCTCGCCGAGCAGCTGATCGCGATCGACCAGCTCGGCAGGGAGCTGGGCTTCGAGTGGGCGGAGATCGTCCCGGTGTCGGCGGTCGGCGACAAGCAGGTGAGCCTGCTGGCCGACCTGCTGGTCCCGCTGCTGCCCGAGGGCCCGGCGCTCTACCCCGAGGGCGACCTGACCGACGAGCCGGAGCAGGTCATGATCGCGGAGCTGATCCGGGAGGCGGCGCTGGAGGGCGTCCGCGACGAACTCCCGCACTCCATCGCGGTCGTGGTCGAGGAGATGCTCCCGCGCGAGGACCGCCCCGCCGACAGGCCCCTCCTGGACATCCACGCCAACCTGTTCATCGAGCGCCCCAGCCAGAAGGGCATCATCATCGGCCCCAAGGGCAAGCGCCTGAAGGAGGTCGGCATCAAGTCCCGCAAGCAGATCGAGGCGCTCCTCGGCACCCCCGTCTTCCTCGACCTCCACGTGAAGGTCGCCAAGGACTGGCAGCGCGACCCGAAGCAGCTGCGCCGGCTGGGGTTCTAGGCCCGCTCGGCCGTCTCACGGGGTGCGCGGCGGCCTCCGGCACCAGCGGCCGGGACGCCGCGGGTACTCCTTCGCCGGCCGGCGTCCGACTGGGCCCCGCCATGATCCCGCAACCCCCGTTGCCGTCCGTCACTCACCCGTGTGTGCGTCCCGGTAAAGGTAGCCGGTGGGTCAAGGCAGGCTCGGGCTCATGTCCTGGAGGCCGATCACGCGCAGCAGCCGGAGGCGTTCGTAGGACTCGGTGCCGGGGCGGGCCGTGTGGACGACGAGGAGTTGGCTGGTGTCGGCGTTGAGGAGGACCTCGCAGTCCAGTTCCAGGATGCCGACCGAGGGGTGGAGGAAGCGTTTGGTGGCCACGCGGCGTACCGCCACCTCGTGTTCGGCCCAGAGCCGGGCGAACTCCTCGCTGCCCGACAGGAGTTCGGCGACCAGAGCGGCGGGGGCCGGGTCCGAGGGGCGGGCGGCGGCCACCGCGCGGAGGTTCGCGACGTGTTCGCGGCCCCGCTGCGGGCGGTCCTCCGGCGGGCACGGGCCGCCCGCCGACGGGTCCAGGAAGAAGCCCCGGACCAGGTTCCGCTCGCGCGGCGGGCGGGCCAGGACATCGCCGCTGAGCGCCCGCGACAGCGCGTTCTGGGCCAGTACCTCGCCGTAGTCCGTGGTCACCAGCGCCGGGGTGTCGTGCAGCCGGTCCAGGACCAGGAGCAGGCCGGGGCGGACATGGGTGGAGGCCGCCTCCCGGCGCGGGGGCTCCTCACCGGCCAGGTGGAACACGTGGTCGCGCTCGTCCTCCGTCAGCCGCAGCGCGCGGGCCAGCGCCGTCAGCATCTGGCGGGACGGGCGCGGGCCCCGGGACTGTTCGAGGCGCGTGTAGTAGTCGGCGGACATCCCGGCCAGCGCCGCCACCTCCTCGCGCCGCAGCCCCGGGGTGCGCCGCCGGGCGCCGGGTGCCAGGCCCACGTCGGAGGGGTCGAGGCGGGTGCGGGCGCGGCGCAGGAAGTCGGCGAGCTCGGGGCGGTCCATGTCTCCAGGGTGGCCCGGCGCGTCCGGGTTATCCAGGGACCGCCGGTCCCCTGATCAGGAGGTCTCTCCCGGTGGAGGGGCGGGCGGACCAGGCTGGTGGCGACGGACGAGGAACGGCACGCAGCCAGGGAGACGGTCATGATCACTCTTGTCACCGGTACCACCGGACAGGTCGGGCGGCGGTTCGTGCCCCGGCTGCTCCAGCAGGTCCGGGCCGGGGAGCGGGTACGGGTGCTGGTGCGGGACGCGGCCCGCGGGGAGCCCTTCGCCGGGCTGGGCGCCGAGGTGGCCGTCGGGGACCTGCGGGACGAGGAGGCGCTCGGCGGGGCCGTCGCCGGCGTGGACGCCGTGGTGAACGTCGCCGCCTCCTTCCGCGGGGTGCCCGACGAGGAGGCCTGGGCCGTCAACCGGGACGCGGCGGTGGCCCTCGGACGGGCCGCACTCGGCGCCGGGGTACGGCGGTTCGTGCAGGTCAGCACCGGGAACGTGTACGGCACCGGGCGCGGCCGCCCGCTCGTCGAGGACGACGAGAGCAGGCCCGGCGGCGAGCTGTGGGGCGCCTACCCGGAGTCCAAGGCGGCCGCCGAGCGGGAGCTGCTCGCGCTCGGCGGCGGTATGGAGGTGCGGATCGGGCGGCTGCCCTTCGTGTACGGCGAGGGGGACCCGCACCTCGCGAACGTGATGCGCTGGGCCGCGCGCTGGGCCCCCGCGCAGCGGCTCCAGATGGCGCACCACGCCGACGTCGGGCAGGGGCTGATGCGGCTGCTGTACGCCCCCGCGGTCGACGGCCCGGTCTACAACATCGCCGACGACGCCCCCGTCACCACCGTGGAGCTGTACCAGCTCAACGGGGTGCCGGTGCCGGCGGACCTGCACACCCGCACCGACCCCGACCCCTGGTTCGGGATCATGTCCAACCAGAAGATCCGCCGGGACCTGGGCTTCCGTCCCGTCCACCCCAGCGTCTGGTCGGCGCGGGACGCCGGGGCCCTGTAGGCCGGGTCAGTCGACCCCGCGTATCCGTCCCACCAGCGCCGCCCCCGCCAGCCCGATCACCGCCGCCACCAGGTAGAGCACGCGGTAGCCGCCCAGGTACGTCACGATCGGCGCGGCGAGGGCGGGGGCCGCGACCTGGGGCAGGGCGTTGGCCACGTTGATGACGCCGAGGTCCTTGCCCCGGTCCTCCGCGGCCGGCAGGACGTCCGTCATCAGGGCGAAGTCGACCGAGGTGAACACGCCGAAGCCGATGCCGAGGAAGGCCGCCGCGACGATCGCGCCCGGCCAGGTCTGCCAGGCCGCCAGGAGCGCCGTCGCCAGTGCCATCAGGGTGCCGGACCAGACCACGAACGGCTTGCGCCGGCCCACCCGGTCCGACCAGACCCCGCCGACGACGACCGTCGCCATCAGCGTCAGCCCGTTCACCGCGGTGAGGACCAGCACGCCCTGTTCGGGGTCCTGGTGGTGGAGGCGGTCACGGAGGTAGTAGAGGAGGTAGAGCAGCACCAGGGAGTTGCTGAGGTTGATCAGGAAGCGGGTCAGCCAGGCCCAGCCGAGGTCGGGATGGCGGCGCGGGCTCAGCCAGAAGCCGGCCGCGAAGCCCCGCCAGGACCACGGCGGCCGGTCCGCCGGCGCCAGCCGCAGGTCCGAGAAGCGCAGGACGTACGGCAGCACGCCCAGCGCCGTGAACACCGCGCACGCCACATAGCCCGCCCCGACGCCCCCGGCGGCCGTCGCCAGCGCGGTGCCGCCGACCACGCCGAGGATCTGCGCGGCCCCCAGCCAGCCGCCCACCGAGCCCCGCTGGAGCCGGGGCACCCGGTCCGGCACCGCCGCGGTGACCGCGGCGAAGGCCGCGTTCAGCGTCAGCTGGACCAGGCACCAGCCCAGCATCATCGTCCACATGCCGCCGGCGCCCGCGAGGAGCAGCAGGGACAGCGCCCCGCCCGCCGTGCCGGCGACGATCCAGGGGGTGCGGCGGCCCCACAGGGACGTGGTGCGGTCCGACAGGGCGCCGAAGACCGGGTTCGCCGCCAGCGACACCACCGCGCCGACGCCGGTCACCCACGCCAGCATCGTCTCCTTCGACATCCCGGAGCCGGGCGCGAAGTCCTTGGCCTGGGAGGCGAGCAGGATCTGCAGGGGGCCGTACCAGCCCACCCAGATCGCGCCGTTGGCGAGGGAGAGCGCCGAGGTCCAGCCCCGGCCGACCTTCTCGGCCGGTTCCGCGAGGGCGGCCGGCTCCCGGGTCGTCGTCATCTCTGCGCCCGCAGGACGTCCCGGTACCAGTCGTACGAGGACTTCGGCGTCCGCCGCAGCGACTCGTAGTCGACGTGGACCAGGCCGAAGCGGCGCTCGTACCCCTCCGCCCACTCGAAGTTGTCGAGGAGCGACCAGACGAAGTAGCCGCGTACGTCGACGCCGGCCTCGATCGCCCGGTGCAGGGCCCGTACGTGGCCGTCCAGGTAGGCGACACGGTCCGGGTCGTCGACGCCCTCGCCGGAGCAGCCGTTCTCGGTGATGACGACGGGCGGCAGCCGCTCCCCGTAGCGGTCGCGGAAGCCGGTGAGCAGCTCCGTGAGCCCCTCGGGGACGACCGGCCAGCCGAAGTCCGTCACCGGTACGCCGTCGATGTCCCGGACGGAGAAGGGGAGTTCGGCCGGGAGGGTGAGTCCGCCGAACTCGATCTCGGCTCCCTGCGGGGCGCCCACCTTCGTGGGGGCGTAGTAGTTGACGCCGTACCAGTCGACGGGTTCGGCGATCACCTTCAGGTCGGCCGCGACGTCGCCCGGCATCAGGTCGCCCATGCCGTCCGGGTACTCGCCCAGGATGACCGGTTCGGCGAACAGGCGGTTGAGGAGCAGGTCGTAGAAGGCGGCCGCCTCCAGGTCGGGCTGCGCCCGGGAGGCAGGCCAGGTCGGGCCGTGGGAGTTGGCGATGCCGATGTCGCCCGCGCCGGCCGCGCGCAGCGCCTGGACGGCGAGTCCGTGGGCGAGGAGCTGGTGGTGGGCGACCGGGAGCGCGTCGAACATCAGCTGCCCGCCGGGGGCGTGGGCGCCCAGCGCGTGGCCGAACAGGGTGTGTTCGGCGGGCTCGTTGAGGGTGATCCACTTCTGCACCCGGTCGCCGAGCCGGTCCGCGACCTTCGTCACGTACTCGGCGAAGCGGGCCGCGGTGTCCCGTTCCAGCCAGCCCCCCGCCTCCTGGAGGGCCACCGGGAGGTCCCAGTGGAAGAGGGTGGGGACCGGGCGTACGCCGGCCGCGCACAGCTCGTCCACGAGGCGGTCGTAGAAGTCGAGTCCGCCGGTGGAGCGCACCCTCGGCCAGGAGACCGAGAAGCGGTACGCGTCCACGCCGAGGCCGGCCAGCAGGGCCGTGTCCTCGCGGTGGCGGTGGTAGTGGTCGCAGGCCACCGCCGCCGTGGAGCCGTCCTTGATCCGGCCCGGTTCCGCCTCGAACACGTCCCACACGGACGGCTCGCGCTCGTCGGCCGCGCCCTCGATCTGGTGGGCCGAGGTCGACACGCCCCACAGGAAGCCGTCCGGGAAACGGGGAATCGGATCGACCGAGTCAGTCACCATGGCCGGGATCATCCTTACCCCCGGTTACGGAAGTCAACGCCCGGACGGGAACTACCTGTTACGCGCCTTCTTTCAGTACCCGCGAGATCAGTTCGCGTTGTTCGCGGGTCAGCCGTGGATCGGCCGCGAACACGGTCCGCCCGTCCACCGTGATCTCGTACGCGAACCCGTCCGGCACCCCGGGCGGCGGGGAGCCCCGGCCGGCCGCGAGCGCGTGCTCGGCCAGGGCCTGCCACTCATGGGCGTCGGGCCGCCCCGAGGTGTCCACCTCGGCCCGCCGCTCGATGCCCGCGAATCCGCCCGTGCGCCTCACCTGAATACGCATGGGTCCCTGTGTAGTACGGATTCAGGCGGTCTGCACACCCACCTGGGTCCAGGCCTTGAGGACCGCCTCGGTCTCGTCGCCCTCCCGGTAGCGGGCCTTGGCCGCCGCGACCGTGAGTCTGGCGAAGTCCGCGAACCGGGCGTCCGCCGCCAGCTCGCCGCCGGTGAGCACGTCGTACCAGATCTGCCCGGCCTTCTCCCAGGCGTTGCCGCCGAGGGCGGTGGCCAGCAGGTAGAAGGCGTGGTTGGGGATGCCGGAGTTGATGTGGACGCCGCCGTTGTCCCGGCTGGTCCGCACGTAGTGCTCCATGGTCGCGGGCTGCGGGTCCTTGCCGACGCGGGTGTCGTCGTACGCCGTGCCCGGGGCCTTCATCGAGCGCAGGGCCACCCCGTGGACGCCCGGGGCGAGCAGGCCCTCGCCGATCAGCCAGTCGGCCTGGTCGGCGGTCTGGCCGAGGGAGTACTGCTTGATCAGGGAGCCGAAGACGTCCGAGACGGACTCGTTGAGGGCGCCGGACTGGCCGTAGTACTCCAGGTTCGCGGTGTACTGGGTGACGCCGTGGGTGAGCTCGTGGCCGATGACGTCGACGGAGCTGGTGAAGTCGGTGAAGATCTCGCCGTCGCCGTCGCCGAACACCATCTGCTCGCCGTTCCAGAAGGCGTTGTCGTAGTCGACGTCGTAGTGGACGCTCGCGTTCAGCGGCAGCCCGCTGCCGTCGATGGAGTCCCGCTCGTACGCCTTCAGGTACAGCTCGAAGGTGGCGCCGAGGCCCGCGTAGGCGCGGTTGACGGAGACGTCCTGGCCGGGCTCGGAGCCCTCCGCGCGGACCTCGGTGCCGGGCAGGTCGGTGCGGTGCCCGGCGTCGTAGACCGTGCGCTGCGGCGCGGCGGCCGCGGTCACCGGGACGGCCGGGGCGGCCGTGGTGCGCACGGCGGTGATCCGGCGGCGGGTCCGGGCCGCGGAGTCGTGCTGGAGGGTGCGCAGCGCGGAGTCGGCGAGCGCCCGGTCCGCGTGCTGGGCCAGCCGGTCGAGAATGTGCGGCGGCACGATCCCGCAGAAGACGGGCGTGCGGGAGACGGGCTCGAAGCCCCCGTTGGTCGTCATGCACCGCACCCTTGCACTGAGTTATGCCGGTGTCACTACCCGCAACCGTGATTGGTGAAATACCGTGACAATTGGCCACCCTCTGTGAGGGGGAGTGGTATGGCGCACTTTTTGCCCTGTTTGTTCCGCCGGTCCCGCATACTGATACGGCGCCCCGCGTCCGAAGGGGCTCGGCTAGCATGCGGAGCATCATGCGTTTCGGGCTGCTTCTTCTTAGCTGCCGCGGCGAGGGCCTGTAGTCCAGGTCGACTCCCTCCCCGCGGAGCTTCGCGTTGCGTCGTCGGCCGTCCTTCCGGACACCCACTAGGAGCCCCGCAATCATGGCGAACCGCCAGCAGCCCAGCACCATGCCGGTCCACAAGTACGGCCGCTACGAGCAGGTGGACATCCCGGACCGCACCTGGCCCGGCAAGCGGATCACCGAAGCCCCCCGCTGGCTCTCCACCGACCTGCGCGACGGCAACCAGGCCCTGATCGACCCCATGTCGCCCGAGCGCAAGCGCCGGATGTTCGACCAGCTGGTCGCGATGGGCTACAAGGAGATCGAGGTCGGCTTCCCCGCCTCCGGCCAGACCGACTTCGACTTCGTGCGCTCGATCATCGAGGAAGAGGGCGCGATCCCCGAGGACGTCACCATCTCCGTGCTGACCCAGGCCCGCGAGGACCTGATCGAGCGCACGGTGGAGTCCCTGAAGGGCGCCCGGCGGGCCACCGTCCACCTGTACAACGCCACCGCCCCGGTCTTCCGCCGGGTCGTCTTCCGCGGCTCCAGGGACGAGATCAAGCAGATCGCCGTCGACGGCACCCGCCTGGTCATGGAGTACGCCGAGAAGCTGCTGGGCCCGGAGACCGAGTTCGGCTACCAGTACAGCCCGGAGATCTTCACCGACACCGAGCTGGACTTCGCGCTGGAGGTCTGCGAGGCGGTCATGGACGTCTACCAGCCGGGTCCGGGCCGCGAGATCATCCTCAACCTGCCCGCCACCGTGGAGCGTTCGACGCCGTCCACGCACGCGGACCGCTTCGAGTGGATGCACCGCAACCTGTCCCGCCGCGAGCACGTCGTGCTCTCGGTCCACCCGCACAACGACCGCGGCACGGCCGTCGCCGCCGCCGAACTGGCCCTGATGGCCGGCGCCGACCGCGTCGAGGGCTGCCTGTTCGGACAGGGCGAGCGCACCGGCAACGTCGACCTGGTCACCCTGGGCATGAACCTGTTCTCGCAGGGCGTCGACCCGCAGATCGACTTCTCCGACATCGACGAGATCCGTCGTACGTGGGAGTACTGCAACCAGATGGAGGTCCACCCGCGCCACCCGTACGTGGGCGACCTGGTCTACACGTCCTTCTCCGGCTCCCACCAGGACGCCATCAAGAAGGGCTTCGACGCCATGGAGGCCGACGCGGCCGCGAAGGGCGTCACCGTCGACGACATCGAGTGGGCGGTGCCCTACCTGCCGATCGACCCGAAGGACGTCGGCCGCTCCTACGAGGCGGTCATCCGGGTCAACTCGCAGTCCGGCAAGGGCGGTATCGCGTACGTCCTGAAGAACGACCACAAGCTGGACCTGCCGCGCCGGATGCAGATCGAGTTCTCGAGGATCATCCAGGCCAAGACGGACGCCGAGGGCGGCGAGGTCACCGGCTCCGACATCTGGGCGGTCTTCCAGGACGAGTACCTGCCGAACCCGGAGAACCCCTGGGGCCGCGTCCAGGTCCGCACCGGCCAGTCCACCACCGACACCGACGGCGTCGACACCCTCACGGTCGAGGCGACGGTGGACGGCGAGGACACGGTCCTGACCGGCTCCGGCAACGGCCCGATCTCCGCGTTCTTCGACGCCCTGGGCAAGCTGGGCATGGACGTACGCCTGCTGGACTACCAGGAGCACACGATGAGCGAGGGCGCCTCCGCGCAGGCCGCCTCCTACATCGAATGCGCGATCGACGACAAGATCCTCTGGGGTATCGGCATCGACGCGAACACGACGCGTGCGTCGCTGAAGGCGGTCGTCTCCGCCGTCAACCGCGCGGCACGATAACCACTCTGACCGGCGGTTTCAGGGCCCTGATCACCTTCTACGGAGATCAGGGCCCCGTCGTTTCCCGGCCATCCGGCCGTGGAGGTCACGGAAAGGTCTCGTACGGGGTACTGACTCCACCTCACCTATGTGGCTAACATCACGCCAGCGGTGGCGATGTTGCCACGGCGTTACGGAGGTGCGACGTGCTGCCAGTACGGGGACGAGACGGCCGGAACGTCAGGCCTGCCCGGATTCTGGGCACCCGCACCGCGTGGACCCCCGTGGGCGACGGCGAGTTCTTCTGCCCGGGCTGCGGAGGCGACCGCAACTACCAGCGCCTCACCGGCCGCCGCCGCTTCACCCTGCTCGGCGTCCCGGTGCTGCCGCGCGGCACCACCGGCCCGGTCGTGGAGTGCGCCGCCTGCCGCCACCACTACGGCACCGACGTCCTCGACCACCCCACCACCACCCGCTTCTCCGCGATGCTCCGCGACGCCGTGCACACCGTCGCCCTCGCCGTCCTCGCGGCCGGCGGCACCTGTTCCCGCACGTCCCTGGAGGCGGCCGCGGCCACCGTCCGCGCGGCCGGCTTCGAGGACGCCACCGAGGAGCAGCTCGCCGCCCTCGTCGACGCCCTGGCCGCCGACACCGGCCGGGTCTTCGCACAGCCCTGCGGCGCGGGCCTCGCGATAGAGCTGCACGAGGCCCTCGACCCGCTGGCCCCGCACCTGGCCCCCGCCGGCCGCGAGTCCCTGCTCCTCCAGGCCGCCCGGATCGCCCTCGCCGACGGCCCCTACACCGACGCCGAACGCGAGGTCCTGCGCACCGTCGGCGCCGCCCTGACCATCTGCGCCGACGACGTCACCCGCCTGCTGGCCGCCGCCCGCACCCCCTCCTGACCCGACGCCGCGAGGTGACGGCCCGCCAAACCGCGTGCCCCGTTCGGCCGTTGCGGGAGTGCGGTCAAGGGACCGGGGAGCACCATGGAAGAGTGACCCATGTGTCTCCTGTGACCCGCGCCAGCCGCATCGCCCTCGCCGCCGCACTGCTCCTCGGAGCGTTCACGGCCGAGCCCCGGGCCTGGGCGGCCTCCTGCGAGTCCTCCGTGCCCTACACGGCGGGCGAGGGCGGCTACGCCCGGTACCGCATCCCCGCCGTCGTCCGCACCTGGCACGGCACCCTGCTGGCCTTCGCCGAGGGCCGGCACGCCACCGCCGGCGACAGCGGCGACACCGACGTCGTGCTGAGACGCTCCACCGACGGCGGCTGCACCTGGGGCCCGCTCCGGGTGGTCACCCGCGGCGGGGGCGACACCCGGGGCAACCCGGCACCCGTCGTCGACCCGAGGAACGGCACCGTCGTCCTGGTCACCTCGTACAACGACGGCTCGGTGAGCGAGGCCCAGATCATGCGCGGCCAGGTCACCGAGGCGCAGAGCCGCCGGGTGTTCGTGCAGCGCAGCCTGAACGACGGGCGCGGCTTCAGCCGCCCGCGCGAGATCACCGCCCAGGTGAAACCGTCCGGCTGGCGCTGGTACGCCACCGGTCCCGGCCACGCCGTCGCGCTCACCCGGGGACCGCACCGCGGCCGCCTGGTCGTCGCCGCCGACCACTCCGCCGCCCCGCGCGCCGGCTCCTCCGACACGGGCCGCGAGGCCAGGTACTACGGCGGCCACGCCATCTACAGCGACGACGGCGGCCGCAGCTGGCACCTCGGCTTCGTCGACGACTCCTACACCGGCCACGACAACGCCAACGAGACGACCGCGGCCCAGCTCCCCGACGGCCGCCTCTACTTCAACGCCCGCGACCAGAACGGCTCCAGCCCCGGCAACCGGCTGAACGCCTGGTCGAGCGACGGCGGCGAGAGCCTGGACGCCTCCTACACCGTCCAGCCGACCCTCGACGAGGTCCCCGTGGTCCAGGGCTCGGTCCTGCAACTCCAGGGCACCGGAGCCCCGTTGCTCTTCTCCGCCCCCTCGGTCCCGACCGCCCGCCGCGCCCTGGCCCTGTGGACCAGCACGGACGAGGGCGTGACCTTCGACAGCCTCCGCACCCTCTCCGACCGCAAGGCCGCCTACTCCGACCTCGTCCAGATCGACCGCGACACGGTGGGCGTGCTCTACGAGACCGGCACCACAACGGCCTACGACACCATCGAGTTCCGGCGCCTGCCCCGCCCCTAGCCGGTCGCCCCCTTCCCCCCGCTGACCAGTGCCGACTCCTGCCGCCGCGGGGTACCGCCGGTCCCGCCCGCGGCGGCCGCGCCCCTCGCGCGCGTCGCCTTGACCGGCCCTGGACCCCCTCCTATGGTCGCGCTGACCGGGCATGCGCAGAACGTCCCACGCCCCTTTCCAGACCCCACGCTGGAGGCACCGTTGCGCGACCAGGCGAGCCACGGCCGCAGGACCTTCCTGAGACGCACCGGCGCCCTGGGCGCGGCGGCCTCACTCACCGCGGCCTGCGGCCCCGAGTCCACGATCGACCTCGGCGGCAGCGGCTCCGGCCGCACCCTGACGGCCGTGATCGGCTACGGCAACGACGGCAGCTGGGACCCGACCCAGACCGCCTCCGCGTTCGCGATGGCCGCCAACAACCACATCTACGAGGGCCTCGCCGACACCGACCCCGTCACCCGCGCCCCCTACCCCGCGCTGGCGACCCGGCTGCCCGCCGACCCCGCCGCCACCACCTGGCGGTTCACCCTGCGCCCCGGCGCCACCTTCCACGACGGCCGTCCGGTCACCGCCGACGACGTGGTGTTCGTCTTCGACCGGATCCTCGACCCGCACACCCGGACCCTCGCCCAGGGCTTCTTCGCGAGCTGGCTGAAGGAGGTCCGCGAGGTCGACACCCGCACCGTGGACCTGGTCCTGCGGTTCCCCTTCCCGGACGGCCTCTCCCGGCTCACCCTCGCCAAGATCATGCCGGAGCACGTGTTCTCCCGGCCCGGTGCCTGGGACGACGCGATCAAGGGACTGGCGGTCGGCTCGGGACCGTACCGGCAGACCGGGCACCACCCGAAGTCGAACACCACCTTCGCCGCGTACGACCGCTACAACGGCCCCCGCAGGCCCGCGTTCGCCCGGATGAACTGGCTGACGATCGTGGACGCCGCCTCCCGCGTGGCACGGATCTCGGGGACCGGCGCGGGCGCGCAGATCTCCGACAACATCCCCTACGCCAACATCCCGCGCCTCGAACAGGGCGGCCTTGCGGTCCGCGGCGCCGCCGGGATGAACAACGCGTTCCTGATGTTCGACACCCGGCACCGGCCCTTCGACGACGTCCGGGTCCGGCAGGCGCTGCACTACGCCATCGACAAGGAGAAGATCGTCGAGGTCGCCCTCAAGGGCCACGGGAAACCGGCGAGTTCGTTCCTGGACGAGTCCAACCCCGCCTACCGCAGGGCCAGGACGGTCTACGGCCACGACCCCGACCGGGCGAAGGCGCTCCTGCGGGCCGCCGGGGTCACCGGCCTGCGGGTGAACCTCCTCGCGGTCAACGTGAGCTGGCTCGTCGACTGCCTGCCCACCATCAAGTCGTCCTGGGACGCGATCGGCGTCGCCACGACCCTGTCCCCGCAGGAGACCACGGCCGTGTTCACCAAGATGGACCAGAAACAGGACTACCAGGTCGTCGCCGCCGTCTCGAACCCCAACCAGTTCGGCCTCGACGCCGACCTGATCATGCGCTACAACTACGGCCCCGCGAACCTCTGGACGGGCTACGCCCGCTGGTCCGACAACGCCGTCGCGAAGAAACTCTTCCGGGACATGGACGCGGCCACCCGCGAGCCGGACCCGGACCGGAGACGGACGATGATCCAGGACTGCGCCGACGTCGTCGCCGAACAGGCCGTCCTCTACCCGATCGTCCACAACGAGCTGATCACCGCCTGGGACCCGCGCAGACTCACCGGCACCAGGGCCCAGCCCTACCCCGGCATCAACCTCCTCCAGGCCAGGTGGGCCTGACCCGGTGGCCGCCGTCCTGCGCGTGCTGCTGCGCCGCGTCGCCCTGCTGGTGCCGCTCCTCCTCGGCATCGCCCTGTTCGTGTTCCTGGTGATGCGCTTCTCCGACGTGGACCCGGCGTCCGCGTTCTTCCAGGGCGCCGACCCCACCCCCCGGCAGCTCCACGACTTCCGTGAACGCAACGGCCTGCTCGACCCCCTCCCGCTGCGCTACGCCCGCTTCGTCGGCGGCCTGCTCCACGGCGACCTCGGCATCAGCGCCCTCACCCGCACCCCGGTCCTCGACCAGGTCCTCACCGCCCTGCCGCTCACCCTCCAGCTGACCTTCCTCGGCCTCGGCGTCGCGGTCGTCCTGGCGCTGGCCGGCGGGGTCACCGCGGCCGTCCACCGGGACCGCTGGCCCGACCAGGCCATCCGCGTCCTGTCCCTCGTCGGGGTCGCCGCCCCCGCCTTCTGGCTGGCGCTGCTGATGATCCAGTACCTCGCGGTCGACCGCGGCTGGTTCCCGGCCGGCGGCTACATCAACCCCGGGGACTCCGTCACCGGCTGGCTGAGGACCATGGCCCTGCCCGCCCTCGCGCTCTCCCTGCCGGTGGCCGCCCAGCTCACCCGGGTCGTCCGCACCTCGGTGGTCGAGGAACTCGACAAGGACTACGTCCGCACGGCCGTCGGCAACGGCCTGCCGCCCCATGTCGTGGTCGGCCGCAACGTCCTGCGCAACGCCCTGGTCAACCCCCTGACCGTGCTCGGCCTGCGCGTCGGCTACCTCCTCGGCGGCGCCGTCGTCATCGAGACCGTCTTCGCCCTGCCCGGCATGGGCAAGCTGATGATCGACGCGGTCCAGAACGGCGACCCCGCCGTCGTCCAGGGCGTGGTCCTCACCACCGCGACCGGCTTCGTCGTCGTCAACCTCCTCATCGACGTCCTCTACCTGCTCGTCAACCCCCGCCTGAGGGAGGCGACATGACGACGATCACCCGCGCGGGCCTGACGGCCGCACTGGTGCGTCCCGGCGTACGGCTGCGGCGGCTGCCGACCCTGTCGAAGGCGGCCCTCGTCCTGCTGGCCGCGGTCGTCCTCGTCGCCGCCCTCGCCCCCCTCCTCGCCCCCGACGACCCGCTCGCCCAGCAGGCCCCCGTCGACGGCACCGGGCACCCCTCCGCCGGCCACTGGCTGGGCCAGGACAGCCTCGGCCGCGACCTCCTCAGCCGGCTGATGTACGGCGCCCGCTGGTCCCTCGCCATCGGCCTCGGCGCGACCGGCCTCGCCCTGGTCGCCGGCACGCTCCTCGGGGCGCTGGCGGCCACCTCCCGCAAGGGCGTGGACGAGACGCTGATGCGCTGCCTGGACGTCGTGATGGCGTTCCCCGGCATCGCGCTCGCCGCCGTCCTGGTCGCCGTCCTCGGCGGCGGCATCACGGTCCTGATCTGCGCGATCGCCTTCCTGTTCACCCCGCCGGTGGCCCGGGTGGTCCGCGCCAACGTCCTCGACCAGTACGGCGAGGACTACGTCACCGCGGAACGCGTGATCGGCGCCCGCACCCCGCACATCGTGCTCCGCCACGTGGCCGTCAACTGCGCCGCTCCCGTGCTGGTCTTCTGCACCGTCCAGGTCGCCGAGGCCATCGTCTTCGAGGCCTCCCTCTCCTTCATCGGCGCGGGCGTGCGGCCCCCGGACCCGTCCTGGGGCAGCGTCATCGCCGACGGCAAGAACATGGTGCTGACCGGCGGCTGGTGGGCGACGCTCTTCCCCGGCCTGCTGATCCTGTGCACCGTCCTCGCCCTGAACATCCTCTCCGAGAGCGTCTCCGACGCCTGGGCTTCCCCGGAGCCGCGGGAGACGGAGCCGCAGGAGACGGAGCCGGCGAAGGCCGGTCCGGGCGCGGCCGTCGGGCGCGGCGGGATCCTCGAACTGCCGGGCCTGGCACGGGCGGGGGAGCGGCTCCGGGCCAGGGCCCGCCCGCTGCCGCCGCGGGACGGCCGGCCGGTGCTCGCCGTGGAGAACCTCACCGTCGGCTTCGCCGACCGCCACCGGGGCGTGCACGTCGTGGACGGCGTCGGCTTCGAGGTGTACCCCGGCGAAGTCCTCGGCCTGGTCGGCGAGTCCGGCTGCGGGAAGTCCCTGACGGCCCTCACGGTCATGGGCCTGCAACCGAGGACGGCACGGGTCGGCGGACGGATCCGGTTCACCCCTTCGGGGGCGCGGGGCGGTACCGGACCCGCGGCCGCCGCCGCGCGGGCGCGACCGGCCCCCACGCACCCGCCCGTCGACCTCACCACCCCCCACCGCCGCCTCCTCGGCCACGAGATCGCCATGGTCCACCAGGACGCCCTGTCCGCCCTCAACCCCGCCATGACCGTCGGCGCCCAGCTCAAGCAGCTCACCCGGCGCGGCGGCCACCGCACCCCCGCCGAACTGCTCACCCTCGTCGGCCTCGACCCCGCCCGCACCCTGCGCAGCCACCCCCACGAACTCTCCGGCGGCCAGCGCCAGCGCGTCCTGATCGCCATGGCCCTCTCCCGCGACCCCCGCCTGATCATCGCCGACGAACCGACCACCGCCCTCGACGTCACCGTCCAGGCCCAGGTGATGGACCTCCTGCTGCGCCTGAGCGAGGAACTCGGCTTCGCGCTGGTCCTCGTCTCCCACGACCTCGCCCTGGTCGCGGACGTCACCGACCGGGTGGCGGTGATGTACGGCGGCCGGATCGTCGAGACCGGCGTCACCGCCGAACTCGTCGCCGCCCCCGCCCACCACTACACCCGCGGCCTGCTCGGCAGCGTGCTGTCGCTGGAGTCCGGGGCCGAGCGGCTCACCCAGATCAGCGGTGCGGTGCCCGCGCCCGCCGACTTCCCGGCGGGCTGCCGCTTCAGCGACCGCTGCCCGGCCGCGAGCGAGGTCTGCCGCACGACCGTGCCGGACCCGGCCGGCACCCTGACCCACACCACGGCCTGCCACCACCCGGCCGTCGACCCGGCGAGCACGGGGGCGGTGACATGAGCGCGGTGGAGCTGTCCGGTGTGCACGTGGTGCACAGGGCCCGCGGGGCCGGGGTGTTCGGCCGGGAGCGGGTGTACGCGCTGACGGACGCCGACCTGACCGTGGCGCCCGGGGAGACCGTCGGTGTGGTCGGCGAGTCGGGGTGCGGGAAGTCGACCCTGGCGAAGGTGCTGGTGGGCGTCGAGCGGCCGACCGCGGGCACGGTCTCCTTCCACGGCCGCGACCTGTGGTCGATGTCGCAGGCCGAACGCCGCTCGGCCGTCGGCGCGAGCACCGGGATGGTCTTCCAGGACCCGTCGACGGCCCTGAACCGCCGGCTGCCCGTACGGCGCATCCTGCGCGACCCGCTGGACGTCCACGGCCGCGGCACCAGGGCCGAACGGGAGGACCGGGTACGCGAGCTGATGGGACTGGTGGGCCTGCCGCGGGCGCTCGCCGAGGCGCTGCCCGGCCGGCTCTCCGGCGGCCAGCGCCAGCGCGTCGCGATCGCCCGCGCGCTCGCCCTGGACCCCGCTCTGGTGGTCGCGGACGAACCGACCAGCGCGCTGGACGTCTCGGTCCGCGCGCAGATCCTGAACCTCCTGCTGGACCTGCGCGAACGCCTCGGCCTCGCGCTGGTGTTCGTCTCGCACGACATCCAGACGGTACGGCGGATGAGCGACCGGGTGATCACCATGTACCTGGGCCGGATCGTCGAGGAGACCCCGGCCGCCGCCGTCACCCGGCACGCCCGCCACCCCTACACCCGGGCCCTGTTCTCGGCCGCCCCGGGCCTGCTGAACCCCGTCGACCCCATCCCGCTGACCGGCCCGGTGCCCTCGGCGACCCGTCCGCCGTCCGGGTGCCCGTTCCGCACCCGCTGCTGGCGGGCGGACGACACCTGTGCCCTCCGCATGCCTGACTTCACGGCCGCGTCACGCCCCGGTCACCGCTACCGCTGTCACCATCCCCTGGAGGAGGACCAGCCGAGCCAGAGCCTGCCCAGGGAGACCTGATGCCCCTTTCCGTCCCGCCGGCCGGAGTCGTACCGCCCGTCTGCACGCCCCTGACCCCGGACCGCGAGGTGGACGTCCCTTCCCTGCGCAGGCTCGTCGACCACCTGGTGGCGGCCGGGGTGGAGGGCCTGTTCGTGCTCGGCTCGACGTCGGAGGCCGCGTACCTGACCGACCGGCAGCGCCGGCTGGTCACGGAGACGGTGGTGTCCCGGGCGGCCGGCCGGCTGCCGGTCCTGGCCGGCGTGATCGACATGACGACCCCCCGGGTCCTGGACCACATCACGTCGGTCACCGCGGCGGGCGCGGACGCGGTCGTCGTCACCGCGCCCTTCTACACCCGCACCCACCGCGCCGAGACCGCCCGCCACTTCCGGCTGGCCGCCGGCCACAGCCCGGTCCCCGTGATCGCCTACGACATCCCGTCCGCCGTGCACACCAAGCTCCCCGCGGACCTGGTGCTGGAGCTGGCCGCCGACGGCGTGCTGGCCGGGCTGAAGGACTCCAGCGGCGATCTGGCGGGCTTCCGCGAGGTCGTCACCGGTGCCCGCGGCCTGTCCGGCTTCGGCGCGCTGACCGGTTCGGAGCTGACCGTCGACTCGGCGCTCGCGCTGGGCGCCGACGGGGTGGTGCCGGGGCTCGCCAACGTCGACCCGGACGGATACGTCCGCCTGTACCGCCTGTGCCGCGCCGGCGACTGGGACCGGGCCCGGGCGGAGCAGGAGCGGCTGTGCGCCCTCTTCCGGATGACCGGCGCCGGCGACCCGGCCCGGATGGGCGGCAGCTCCTCGGCCCTGGGCTCCTTCAAGGCGGCCCTGCACCTGCGGGGCGTCATCGACTGCCCGGCCACCGCCGAGCCCCAGGTGGCGCTCTCGGAGACGGAGACGGAACACGTGGCGAAGTTCCTCGCGGGCGCCGGACTGATGTAGCGGGCCGCCCGGAGCCCGGCCGGGGCAGGGCAGAATGGGGCCATGAGCCTGTTCCGCGACGACGGCATCGTGCTGCGCACCCAGAAGCTGGGCGAGGCGGACCGGATCATCACGCTGCTCACCCGGGGGCACGGCCGGGTACGGGCCGTCGCGCGCGGGGTGCGGCGGACCAAGTCCAAGTTCGGGGCCCGGCTGGAGCCCTTCTCCCACGTCGACGTGCAGTTCTTCGCCCGCGGCAGCGAGCTGGTCGGGCGCGGGCTGCCGCTGTGCACCCAGAGCGAGACCATCGCGCCGTACGGCGGCGGGATCGTCGCCGACTACGCCCGGTACACCGCCGGGACGGCCATGCTGGAGACCGCCGAGCGGTTCACCGACCACGAGGGCGAGCCGGCCGTGCAGCAGTACCTGCTGCTGGTGGGGGCCCTGCGGACGCTCGCCCGCGGCGAGCACGCGCCCCATCTCGTGCTCGACGCCTTCCTGCTGCGCTCCCTCGCCGTCAACGGCTACGCGCCCAGCTTCGACGCCTGCGCCAGGTGCGGGATGCCCGGCCCGAACCGCTTCTTCTCCGTCGGCTCCGGCGGCAGCGTCTGCGTCGACTGCCGGGTGCCCGGCAGCGTCGTACCCTCGCCGCAGACCCTGGTACTCCTCGGCGCGCTGCTTACGGGAGACTGGGAGACGGCGGACGCGGCCGAGGACCGGCACGTCCGGGAGGGCAGCGGCCTGGTCTCCGCCTATCTGCACTGGCACCTGGAGCGCGGGCTGCGCTCCCTCCGTTACGTGGAAAAGACCTAGCAGGGCCTAGTAGGGAGTCGAGAAGCACATGGTCGTACGCGGGATCCTGGGGCGTCAGCGCCGCGAGTACAGGACGCCGGAGCCGCACCCGTCCGGCGCCCGCCCGCCGAAGCTCCCGGGCGAGCTGGTCCCGAACCATGTGGCCATCGTCATGGACGGCAACGGCCGCTGGGCGAAGGACCGCGGGCTGCCCCGCACCGAGGGCCACAAGGTCGGCGCCGAGCGGGTGCTGGACGTGCTCCAGGGCTCGATCGAGATCGGCGTCCGGAACATCTCCCTCTACGCCTTCTCCACCGAGAACTGGAAGCGGTCGCCCGACGAGGTCCGCTTCCTGATGAACTTCAACCGCGACTTCATCCGCAAGACCCGCGACCAGCTCGACGAGCTCGGGGTCCGGGTGCGCTGGGCGGGCCGGATGCCCAGGATGTGGAAGTCGGTGGCCAAGGAACTGCTGGTCGCCCAGGAGCAGACCAAGGACAACGACCTGCTCACCCTGTACTTCTGCATGAACTACGGCGGCCGGGCCGAGATCGCCGACGCGGTCCAGTCGATCGCCGAGGAGGTGAAGGCGGGCCGGCTCGACCCGTCGAAGATCTCCGAGAAGACCATCCAGAAGCACATGTACTACGGGGACATGCCGGACGTGGACATGTTCCTGCGGCCCAGCGGCGAGCAGCGCACCTCCAACTACCTGCTCTGGCAGAGCGCCTACGCCGAGCTGGTCTTCCAGGACGTGCTGTGGCCCGACTTCGACCGGCGCGACCTGTGGCGGGCCTGCGTCGAGTACGCCTCCCGCGACCGGCGGTTCGGCGGGGCCATTCCCAACGAGGAGCTGCTGGCCATGGAGGGCAACCACCAGGGCAACTGACGGCCACCCGCCGTTCATGAGGGCCGTCGACGATGAGGGAGAACAACTTCCTGGCCACTGCCCGGTCTCCCGCCTCCGAAACGGTCCCTCATGAAGCGTGTCACCCCCGTTCTCGCCCTCGGCGCCCTCCTGCTCACCGCGCTGCCCGCGCACGCCTCGGACGCCGGGTCCGGCCACCGCGACAGCTACGGCACCAAGGCCGTCTACGCCCCCGGGCAGACGCACGGCTACCAGCAGCCGCCGGCCGGCTACACCGCCGTCCTCACCGAGAACGTCTCCCGGCACGGCTCCCGCTCCGCCAGCGACGGCGAGGACGGCGAGACGATCCTCGCGCTCTGGAACCGGGCCAAGGCCGAAGGCCGGCTCACCCCGCTCGGCGAGAGGTTCGGCCCCGACGTGCAGGCCCTCGAAGCGGCCATGAGCACGGTCGGCTACGGCAACCTCAGCGGCCGCGGCAAGGACGAGCTGCGCGCCACCGCCGCCCGCCTGGCCAAGCGCCTGCCGTCGCTCTTCTCCGCCATCGCCGCGAACGGCGAGAAGATCGACGTGGTCAGCTCCGGCCAGGGCCGCGCGGTCGACAGCGGTACGGCCTTCGCCACCGGCCTCACCGACGCCGACCCGGCGCTGAAGACCGCCCTGGGCACCGCCCGCGTCGACAAGAACCTGCTCTACTTCCACAAGTCGTCCGGCGGCGCCGACTACCAGAAGTGGCTGGCGGGCGACGAGCGCCTGGCCTCGACCCTGGAGTCGGTCACCGACCAGCCGGCCTCGCACCGGGCGGCCGCCCGCGTCCTCGGCCGGATCTTCAAGCCCGATTTCGTGCGGCGGATCGTGAACGGCGAGTTCTCCGCCACTGCCGACGACATCACCGCCGCCACCGCCGTGTACAACCTGTACGCCATCGCCCCGGCGATGAGCGAGGAGAGCCCGGACGGCAAGGGCTGGGGCTTCGACCGCTACATCGCCCCGCGCGACGCGGCCTGGTTCGGCTACCTCGGCGACGCCGAGGACTTCTACGAGAAGGGCCCGAGCTTCTCGGACAGCGACATCACCTACAAGATGGCCGGCGTCCTGCTCGACGACCTCTTCGAGCAGGTCGAGGCCAAGCGGGACGGCACCAGCACGCTGGGCGCCGAACTCCGCTTCACCCACGCCGAGGAACTCATCCCGCTGGCCGCGCTGATGGGGCTCCCGGGCAGCGAGAAGGCCGCCGCCCCGGGGAAGACCTACACCTACGCGAACAACCCGTGGCGCGGCGCCGAGGTCGCCTCCCTCGCCTCCAACATCCAGTGGGACGTCTTCAGGAAGGGCGACGACTACCTGGTGCGGATGCTCTACAACGAGAAGGAGATCGCCTTCAAGGCGGGCTGCAAGCCGGTCTCCAAGGGCTCGAAGTTCTACGACCTGAACGAACTGGAGCGCTGCTTCGGCCGGAGCTGAGACGCCCCGGGCGGGGCGCGGGAGACCGTGCCCCGCAGGGCGCTACCGCGCGCAGTCGGCGCAGGTGCCGAAGATCTCCACGGTGTGGGCCACGTTGACGTACCCGTGCTCGGCGGCGATCGCCTCCGCCCACTTCTCGACGGCCGGCCCCTCGACCTCCACCGCCTTGCCGCAGGCTCTGCACACCAGGTGGTGGTGGTGCTCCCCGGTGGAGCACCGCCGGTAGACCGACTCGCCGTCGGACGTGCGCAGGACGTCGACCTCGCCGGCGTCGGCGAGGTTCTGGAGCGTGCGGTAGACCGTGGTCAGGCCGACCGAGTCGCCCTTGTGCTTGAGCATGTCGTGCAGTTCCTGCGCGCTGCGGAACTCGTCGACCTCGTCCAGGGCGGCCGCCACGGCTGCCCGCTGACGGGTCGAGCGGCCCTTCACGGGCGGTCCAGCGGTCGTCACCGGTTGCCTCCTCACATCACTGCCTCTGCCGGGCCATTGTGCCAGCCCCGGCCGGGAGCAGTCAGACGCCGACCTCGTCGGCCGCCTCCCGGGTGGCCGGAATCGCGCACTCCGCGGGATCCCCGGCGGGCCGTCCCGCGGCGGCCGCGCGGGCGCGCCGCCGGGCCAGCGGGGTGGCCAGCGCGGTCAGCAGGACGAACGCGGCGATGGTGAGCAGCACGATGGTCGCACCGGGCGGAACGTCCTGGTAGTACGAGGTCACCGTGCCGCCGATGGCCACCGTCACCCCGAGCGCCACCGCGATCGCGAACGTCGCCGTGAAGCTCCGGGTCAGCTGCTGGGCGGCCGCCACCGGCACCACCATCAGCGCCGACACCAGGATCAGCCCGACCACCCGCATGGCCACGGTCACGGTGACCGCCGCCGTCACCGCGGTGAGCAGGTTCAGCGCCCTGACCGGCAGGCCGGTGACCCGGGCGAACTCCTCGTCCTGGCTCACCGCGAACAGTTGCCGGCGCAGACCGAGGGTGACCACGACCACGAACGCGGCCAGCACCGAGATCGCGGTCACGTCCGAGGGGGACACCGTGGACAGCGAGCCGAACAGGTACGAGTTCAGGTTGGCGTTGGAGCCGCCGGGCGCGAGGTTCACGAACATCACGCCGCCGGCCATACCGCCGTAGAAGAGCATGGCGAGGGCGATGTCGCCGCGGGTCTTGCCGTACCAGCGGATCAGTTCCATGAGGACCGAGCCGAGGGCGGAGACCAGGGTCGCCATCCACACCGGGGAGGTGTTCAGCAGGAAGCCGAGGCCGACGCCGGTCATCGCCACGTGGCCGATGCCGTCGCCCATCAGGGGCTGGCGGCGCTGGACCAGGTAGATGCCGATCGCGGGGGCGGTGATGCCGACCAGGACGGCGGCGACGAGCGCCCGTTGCATGAAGGCGAAGTCGAGGAGTTCCATCAGCTCAGCAGTCCCGTGCGCAGTGGCGTGTGCTCGTGGGGGGCGTGGGGGTGGACGTGGTCGTGGCCGGGCAGCGCGTGCTGGCCGACGGCGCGCGGGGGCGGTCCGTCATGCAGCACACAGCCGTCGCGCAGCACGACCGCGCGGTCGATCAGGGGCTCCAGCGGGCCCAGTTCGTGCAGGACCAGCAGGACCGTGGTGCCCCGGTCGACCTGCTCGCGCAGGGTCCGCGCGAGGATCTCCTGGCTGG
Source organism: Streptomyces sp. NPDC104367 (assembly GCF_055583825.1). NCBI lineage: Bacteria > Bacillati > Actinomycetota > Actinomycetes > Kitasatosporales > Streptomycetaceae > Streptomyces > Streptomyces sp. NPDC104367. The sequence continues at coordinate 5,860 of NZ_JBVJND010000026.1, read as the reverse complement.
CCAGGTCGACGCCGGCCATCGGCTCGTCCATGATCAGCAGCTCGGGTTCGGAGACCAGGGCGCGGGCGATCAGCACCCGCTGGTGCTGGCCGCCGGAGAGCGCGGTCACGGTGTCCCTGGCCCGGTCGGCCATCCCGACCAGCTCCAGGGCGTGCCGTACGGCCGCGTGGTCGGCCTTGCGGAACAGGCCGAAGCGGGTGCGCGAGAGCCGTCCCGAGGAGACGATCTCGGTCACGGTCGCCGGGACCCCGCCGGACGCGGTGGTGCGCTGCGGGACGTACCCGATCCGCGACCAGTCGCGGAACGTACGGCGCGGGGTGCCGAACAGCCTGATCTCGCCGCCGCTCAGCGGTACCTGCCCGATGATCGACCGGATCGCCGTCGACTTGCCGGAGCCGTTCGCGCCGAGCAGCGCGACGACCTCACCGTGCTGCACGGTGAGGTCGACACCGCGCAGGACGGGGCGCGAGCCCAGCTCGGCGGTGACGCCGCGCAGTGATATGACCGGCTCGGCCATGGAGTCCTCCGTCATTGCCGTCACTTGGCTCCCAGGGCCGTCTGCAGGGCCTTGAGGTTGGCTTCCTGGACCGCGAAGTAGTCCTTGCCGCGCGACTTGGCGGTGATGCCCTCGATCGGGTCGAGGACGTCCGTCTTCAGTCCGGCGTCGGCGGCGATGGTCTTCGCGGTCTTGTCGCTGACGAGCGTCTCGTAGAACACGGTCGTGACGCCGTCGGCCCCGGCCATGGTCTCAAGCTCCTTCACGCGCGCCGCGCTCGGCTCCGACTCCGGGTCGAGGCCGTTGATGGCCTCCTCGGTCAGGCCGTAGCGCTCGGCGAGGTAGCCGAAGGCGGCGTGGGTGGTGATGAACACCTTCGTCCTGGTGTCCGCGAGCCCGTCCTCGAACCGCGTGTTCAGGTCGTCGAGCTTCTTGACCAGGGTCGCGGTGTTCTTCTCGTAGTCGGCCGCGTGCTTCGGGTCGGCCTTCTCGAAGGCCTTGCCGACGCCCTCGGCGACCTGGGCGTAGCGCACCGGGTCGAGCCAGATGTGCGGGTCGAGGCCGGACATCTCCTCGTTCTCCGAGGTGTCGTGCGAGGCCGCGTGGCCGCCGACCTCGTTGCCGTGCTTCTCCAGCGTGGTGAAGGAGGCGGCGTCGATCCTCGTCCTCAGCCCGGACTGGGCGACCGCGTCGTCGACGGAGGGCTGGAGGTTCTTCAGGTAGAGCACGGCGTCCGACTGCTGGAGCATCGCCGTCTGCTTGGCGCTGATCTCCAGGTCGTGCGGTTCCTGGCCGGGCTGGGTGAGACTGGTGACGTGCACGTGGTTCCCGCCGATCTGCTCGGCGAGGAAGGCCATCGGATAGAACGACGCGACGACGTCGAACTTGTCGGTCTGGGCCGCCGTGGCATCACCCCCGCAGGCCGAGAGGGTCGCCATGCCGAGGGTGGTCGCGGCGGCCACGGGTATGAGGTGTCGTCGTACGTTCATGAGAGTCATTTTCAACAAACATGGAAACCGTTGTCAACAAGCCCGGGTGAGAGGCCGGTAAGGCATACCGATTTGGTTGAGGGGGAGCCCACGCCGGTAACCTGAGGCATTCGCTCTGAAGCACGCTCCGAACGCATCGTCGAGGAGCCGCTTCGTCGCCCGTCGTCGTAATGAAGAGAGCACCGTGGCCGCCGACAAGATCGACACCATCGTCAGCCTGAGCAAGCGCCGTGGCTTCGTATTCCCGTGCAGTGAGATCTACGGCGGCCAGCGTGCCGCCTGGGACTACGGGCCGCTGGGTGTCGAGCTCAAGGAGAACCTGAAGCGCCAGTGGTGGCGCTACATGGTGACGTCGCGCGAGGACGTGGTCGGTATCGACTCGTCCGTCATCCTGGCCCCGGAGGTCTGGGTGGCCTCCGGCCACGTCGCCACTTTCACGGACCCGCTGACCGAGTGCACCGCCTGCCACAAGCGGTTCCGCGCGGACCACCTGGAGGAGGCCTACGAGGCCAAGCACAACCGCCTCCCGGAGAACGGCCTGGCGGACGTGAACTGCCCCAACTGCGGCAACAAGGGCCAGTTCACCGAGCCCAAGCAGTTCTCGGGTCTGCTCTCCACCCACCTCGGCCCGACCCAGGACAGCGGCTCGGTCGCCTACCTGCGCCCGGAGACCGCCCAGGGCATCTTCACCAACTTCGCCCAGGTGCAGACCACTTCGCGCCGCAAGCCGCCGTTCGGCATCGCGCAGATGGGCAAGTCCTTCCGCAACGAGATCACGCCCGGCAACTTCATCTTCCGCACCCGCGAGTTCGAGCAGATGGAGATGGAGTTCTTCGTCAAGCCGGGCGAGGACGAGCAGTGGCAGGAGTACTGGATGGAGCAGCGCTGGAACTGGTACACCGGCCTCGGTCTGCGCGAGGAGAACATGCGGTGGTTCGAGCACCCGAAGGAGAAGCTCTCCCACTACTCCAAGCGCACCGCCGACATCGAGTACCGCTTCCAGTTCGGCGGTAACGAGTGGGGCGAGCTGGAGGGTGTCGCCAACCGTACCGACTACGACCTCGGCGCCCACTCCAAGGCCTCCGGCCAGGACCTCTCCTACTTCGACCAGGAGGCCGGGGAGCGCTGGACGCCGTACGTCATCGAGCCGGCGGCCGGTGTCGGGCGCGCGATGCTGGCGTTCCTGCTCGACGCGTACGTCGAGGACGAGGCGCCCAACGCGAAGGGCAAGCTGGAGAAGCGGACGGTGCTCCGCCTGGACCACCGTCTGGCCCCGGTGAAGGTCGCCGTCCTGCCGCTCTCCCGCAACCCGGAGCTCTCGCCCAAGGCCAAGGGGCTCGCCCAGGCGCTGCGCCAGAACTGGAACATCGAGTTCGACGACGCGGGCGCGATCGGCCGCCGCTACCGCCGCCAGGACGAGATCGGTACGCCGTACTGCGTCACCGTCGACTTCGACACGCTCGAGGACAACGCGGTGACGGTCCGCGAGCGCGACACGATGAAGCAGGAGCGCGTCTCCCTCGACCAGATCGAGTCCTACCTCGCGGGCCGCCTCCTGGGCGCCTGACCCCCCGCCGCCCCCCCCTTCCGGGGAGGCGGCCCCCGCACGGCACCACCCGCCTCCCCGCCGACCCGCTCGGCCGGGGAGGCGGGTGTTTTTTCGTCCGGGCGCAAGCTCGTCGGGCCTCCGCGGCCCGCCCCGCCCTCGGGGTGGCAGGCAGGGAGTGACACATGTGGAGTGACAGATATTGAAATCTGTCAGTTGTTATGTCAGGGTGGGGGCATGACGATGCACTTGCGTTCTCTTGGTTCTGCCGGGCCCCGGGTCTCCGCTCTGGGGCTCGGTTGCATGGGGATGTCCGCGCTGTACGGCAGCGCGGACCGGGCCGAGTCGGTGGCGACGGTCCACGCCGCTCTCGAAGCGGGTGTCACGCTGCTCGACACCGGCGACTTCTACGCCATGGGGCACAACGAGATGCTGATCGGCGAGGCGCTGCGCGCCGCCCCGCCGGCCCGGCGCGAACAGGCGCTGGTGAGCGTGAAGTTCGGCGCCCTGCGCGACCCGGACGGCGGCTGGAGCGGCCACGACGGCCGGCCCGCCGCCGTGCGGAACTTCGCCGCCTACTCGCTCCAGCGCCTCGGCGTCGACCACATCGACGTCTACCGGATCGCCCGCGTCGACCCGGACGTGCCGATCGAGGAGACCGTCGGCGCCATCGCGGAACTCGTCGAGAAGGGCTACGTACGGCACATCGGGCTCAGCGAGGCCAGCGCCGAGAACATCCGGCGCGCCGCGGCCACCGCCCCGATCTCCGACCTCCAGATCGAGTACGCGATCATCACCCGCGACATCGAGCGGGAGATCCTCCCGACCACCCGCGAACTGGGCATCGGCATCACCGCGTACGGCGTGCTCTCCCGGGGCCTGATCTCCGGCCACTTCAGCCGCGACCGGCAGCTCGAGGCCAAGGACTTCCGGTCGCTGTCCCCCCGCTTCCAGGGCGACAACCTCCGGCACAACCTCGACCTCGTCGAGGCGCTGCGCAAGATCGCCGAGGAGAAGGGCGTCACCGTCGCCCAGATCGCCATCGCCTGGGTGCTCTCCCGCGGCGAGGACATCGTGCCGCTCGTCGGCGCCCGCACCCGCGAGCGGCTGGCCGAGTCGCTCGGTGCGCTCGACGTCACCCTCGACGCGGCCGACGTCGCGGCGATCGAGGAGGCCGTCCCCGCGGACGCGGCGGCCGGCACCCGCTACCCGGCCGCCCAGATGAGCCATCTCGGCACCGAGCACTGATCGTGGTGCCAGGTACCGTCTAGGTCATGGCAGCGACGTCCCCGCCCCCGACCCCGGCCCTGACCGCCGAGCGCATCCTCGAGGCGACCGAGGAGGTGCTGCGCAGGCACGGCCCGGCCAAGGCCACCGTGGTGGACGTGGCCCGCGCGCTCGGCGTCAGCCACGGCAGCGTCTACCGGCACTTCCGGACCAAGGCGGCGCTGCGCGAGGCGGTCACCAAGCGCTGGCTGGACCGCACCTCGGAGGAGCTGTCCGGGATCGCCGCCGGGGACCGGGACCCGCAGGCCCGGCTGCGCGACTGGCTGTGGGCCCTCTTCGACGCGAAGCGCCGCAAGGCGGGCGACGACCCCGAGCTGTTCGCGACCTACATGGTGCTCGTCGACGAGAACGGCTCCGCGGTGGGCGAGCACATCGACGACCTGACCGGACAGCTGACCGGCATCCTCACGGACGGGGTCGGGCAGGGCGCCTTCGCCCTGCCCGACCCCGCCGCCGCGGCCCGCGCCGTCTTCCAGGCCTCCGGCCGCTTCCACGACCCGTGCTACGTGCGCGAGTGGGAGCGGCCGGAGGCGGACGCGGACTTCGCGGCGCTGCTGGAACTGCTGGTGCGCGGCCTCAGCTGACGTTGACCGTCACGGTCGGGGAGTAGACCTTCTTGCCGACCGCCGCGACCCGCAGGTGCTCGGTGCCCTTGGTGTTGATCTTCGCGGTCAGCGAGTAGGAGCTGCCGTTCTTGATCTTCGTGGTCGCCTTCAGCGGGATCCACTTGCCGTTCTTCTGGTGCTGGAGGACCAGCGGCCAGCCGACCTTCAGCCCCTTGGTGTGGCCGGCGAAGGTGACCGACTCGCCGGCCATGACGTCGGACTTGCTCGCCTTGACCGTGATCGAGGCCATCATCGACGCGGACGGGCTCGGCGAGGGGCTCGGCTTGGCCTCCGCGGCGAAGGCACCGGCGCTGCCCGCCGTCAGCAGGGCCAGGGAGAGGGCCCCGGCGGCGAGGGCGCGGGAGAACGGGCGCTGGGTGCTGTGCATGGGAGTACTCCTGTCGGGTGACGGGGGGACTCCTCCAGGCTTCGCCGGGTCCTGTCCGGCGGCGACCCGGGCGGCTTCGGAAGCGGTGAGGGCCACCCCGGATTCAGGTAAAGCCCGCAGGTGGCGACGGGTGCGCTGACCTCCCGGTTCTTACCCGGACCATCACCCGACCGGCCTAACGGCGGGGCCCCGCGGCTCACGCGGTGACCCGCCAGAAGTCACGCATCGGCGCGGTGGGCGCCGGGCCCGTCATCGCCACCTGGGTGAGCAGGACCGTGACCCCGCCGGTGGCCGGGACGACATGCGCGGTGGTACCGGTACCGCCGACCCGGCCGTAGCGGTGTCCGTCATGCCCGGCGGCTCCGTCGGGGCCGCGCCCTCGACGTCCAGGTCCCCGACGGCCACGGCCTCGACGTCCGCGCCCCGCGCGACCAGCGCGAGAGCCCCGGGCACGGTCCCCGTTATGTTCTTCGCGGCTCCGCAATGGGGCCGCTGGCCTCCGGGCCCGGCATGACTGTGTCCCCCTGTCGAACGGATGACCTGGGGGGT
>NZ_JBVJND010000025.1:0-144361 GCF_055583825.1 Streptomyces sp. NPDC104367 | reverse complement strand
GCACACGCACCAGCCACTTCGCAGCACTTCGCCCCGCCGACCAAACGGCCGACGGGACGAAGAAGGCGTAGGGCCCCGGATTTACCAACAGCATCACCGTGTGTACGGGGCCCCTCCCGTCGTCTCGCGGAACCGCTGACGCGCAGGCGCGGACCTGGAGGCGGGCCTCAGCCGCCGAACTCCTGGAGGCCCTTCAGAGCCTGGTCCAGGAGCGCCTGGCGGCCCTCCAGCTCGCGCTCCAGCTTCTCCGCCCTGGACGTGTTGCCCTGGGCGCGGGCCTGCTCGATCTGCGCCCGCAGCTTGTCCACGGCGGCCTGCAACTGGCCGGTCAGACCCGCGGCACGCGCGCGTGCCTCCGGGTTCGTCCGGCGCCACTCGGCCTCCTCGGCCTCCTGGATCGCCCGGTCGACCGTGTGCATCCGGCCCTCGACCTTCGGCCGGGCGTCACGCGGCACGTGGCCGATGGCCTCCCAGCGCTCGTTGATCGAGCGGAAGGCGGCCCGCGCGGACTTCAGGTCCGTGATGGGCAGGAGCTTCTCGGCCTCGCCGGCCAGCTCCTCCTTGAGCTTCAGGTTCTCCGTCTGCTCCGCGTCCCGCTCCGCGAAGGCCGAGCCCCGGGCCGCGAAGAACACGTCCTGGGCCCCGCGGAAGCGGTTCCACAGGTCGTCCTCGTGCTCGCGCTGCGCACGGCCCGCGGCCTTCCACTCGGACATCAGCTCGCGGTACCGCGCGGCCGTCGGACCCCAGTCCGCGGAACCGGACAGCGACTCGGCCTCGGCGACCAGCTTCTCCTTGGCCTTGCGGGCGTCCTCGCGCTGCGCGTCGAGCTGCGCGAAGTGCGCCTTGCGGCGCTTGGAGAACGCCGACCGCGCGTGGGAGAAGCGGTGCCACAGCTCGTCGTCCGACTTGCGGTCCAGACGCGGCAGACCCTTCCAGGTGTCCACCAGGGAACGCAGCCGCTCACCGGCGGCCCGCCACTGGTCGGACTGGGCCAGCTGCTCGGCCTCGACGACCAGGTCCTCCTTGGCCTTGCGGGCCTCGTCGGACTGCTTCACCCGCTGCGCCCGGCGCTCCTCGCGACGCGACTCCACGGTCTTCACCAGCTGCTCCAGCCGGGTCCGCAGCGAGGCCAGATCACCGACCGCGTGGTGCGCTTCGACCTGCTCGCGCAGGTGGTCGATGGCCACCTGCGCGTCCTTCGCGGACAGGTCGGTGGTCTGTACTCGCTTTTCGAGGAGGCCGATCTCGACAACCAGGCCCTCGTACTTGCGCTCGAAGTAGGCCAGCGCCTCCTCGGGGGAGCCGGCCTGCCAGGAACCGACGACCTGCTCGCCGTCGGCCGTACGCACGTACACGGTCCCCGTCTCGTCGACGCGGCCCCACGGGTCGCTGCTCACAGCGCCTCCTCCACATGATGCCTGCGAGGGGCCTCTGTGCCCCCGGGCATCGTCCACAGTTTCGTCACGGCCAACATAGGCGACCGGCGGGTTGCCTGTCCGCATCCCGCGCGACCGAAATTTCGCAGTTGGTGGTCAGGATTTGGTGACCGTGGCCTTGTTGATCACGACCGTCGCGTTCGGGGCTCCGTCACCGGCTCCGGTGTTCTCTCCCGCGGCCGCGATTTTCTTCAGGACCTTCATCCCGGCGGCGTCGACCGTGCCGAACGGGGTGTAGCTGGCCGGCAACTCGCTGTCCTGGTAGACCAGGAAGAACTGGCTGCCGCCGGTGTGCTTCTGACCGGTGTTGGCCATCGCGACCGTGCCCGCCGGGTAGACACCGCCCTTCAGGGCTTTGTCCTTCAGGTTCTCGTCGGGGATCGTGTAGCCGGGACCGCCGCTGCCGGCGCCCGTCGGGTCACCGCACTGCAGCACGTAGATGCCGGTGGTGGTGAGCCGGTGGCACTTGGTGTGGTCGAAGTAGCCCTTCGACGCGAGGAAGTCGAACGAGTTCACCGTGTGCGGGGCCGCCGACGTCTTCAGCGCGATGCCGATGTCACCGCACGTCGTCGCCAGCTTCATCGTGTAGTCCGCCGACTTGTCGATCGTGATCGACGGCTCCTTCTTCCAGCTCAGTTTCTTCACCGAGCCGGACGCGGCCTTCTCGCACGGGTCCGGCGCCTTGCTGGTGGCCGAGGCGCTGGGCGTCGACTCCGCGGCGGCGTTGGCCTTGTCGTCGTTCTTCAGCACGCCGGTCGTGTACAGCGCGACACTGCCGATCACGATCACGCCGAGCACGGACGCGATCACGGAGTTGCGCATGCGTGCCTTGCGCCGTGCGCTGGTGCGCCGCTGCTGCTGCCGCAAGAACTTCTCCCGGGCGAGCTGACGCCGCCGCTGCTCCTGGCTGACCACCGGAATCTCTCCTCATGCGTGTCGTGTGTCGACCGGTACGCGTGCGTCCTGTGCGCTGTGTGAGCCGACTGCTGCGTGTAGCCCCGTACCGTATATGGGTTCGCTGAGGAAACGGCAGCGCCGGTAGGCTCTGGACCACAGCTTGTAGCCACCCGAACCGACACAACGAAGGACGATCGTGCTCATTGCCGGGTTCCCCGCCGGGGCCTGGGGGACGAACTGTTATCTCGTCGCCCCCGCCGCCGGTGAGGAGTGCGTGATCATCGACCCCGGCCACCAGGCCGCCGAAGGCGTCGAGGAAGCGCTGAAGAAGCATCGGCTCAAGCCCGTCGCCGTCGTCCTCACCCACGGCCACATCGACCACGTGGCCTCGGTCGTCCCCGTGTGCGGCGCGCACGACGTGCCGGCCTTCATCCACCCCGAGGACCGGTACATGATGAGCGACCCCGAGAAGGCGCTCGGCCGGTCCATCGGCATGCCGCTGATGGGCGAGCTGACGGTGGGGGAGCCGGACGAGGTCAGGGAGCTGACCGACGGCGTGGAACTGTCCCTCGCCGGGCTGGGGTTCTCCGTCGCGCACGCGCCGGGCCATACCAGGGGGTCGGTGACGTTCCGGATGCCGGAGACGGCCGAGGTCCCCTCGGTGTTCTTCTCCGGCGACCTGCTCTTCGCCGGCTCCGTCGGACGCACGGACCTGCCGGGCGGCTCCATGGACGACATGCTGGGCTCGCTGGCCCGCGTCTGCCTGCCGCTCGACGACTCCACCGTGGTGCTGTCCGGCCACGGCCCCCAGACGACCATCGGCCAGGAACGCGCCACCAACCCCTATCTGCGGCAGGTGGCCGCCGGCCCGGGAGCGAACGCCGACGCCGCTCCCCGACGAGGAATGTGACGAGAACCTCCGTGAGCACCTTCAAGGCCCCCAAGGGCACGTACGACCTGATCCCGCCGGACTCCGCCAAGTTCCTGGCCGTCCGTGAGGCGATCGCCGCGCCGCTGCGCAACTCCGGCTACGGCTACATCGAGACCCCGGGCTTCGAGAACGTCGAACTCTTCGCGCGCGGTGTCGGCGAGTCGACCGACATCGTCACCAAGGAGATGTACGCCTTCGAGACCAAGGGCGGCGACCGGCTGGCGCTGCGCCCCGAGGGCACGGCCTCCGTCCTGCGCGCGGCCCTGGAGGCCAACCTCCACAAGGCCGGGAACCTCCCCGTCAAGCTCTGGTACTCGGGCTCGTACTACCGCTACGAGCGCCCGCAGAAGGGCCGTTACCGCCACTTCTCGCAGGTCGGCGCGGAAGCGATCGGCGCCGAGGACCCGGCCCTGGACGCCGAGCTGATCATCCTCGCCGACCAGGCGTACCGCTCGCTGGGGCTGCGCGACTTCCGCATCCTGCTGAACAGCCTGGGCGACAAGGAGTGCCGTCCGGTCTACCGCGCGGCGCTCCAGGACTTCCTGCACGGCCTGGACCTCGACGAGGACACCCTGCGCCGCGCCGAGATCAACCCGCTGCGCGTCCTGGACGACAAGCGGGAGTCGGTCCAGAAGCAGCTGGGCGAGGCGCCGCTGCTGCGCGACTACCTCTGCGACGCCTGCAAGGCGTACCACGAGGAGGTCCGCGAACTGATCACGGCGGCCGGCGTCCCGTTCGAGGACGACCCGAAGCTGGTCCGCGGCCTGGACTACTACACCCGTACCACCTTCGAGTTCGTCCACGACGGTCTGGGCTCCCAGTCCGCGGTGGGCGGCGGCGGCCGCTACGACGGCCTCTCCGAGATGATCGGCGGCCCCGCGCTCCCGTCCGTCGGCTGGGCGCTGGGCGTCGACCGCACGGTCCTCGCCCTGGAGGCCGAGGGCGTCGGGCTCGACATCCCCTCCGCCACCAGCGTCTTCGCGGTGCCGCTGGGCGAGGAGGCGCGTCGCGTGCTCTTCGCGAAGGTCACGGAACTGCGCAAGGTGGGCGTCGCGGCCGACTTCTCGTTCGGCCACAAGGGCCTCAAGGCGGCGATGAAGGCCGCCAACAGGTCCGGCGCGCGCTTCACCCTCGTCGCCGGCGAGCGCGACCTCTCCGAGGGCGTCGTCCAGCTCAAGGACATGGAGTCCGGGGAGCAGGTGGCCGTCGGCGTGCACGAGATCGTGGCGGAGCTGGAGTCGCGGCTCGGCTGAGCGGCGGGCCGGGCGGCGCAGCCGCCCGGCCCTCAGCCCCGCGTCCGCGGGGAGCACGATGCGCCTCGGCCGACGCTCCTCACGGCGCCCGGAGCGCCCGGTGCGCCGAGCCGTGGACCCGTTGGTTCACAGCGACCCGTGGCGCACCGCCCGCCGCTCGTCCGGCTCGTCGAGCTGGATCGGGGCCCGGCCGACCACCGCGTCCCAGGGCACCAGCGGCAGCCCCGCGACGAGCCGGACCGGCCGCCCCGGGGCGGGGACTCCGCGCCCGGCACGAAGGCCAGGGTGGCCGCCCACGCCGCCGCGAAGTACCCGTCCAGAGCCGGAGGGTGCGGTCCCAGGCGTGCTCGTCGCGGGCCGTGCTCCAACGGGTCATCCGTCGTGCCGGCTCTTCCACCGGAAGGTCAGCAGACACAGCACCAGTCCTCCGGCGCACCAGGCGCCCAGCACCAGGGCGATCCGTCCGAACTCCCAGTCCCCGGCCTGCTCCAGGACCTTCGCCGAGTCGGGCAGGAACACCCCGCGCAGCCCCTGGCACAGCCACTTCAGGGGGAACAGCGCGCCGATGTCCAGCATCCAGCCGGGGAGCGTGTCCACCGAGATGTACACCCCGGAGATGAACTGCAGTACAAGGAAAGGGAGTACGACGACGGAACCGGCGCTCTTCGCCGACTTCGGCACCGAGCTGATCGCGATGCCGAGCAGCGCGCACCCGGTGAGCCCGAGCACGAAGATCCACGCGAAGTCCAGCCGGCGGTCCGCCGACGTGGGCAGCGGCACGCCGTACAGCGTGGTGCCGACGGCAAGCAGGATCGCCGTCTCCAGGATCCCGGTGAACAGAACCAGCCAGATCTTCCCCAGGAAGTACGCGGCCGGCGGCATCGGCGTGCCGCGCAGCCGCCGCAGGACCTTCTCGTCCCGCTCGACCGCGATCGAGATGCCCAGCGACTGGAAGCTGGTGGACATGATCCCGGAGGCCATCATGGCGGGCACGTACAGCTGGGAGGCGCTGACCTCGCTGCCCCGGACGTAGCAGCAGTTCCGGGCCGCCGATCACCCCGAGCGCCACGTCCAGCCGGCGGCGCTGGCCGCCGGACAGGGACTTGACCCGGCTGCCGGCCCTGGCCTCCAGACCGACCAGGCCGATCACCCGCTCCGGGTCGCGCGGACGCGGGTAGTAGTGCGCGAAGTGCCGCACGGTCTCGCGGACCGTCAACTCGGCGGGCGCCGATTCGTCCTGCCAGACGATTCCCACCCGGGACCGCCACGCGCGCGTGCCCGTCGCCGGGTCCGCGCCCAGCACCGAGACCTCGCCGGAGTCCCGCTTCCGGTTGCCCTGGAGGATCTCCACCGTCGTGCTCTTGCCCGCCCCGTTGGGTCCGAGCAGGCCGAACACCTCGCCCCGCCGGATGCCCAGATCGATGCCGTCCAGCGCGGTCACGTCCCCGTACCGCTTGCGCAGTCCTCGCACGTCCACCGCGAGGTCGTACCCCTGTTCTGTCATGTCTTCGATCGTCGGCCGGAACCGAGCCTTCAGGGACCACCGTGCGTACTTCCTTATGTCCACCGAACGGTGGGCGGCGCGTCTCTTGCGGCACAATGGCCCCTGCCCGAAGAAGTTCCAACTCTCAAACAGACGGAATCGGCGTGATGAGCAAGACGACAGTCAAGGACGTCTCCACGGAACCCGAGCCCGAGCACGACCTGGCCGCACCGCGCAGGGAGGGCGGCAGCCTCGCCTTCGCGCTGCTGCTGATCATCACCGGCGCCGCCGGTCTGCTGGCCGCGTGGGTCATCACGATCGACAAGTTCAAGCTGCTGGAAGCCAAGGTCGAGGGCAAGACCTTCACCCCCGGGTGCAGCCTCAACCCGGTGGTCTCCTGCGGCAGCGTCATGCAGTCCAAGCAGGCCGCCGCCTTCGGCTTCCCGAACCCGATGCTCGGCCTGGTCTGCTACGGCATCGTCATCTGCGTCGGCATGAGCCTGCTGGCCCGCGCCCGCTTCCCGCGCTGGTACTGGCTCACCTTCAACTTCGGCACCCTCTTCGGCGTCTGCTTCGTCACCTGGCTCCAGTTCCAGTCCCTGTACCGGATCAACGCGCTGTGCCTGTGGTGCTCGCTGGCCTGGGTCGCCACCATCACCATGTTCTGGTACGTCACCTCCTTCAACGTCCGCAAGAGCTTCCTGCCGGCCCCGAACTGGCTGAAGTCCTTCTTCGGCGAGTTCACCTGGGTGCTGCCGGTCCTGCACATCGGCATCATCGGCATGCTGATCCTGACCCGCTGGTGGGACTTCTGGACCAGCTGACGACCGGGGCCGGGGACCGCCCGGACCGGATTGTCGGTGCCGTGACTTAGGGTTTCAGCGTGGAACCCGACCTGTTCACCGCCGCCGCAGAAGAACGCCAGGAGAAGGACCCCGCCGGCAGTCCCCTGGCGGTGCGGATGCGCCCCCGCACCCTCGACGAGGTGGTGGGCCAGCAGCACCTGCTGAAGCCGGGGTCCCCGCTGCGCAGACTGGTCGGCGAGGGTTCCGGCGGGCCTGCCGGAGCCTCCTCGGTGATCCTCTGGGGGCCGCCGGGCACCGGCAAGACGACCCTCGCGTACGTCGTCTCCAAGGCCACCGACAAGCGGTTCGTCGAACTCTCCGCGATCACCGCCGGCGTCAAGGAGGTCCGCGCGGTCATCGACGGCGCCCGCCGCGCCAGCGGGGGGTACGGCAAGGAGACCGTCCTCTTCCTCGACGAGATCCACCGCTTCAGCAAGGCCCAGCAGGACTCCCTGCTCCCCGCGGTCGAGAACCGCTGGGTCACCCTCATCGCCGCGACCACCGAGAACCCGTACTTCTCGGTGATCTCCCCCCTGCTCTCCCGCTCCCTGCTCCTCACCCTCGAACCGCTCACCGACGACGACGTCCGGGACCTGCTGCGGCGGGCCCTGACCGACGAGCGCGGCCTCAGGGACGCCGTCGCCCTCCCCGGGGACGCCGAGGAGCACCTGCTGCGGATCGCCGGCGGCGACGCCCGGCGCGCCCTGACCGCCCTGGAGGCCGCCGCCGGGGCCGCCCTCGACCAGGGCGAGGCGGAGATCGGCCTCAGGACCCTGGAGGAGGTCGTCGACCGGGCGGCCGTGAAGTACGACCGCGACGGCGACCAGCACTACGACGTCGCCAGCGCCCTCATCAAATCCATCCGCGGCTCCGACGTCGACGCGGCCCTGCACTACCTGGCCCGGATGATCGAGGCCGGCGAGGACCCCCGCTTCATCGCCCGCCGGCTGATGATCTCGGCCAGTGAGGACATCGGCCTCGCCGACCCGAACGCCCTGCCCACCGCCGTGGCCGCCGCCCAGGCCGTCGCCATGATCGGCTTCCCCGAGGCCGCCCTCACCCTCAGCCACGCCACCATCGCCCTGGCCCTCGCCCCCAAGTCCAACTCCGCGACCACCGCCATCGGCGCCGCCCTGGAGGACGTCCGCAAGGGCCTGGCCGGCCAGGTGCCCCCGCACCTGCGCGACGGTCACTACAAGGGCGCCGCCAAGCTGGGCCACGCGCAGGGGTACGTGTACCCGCACGACCTGCCCGAGGGCATCGCCGAGCAGCAGTACGCCCCGGACACCGTCCGGGACCGCGAGTACTACACCCCGACCCGGCACGGCTCCGAGGCGCGCTACGCCGACGCCGTCGAGTGGACCAGGAAGCACCTCGGTCGCAGGCGGTCGTGAGCTGCCTGTAGAATCCCTCGCAGCGCTGAGTCCCGCGCTGTCAGAGCGGGACAGTCAGCCGGAACCCCCGCAAGGGGGATCCAGGAGCGTCGCGCACCGTCGATCGGTGTCGCGGGCAGCCCACCACCATCCGTCGCACGACGGCACCGGTCGGTGGGCCACTCGCGTGCTGCACGTATGTGCCCAGACCAGGGGAGCGGCTGCCCACCAGGCCCGGCAACGGGTCGCCGGAGGGTTTCCCCGGCTGCGGATTGCGACCTCCCTCAACCCTGACAAGCCGAAAAGACAGAAGGAAGAAAGAGACAGTGGCGAACCAGTCCCGCCCCAAGGTCAAGAAGTCGCGTGCCCTCGGCATCGCGCTGACCCCGAAGGCCGTCAAGTACTTCGAGGCCCGTCCCTACCCGCCGGGTGAGCACGGCCGCGGCCGCAAGCAGAACTCGGACTACAAGGTCCGTCTGCTGGAGAAGCAGCGTCTGCGCGCGCAGTACGACATCTCCGAGCGTCAGCTGGTCCGCGCCTACGAGCGTGCCTCCAAGGTGCAGGGCAAGACCGGTGAGGCGCTGATCGTCGAGCTGGAGCGCCGCCTCGACGCGCTGGTCCTGCGTTCGGGCATCGCCCGCACGATCTACCAGGCCCGCCAGATGGTCGTCCACGGCCACATCCAGGTCAACGGCCAGAAGACCGACAAGCCGTCCTTCCGGGTCCGCCCGGACGACGTCGTGCAGGTCCGCGACCGTTCCAAGGACAAGACGCTCTTCCAGGTCGCCCGTGAGGGTGGCTTCGCCCCCGACGGCGAGACCCCCCGCTACCTTCAGGTGAACCTCAAGGCCCTGGCGTTCCGCCTGGACCGCGAGCCGAACCGCAAGGAAGTTCCGGTCATCTGCGACGAGCAGCTCGTCGTCGAGTACTACGCCCGCTGATCACCGGCCGGGTGTAGCACCTCAGCGTCAGCCCGCCGTCTCCCCGCCCTTCCGGGTGGGCGAGGCGGCGGGCTTGCGCGTCTCCGCGTCCCGCCGCTGCCGCACCGGCCCGCGCGGCGTCGACAGCGCCTCCAGCGGCCGGGCCCCGAAGTACCCCAGCGCCCGCGCCACCGTCGCCTCCCGGTCCAGCCCGGCCCCCTGCCGTACGCACTCCGCGTACCGCTCGTCGCCCAGCGCCCGCCGGGCCGTCGCCTCGCAGAGCTCGTGCGGCGCGTTGTAGTAGGCCGACCCGAACAGCGGCAGCCCCACCGACGGCCACATCCGCCCGGCCGCGCCCTGCAGCACCGCCGCCTCCGCCGGATCGCCCTGCGCCACCGTCACCAGGGCGAGCAGCTCGATCGACAGCACCGAACCCAGCAGGTCACGGAAGCCGTGCGCATGACCCAGGCAGTCGGTCAGCAGCGCGCGGGCGCCCCCGTGATCGCCGTCCCGCCACGCCGCGTACGCCAGCACGTAGAGGGCGTACGACCTGGCCCAGTGCTCGCCGTGGTCCTCGCACACCCGGCGCACGTCCTCGCACAGCCGCACCGCGTCCGCCAGATCACCGCGGAACGCCCTGGTCATCGCCAGTTCCACCTGGCCCATCAGCACGTTGCTGTTCAGCTCGCCGATCTCCTGGTAGCGCGCCAGCGCCGACCGCAGCAGCGTCTCCGCGCGCGCCATGTCGTCCGTGACCAGGGCCAGACAGCCGGTGCGGTGCTCCGCGTACGCCACCGCGGTCGGGTCGGCGACCAGCTCGGCCTCCGCCCGGCACTCCTGGAGCGCGGCCAGCGCGGGCACCGCGTCGCCCTGGAGGACCGCCACGTAACCGAGCACCCACAGCGCCTTCAGCCGGGACTGCGGATACTCCGAGTCCAGCTCCAGACTCCGCTCCAGCCAGCGCCGGCCCTCCGAGAGCCGGCCGCAGCCCGCCCAGTAGAACCACAGCGACCCCGCCAGGTACTGGCCCAGGTGCGCCTCGTCCGGCTCGGTCAGACAGTGGTCCAGGGCGGCCCGCAGGTTCGTCAGCTCGGCCTCGGCCCGCGCGGCCACCTCGGCCTGCCGCGGCGAGAACCAGTCCAGCTCGCACCAGGTCGCCAGGCCCATGTACCAGTCCCGGTGCAGGCGCCGCAGCCGGCCCGCGTCCCCCGTCGCCGCCAGCCAGTCGGCGCCGTACGCCCGCACCGTGTCGAGCATCCGGTAGCGCACCCCGGTCGGCGACTCCTCCCGGGACACCACCGACTGCGCGAGCAGCTCCGTCAGCACGTCCAGGACGTCCTCGGCGGCCAGTCCGTCCCCGCTGCACACGTACTCGGCGGCCTCCAGGTCGAAGGTCTGCGCGAACACCGACAGCCGCGCCCACAGCAACCGCTCGGCGGGGGAGCACAGTTCATGGCTCCAGCCGATCGCCGTGCGCAGCGTCCGGTGGCGGGGGAGCCCGTCCCGGCCGCCGCCGGTCAGCAGCCGGAACCGGTCGTCGAGCCGCGCCAGCAGCTGTTCCGGCGACAGCGCCCGCAGCCGCCCCGCCGCCAGCTCGATCGCCAGCGGGATGCCGTCCAGCCGCCGGCACACCTCCCGGACGTCCGCGCGGTCCCCGAGGTCCAGCCCCTGGTGGCCGGCGCGCTCGGCGAACAGCTCGACCGCCTCGTCCTCGCCGAGCGGCGCCAGCGGGAACAGCCGCTCGCCCGCCACCCCCAGCGGCCGCCGCGCCACGGCCAGCACGGTCAGCCCGGGCAGCCGCCCCAGCAGCTCGGCGACCAGCCCCGCGCACGCGTCGGCCAGCTGCTCGCACCCGTCGAGCAGCAGCAGCACACTGCGGTCGGCCAGGTGCTCCAGCAGCGTCTCGCGCGGCAACCGGGTGGTGTGGTCGGTCAGGCCCAGCGCCTCCACGACCGCGTACGCCACGAAGTCCGGGTCGCGCACCGACGCCAGCTCCACCCGCCACACCCCGTCCCGGGGCGCCGCGCCGGCCGCCGCCCGGGCCGCCAGCCGGGACTTGCCGACCCCGCCGGCACCCGTCACCGTCACCAACCGGTCCGACTCCAGGGCCCGGACCAGCTCGCCGAGTTCGGCCGAGCGCCCCACGAAGGCGGTCAGTTCCAGGGGCAGATTGCCGGGCGCCGAAAGGCCGGGGCGCTGAGGACCTCGCATGGGACACGGAGCGTACTTAACCGTGTTCGGTCCGTACAATCGCCTCCCGCGACTCCGGCTCGCGCCCGCGGTAATCCGGTACGGAGTCCCACCCCCGGCGCGATAGGCTCGGTGCAGAATTCTCGATGTTCAGGCACGTTTCAGGGAGCGGGTGCGCAGTGTCCGGTGGAGAGGTGGCCGGGATCCTGGTGGCCGTCTTCTGGGCGATCCTGGTCTCGTTCCTCGCCGTCGTGCTGGCGAGGCTGGCCCAGACGCTCAAGGCGACCACCAAGCTCGTGGCGGACGTGACCGACCAGGCCGTCCCGCTGCTCGCCGACGCCTCCGCGGCCGTACGGTCCGCGCAGACCCAGATCGACCGGGTCGACGCGATCGCCTCCGACGTCCAGGAGGTCACCTCCAACGCCTCCGCGCTCTCCACCACCGTGGCCTCCACCTTCGGCGGCCCGCTGGTCAAGGTCGCGGCCTTCGGGTACGGCGTCCGCCGGGCGCTGTCCGGACGCAAGGCGGACGTGCCCGCGAAGGAGCCCAGGCGTACGGTGATCGTGGGCCGGACGGTCCCGGCCGCACGGCGGAAGAACCGGGGAAAGTAGGAGCCAGGCCATATGTTCCGCCGTACGTTCTGGTTCACCACCGGTGTCGCCGCCGGGGTCTGGGCCACCATCAAGGTCAACCGCAAGCTGCGGCAGCTGACCCCGGAGAGCCTCGCCGCCACCGCCGCGAACAAGGCGCTGGAGACCGGCCACCGGCTCAAGGACCGGGCGGTCGGCTTCGCGCTCGACGTCCGCGACAACATGGCCGTGCGGGAGGAAGAGCTCGGAGAGGCGCTGGGGATCAACGCGGACCCCGAACTCCCCGCACCGCGGCGGCTCGCCGCCATCGAGAACAGCAAGAACCCGAAGTACGCCGATCCCACGGCGTACTCGTACAACCGGAATGAGGACCACTGATGGAGTCGGCCGAGATTCGCCGCCGCTGGCTGAGCTTCTACGAGGAGCGCGGTCACACCGTCGTCCCTTCGGCGTCTCTCATCGCGGACGACCCGACTCTGCTCCTCGTCCCGGCCGGCATGGTGCCGTTCAAGCCCTACTTCCTCGGTGAGGTCAAGCCCCCGTGGTCGCGCGCCACCAGCGTGCAGAAGTGCGTGCGCACCCCGGATATCGAAGAGGTCGGCAAGACCACCCGGCACGGCACCTTCTTCCAGATGTGCGGCAACTTCTCCTTCGGCGACTACTTCAAGGAAGGCGCCGTCAAGTACGCCTGGGAGCTGCTCACCACGCCCCAGGACAAGGGCGGTTACGGCCTGGAGCCCGACCGCCTGTGGATCACCGTCTACAAGGACGACGACGAGGCCGAGCGCCTCTGGCACGAGGTCGTCGGGGTGCCGAAGGAGCGCATCCAGCGCCTCGGCATGAAGGACAACTACTGGTCCATGGGCGTCCCCGGCCCCTGCGGCCCCTGTTCCGAGATCAACTACGACCGCGGCCCCGAGTTCGGCGTCGAGGGCGGCCCCGCCGTCAACGACGAGCGGTACGTGGAGATCTGGAACCTCGTCTTCATGCAGTACGAGCGCGGCGAGGGCATCGGCAAGGACAACTTCGAGATCCTCGGCGAACTGCCCAGCAAGAACATCGACACGGGCCTCGGCCTGGAGCGTCTCGCCATGATTCTGCAGGGCGTGCAGAACATGTACGAGATCGACACCTCCATGGCCGTGATCAAGAAGGCCACCGAGCTGACCGGTGTCGCCTACGGCGACGCCCACGACTCGGACGTCTCGCTGCGCGTGGTCACCGACCACATGCGCACCTCGGTGATGCTCATCGGCGACGGTGTCACCCCGGGCAACGAGGGCCGCGGCTACGTGCTGCGCCGCATCATGCGCCGCGCCATCCGCAACATGCGCCTGCTCGGCGCCACCGGCCCGGTCGTGCTGGACCTCGTCGACACGGTCATCGCGATGATGGGCCAGCAGTACCCGGAGCTGGTCACCGACCGCGAGCGCATCGAGAAGGTCGCCCTCGCCGAGGAGAACGCCTTCCTCAAGACCCTCAAGGCCGGCACCAACATCCTCGACACCGCCGTCACCGAGACCAAGGAGTCCGGCGGCAAGGTGCTCGCCGGCGACAAGGCGTTCCTGCTCCACGACACCTGGGGCTTCCCGATCGACCTCACCCTGGAGATGGCCGCCGAACAGGGCCTCTCGGTGGACGAGGAGGGCTTCCGCCGCCTGATGAGGGAGCAGCGGGAGCGCGCCAAGGCCGACGCCCAGGCCAAGAAGACCGGGCACGCCGGCGCCGGCGCCTACCGCGAGATCGCCGACAGGACCGGCGAGACCGACTTCATCGGCTACTCCGACACCGAGGGCGAGACCACGATCGTCGGCATCCTCGTGGACGGCGCCTCCTCGCCGGCCGCCACCGAGGGCGACGAGGTCGAGATCGTCCTCGACCGCACCCCGTTCTACGCCGAGGGCGGCGGCCAGATCGGCGACACCGGCCGGATCAGGGTCGACACCGGTGCCGTCATCGAGATCCGCGACACCCAGAAGCCGGTCCCGGGCGTGTACGTCCACAAGGGCGTCGTCCAGGTCGGCGAGGTGACCGTCGGCGCCAAGGCCCACGCCTCGATCGACTCCCGTCGCCGCACCGCCATCGCCCGTGCCCACTCGGCCACCCACCTCACTCACCAGGCGCTGCGCGACGCCCTCGGCCCGACGGCCGCCCAGGCCGGTTCCGAGAACCAGCCCGGCCGCTTCCGCTTCGACTTCGGTTCGCCGTCCGCGGTTCCCACCGCCGTGATGACCGACGTCGAGCAGAAGATCAACGAGGTGCTCGCCCGCGACCTCGACGTGCGCGCCGACGTCATGGGCATCGACGAGGCCAAGAAGCAGGGCGCCATCGCCGAGTTCGGCGAGAAGTACGGCGAGCGGGTCCGCGTGGTGACCATCGGCGACTTCTCCAAGGAGCTGTGCGGCGGCACCCACGTGCACAACACCTCCCAGCTCGGTCTGGTGAAGCTGCTCGGCGAGTCATCCATCGGCTCGGGTGTGCGCCGCATCGAGGCCCTCGTCGGCGTCGACGCCTACAACTTCCTCGCCCGTGAGCACACGGTCGTCGCCCAGCTCCAGGAGCTGATCAAGGGCCGTCCGGAGGAACTGCCGGAGAAGGTCTCCGCCATGCTCGGCAAGCTGAAGGACGCCGAGAAGGAGATCGAGAAGTTCCGCGCGGAGAAGGTGCTCCAGGCCGCCGCCGGTCTGGTCGACTCCGCCAAGGACATCCGCGGGATCGCCGTGGTCACCGGTCAGGTGCCGGACGGCACCACCCCGGACGACCTGCGCCGGCTCGTCCTCGACGTGCGCGGACGCATCCAGGGCGGACGCGCCGCCGTGGTCGCCCTGTTCACGGTCAACAACGGCAAGCCGCTGACGGTCATCGCCACCAACGACGCCGCCCGCGACCGCGGTCTCAAGGCCGGTGACCTGGTCCGCACCGCCGCCAAGACGCTCGGCGGCGGCGGTGGCGGCAAGCCGGACGTCGCCCAGGGCGGCGGCCAGAACCCCGCCGCGATCGGCGAGGCCGCCGACGCCGTCGAGCGCCTCGTGACCGAGACCGCGAAGTAAGGAAGCGGTCGGACATGCGCAGAGGACGTCGACTCGCGATCGACGTCGGGGACGCCCGCATCGGGGTCGCCTCGTGCGACCCCGACGGGATCCTCGCCACGCCGGTCGAGACGGTCCCCGGCCGGGACATCCCGGCGGCCCACCGCCGGCTCCGGCAACTCGTCGAGGAGTACGAACCGATCGAGGTCGTCGTCGGACTGCCCCGCTCCCTCAAGGGGGGCGAGGGCCCGGCGGCCGTCAAGGTGCGGACCTTCGTCCAGGAACTCGCCAGGGGGATCGAGCCGGTGCCGGTCCGGCTGGTCGACGAACGGATGACGACCGTGACGGCGAGCCAGGGGCTGCGCGCTTCTGGAGTGAAGGCCAAGAAGGGCCGCTCGGTCATCGACCAGGCCGCGGCGGTCATCATCCTTCAGCAGGCACTGGAATCCGAACGGGTGTCAGGTAAACCACCCGGCGAGGGCGTCGAAGTAGTCATCTGATCGCGATACGGTAACGTTCCGCGCGATGCGATGGTTTTCGAACAGCCACCGCACAGCAAGAGGCGGAACGGGAACCGGCCCACCAGCCGCGCACCGCGCCGCCTCGCGGCTCTAGGGGATCGATGACTGAGTATGGCCGGGGCCCAGGCTCCGAACCCTGGCATCCGGAGGACCCGTTGTACGGGGACGCCGGATGGGGCGGACAGCAGCAGGCCCACGCGGGCCAGCAGTCCCCCTACGACGGCCAGCCGCAGCACTACCCGCAGCAGTCGCAGCAGCAGCAGTACGGCGACTGGGGCCAGCACCCGCAGGGCGGGTACGAGCAGCACCATGGCCAGCAGCAGTACGCGTACTACGACGAGCAGGGCCAGCTCCGGTACGCCGACGGGCAGGGCCAGCAGCACGGCCAGCAGCAGCACGGCCAGCAGCAGTACGATCAGCAGCAGTACGACCAGCAGTACGCCGCCCACACCCCGCAGCAGTACCACCAGGGCACGTGGGACGCCACGGGCACTCACGGCCACGTCCCCTACGCGGCCGACCCGGGTGACCCCTACGGGCAGCAGCCCGTGGCCTACGGTGTCGAACAGCCCGACCTCTACGGCACCGAGGACGCCTACCCGCCGCCCGAGCCGCCCGGCCGCCGGCGCCCCGAGCCGGAACCGCAGCCGGAGCCGGCCACCGAGGAGGAGGACGAGCAACACCCCTTCTTCACGGGCGCCGACGACTCCGAGGACGAGGACGAGGACGATCCCAAAGGACGCCGCGGTGGTGGCCGCGGCAAGGACGCCAAAGGCGGTAAGGGTCCCAAGAAGCGCCGCAACGGCTGCGCCTGCCTGGTGGTCTGCCTGGTCTTCGGCGGTGGTGCGTCCACAGTCCTCTACTACGGCTGGCACCTCTACCAAAATCGTTTCGGCGCGGCCCCCGACTTCGCGGGCGGCGGCAGCGGCCAGGTGACCGTCGAGATCCCCAAGGGCGCCGGCGGCTACGACATCGGCAGACGCCTGAAGGAGGCCGGCGTCGTCAAGAGCGTCGACGCCTTCGTGGCCGCCCAGTCGCAGAACCCCGACGGCAAGACGATCCAGGCCGGTGCCTATCTCCTGAAGAAGGAGATGTCCGCCGCGACCGCCGTGCAGCTGATGCTCGACCCGAAGAGCAAGGCCAATGTGGTGGTCACCCCGGGTGAGCGCGCGGCGGCCGTCTACGCGGCTCTCGACAAACAACTCGGCCTTTCCTCCGGCAGCACCAAGAAAATCGCCAAGTCGGAATACAAGAGCCTCGGTCTGCCGGGTTACGCCAACACCAACAGCAAGATCATGGACCCGCTGGAGGGCTTCCTCTTCCCGGGTACCTATCCCGCGGCCAAGGGCATGAAGCCCGACGCGGTCCTGAAACAGATGGTCGCCGCGGCCAAGGAGGAATACGCCGCCTACGACCTCGTGGCGCAGGCCAAGAAGTTCGACCTGGAGAACCCGCTGCAGGTCATCACGGTCGCGAGCCTCGTCCAGGCCGAAGGAAAGACGCACGACGACTTCCGCAAGATGGCGGAAGTGGTCTACAACCGACTCAAGCCCACGAACACCGAGACGAACCGTTTGCTCCAATTCGACTCGACCTTCAACTACCTGAAGGGCGTGAGCAACATCCACATCAGCGAGTCGGAGATCAACAGCAACAAGGACCCGTACAACACGTACACCCAGAAGGGTCTTCCGCCCGGTCCGATCGGCAACCCCGGCACGGACGCGCTGAAGGCGACGCTCAATCCGACCGACGACGGCTGGATCTATTTCGTGGCGACCGACGGCCAGAACAACACCGAATTCGCCAAGACCTACGCAGAATTCCAGCAGCTCAAGGACAAGTTCAATGCCAACTCGGGCAACTGACGCCCGCCGGGCCGCTGTGCTCGGTAAGCCCATCGCCCACTCCCTCTCCCCGGTGCTGCACCGGGCCGCGTACGACGAACTCGGGCTCACCGACTGGTCGTACGGGCGCTTCGAGATCGACGAGGCCGGGCTGCCCGGCTTCGTCGAGAAGCTGGGGCCGGAGTGGGCGGGGCTGTCGCTGACCATGCCGCTGAAGCGGGCCGTCATACCGCTGGTCGACGAGATCAGCGAGACGGCGGCCTCGGTCGACGCGGTCAACACCGTCGTCCTCACCGAGGACGGCCGCCGCCTCGGCGACAACACCGACATCCCCGGCATGGTCGCCGCGCTCCGCGAGCACGGCATCGAACAGGTCGAGACGGCCGCGATCCTCGGTGCCGGCGCCACCGCCTCCTCCGCGCTCGCCGCGCTCGCCCGGATCTGCACCGGCGAGGTCGTCGCCTACGTCCGCAGCGGGGCCCGCGCCGCCGAGATGCGGGAGTGGGGCGAGCGGCTCGACGTCGAGG
The DNA here is from genome assembly GCF_055583825.1 of Streptomyces sp. NPDC104367. Lineage (NCBI taxonomy): Bacteria > Bacillati > Actinomycetota > Actinomycetes > Kitasatosporales > Streptomycetaceae > Streptomyces > Streptomyces sp. NPDC104367. The sequence continues at coordinate 126,519 of NZ_JBVJND010000025.1, read as the reverse complement.
TCCGCACCGCCGACTGGTCCGACGCCGAGCAGGCGCTGCGCGCCCCCCTGGTGATCGCCACCACCCCGGCCGGCACGACCGACGCCCTCGCCGCCGCCGTACCGGAGTGCCCCACCACCCTCTTCGACGTGCTCTACCACCCGTGGCCCACCGACCTGGCCGCCCGCTGGTCCATGTTCGGCGGAGCCGTGGTCAGCGGCCTCGACCTCCTCGTCCACCAGGCCGTGCTCCAGGTCGAGCAGATGACCGGCCGCACCCCGGCACCGCTGGACGCCATGCGCCGCGCCGGGGAGAAGGCCCTCGCCGGGCGCTGACCTGACACACTCGCGTCCGCTTGCTGGACCGGCGGGTGGGTTCGCGGGCCGGACGTGGGAGGATCGGGGTGGCGGACCGGGGCCGCGCACCCGGTCGGGCCGTCGCCGTACGCGAGGACGCGCGTACGCAGGGCAGTAGTACCAGGGCGCGAGCACTGAGGAGCATCGTTGAGCAGGCTGCGTTGGCTGACCGCGGGGGAGTCCCACGGTCCCGCACTTGTCGCGACGCTGGAGGGCCTTCCCGCCGGCGTGCCGATCACCACGGAGATGGTCGCCGACCATCTCGCGCGGCGGCGGCTCGGCTACGGCCGCGGTGCGCGCATGAAGTTCGAGCGTGACGAGGTCACCTTCCTCGGCGGCGTCCGGCACGGCCTCACCCTCGGCTCCCCGGTCGCGGTCATGGTGGGCAACACCGAGTGGCCCAAGTGGGAGCAGGTCATGGCGGCCGACCCGGTCGACCCCGAGATCCTGGCCGGCCTCGCCCGCAACGCCCCGCTGACCCGGCCGCGCCCCGGCCACGCCGACCTGGCCGGCATGCAGAAGTACGGCTTCGACGAGGCCCGGCCGATCCTGGAGCGCGCCTCCGCCCGGGAGACCGCGGCCCGGGTGGCCCTCGGCGCCGTCGCCCGGTCGTACCTGAAGGAGACGGCGGGCATCGAGATCGTCTCGCACGTCGTCGAGCTGTGCTCGGTGAAGGCCCCGCAGGGCGTGTACCCGACCCCGGCCGACGTCGAGAAGCTGGACGCCGACCCGCTGCGCTGCCTGGACGCCGACGCGTCCAAGGCGATGGTCGCGGAGGTCGACCAGGCCCACAAGGACGGCGACACCCTCGGCGGCGTGGTCGAGGTGCTGGCGTACGGCGTCCCCGTCGGCCTCGGCTCGCACGTGCACTGGGACCGCAAGCTGGACGCCCGTCTCGCCGGCGCGCTGATGGGCATCCAGGCGATCAAGGGCGTCGAGGTCGGCGACGGCTTCGAGCTGGCCCGGGTGCCCGGCTCCAAGGCCCACGACGAGATCGTCGGCACCCCCGAGGGCATCCGCCGTGTCTCCGGCCGGGCCGGCGGCACCGAGGGCGGTCTGTCCACCGGCGAGCTGCTGCGGGTACGGGCCGCGATGAAGCCCATCGCGACCGTGCCGCGCGCCCTGAAGACCGTGGACGTGGCGACCGGCGAGGCCACCCAGGCCCACCACCAGCGCTCCGACGTCTCCGCCGTGCCGGCCGCCGGCATCGTCGCCGAGGCGATGGTCGCCCTCGTCCTCGCGGACGCGGTCGCCGAGAAGTTCGGCGGCGACTCGGTCGGCGAGACCCGCCGGAACGTGCGGTCGTACCTCGAGAACCTGGCCATCCGGTGAGCACCGCGCCGTTGGTCGTGCTGGTCGGCCCGATGGGCGTCGGCAAGTCCACCGTCGGGGAGCTGCTCGCCGAGCGGCTCGGTGTCGGCTACCGCGACACCGACGAGGACATCGTCACCGCCGAGGGCCGCACCATCGCCGACATCTTCGTGGCGGAGGGCGAGCCCGCCTTCCGGGCCGTCGAGAAGCGGGCGGTGCACGCGGCGCTGACCGAGCACGAGGGCGTCCTCGCGCTCGGCGGCGGCGCGATCCTCGACGCGGAGACCCGCGGCCTGCTCACCGGGCAGCGGGTGGTCTACCTCTCCATGGACGTCGAGGAGGCCGTCAGGCGCACCGGCCTGAACGCGGCCCGGCCGCTGCTCGCCCTCAACCCGCGCAAACAGTGGCGCGAGCTGATGGAGGCCCGGCGGCACCTGTACGAGGAGGTCGCCACGGCCGTCGTGACGACCGACGGCCGTACGCCCGAAGAGGTCACCCAAGCAGCCCTGGACGCACTGGAGTTGAAGGAAGCATGAGCGAGGCAGTCACCCGGATCCAGGTCGGCGGCACGGCGGGCACCGAGCCGTACGAGGTCCTGGTGGGCCGTCAGCTGCTGGGCGAGCTGGGCGGGCTGATCGGCGAGAAGGCCAAGCGGGTGGCCGTCGTGCACCCCGAGGCGCTCGCCGAGACCGGCGACGCGCTCCGCGCCGACCTGGCCGGGCAGGGCTACGAGGCCGTCGCCATCCAGGTGCCGAACGCCGAGGAGGCCAAGACCGCCGAGGTCGCCGCCTACTGCTGGAAGGCGCTCGGCCAGTCCGGCTTCACCCGCTCCGACGTCATCGTCGGCGTGGGCGGCGGAGCCACCACGGACCTGGCCGGATTCGTGGCCGCCACCTGGCTGCGCGGGGTCCGCTGGATCGCCGTCCCGACCACGGTGCTCGCCATGGTCGACGCGGCCGTCGGCGGCAAGACCGGCATCAACACCGCCGAAGGCAAGAACCTGGTCGGCGCCTTCCACCCGCCGGCCGGTGTGCTCTGCGACCTCGCCGCGCTGGACTCGCTGCCCGTCAACGACTACGTCTCCGGGCTCGCCGAGGTCATCAAGGCCGGCTTCATCGCCGACCCGGTGATCCTGGAGCTCATCGAGTCCGACCCCGAGGCCGCCCGCACCCCGGCGGGCCCGCACACGGCCGAGCTGATCGAGCGCTCCATCCGGGTCAAGGCGGAGGTCGTCTCCACCGACCTCAAGGAGTCCGGCCTGCGGGAGATCCTCAACTACGGCCACACGCTCGGCCACGCCATCGAGAAGAACGAGCGCTACAAGTGGCGCCACGGCGCCGCGGTCGCGGTCGGCATGCACTTCGCCGCCGAACTGGGCCGGCTCGCCGGACGCCTGGACGACGCGACGGCGGACCGCCACCGCGCGGTCCTGGAGTCGGTCGGCCTGCCGCTGCACTACCGCTACGACCAGTGGCCCAAGCTGGTCGAGACGATGCGGGTCGACAAGAAGTCCCGTGGCGACCTGCTGCGGTTCATCGTCCTGGACGGCCTCGCCAAGCCGACCGTCCTGGAGGGCCCGGACCCGGCCGTACTGCTCGCCGCGTACGGCGAGGTCGGCCAGTAGGTCCACCGCTGTTCCCCGCCCGGTCCGCCTCGGCGCACGGGCACTTCGGACCGCCCCCGGCCGTTTCACCAAACGACGGCCGGGGGCGGTACCGTTCGGCGACGAGCGCAGCCGAACATGACGAGACGGAGTGGCACCGGATGCAGCACGCGGGATCTCCGCTGCCGCCGCCCCACCAGCCGGGGCAGGGACCGGCCGGCTGGCAGCCGGCCGCACAGCACCCGGGAGCGCCACACGGCCCCGCGCCCGTGCCGCCGCCCCCGGCCGCGCCCCCGCAGCCCTCGCTGCCGCCCGTCCCCCCGCGTACTCCGGCCCCGCAGCATCCCTCCGCCCCGCAGCATCCCTCCGCCCCGCCGCCGGCCGACAGCACCGGCCATCTCCCGCTGCCGCCCGGCGGTCCCGTGGGTGTCCCCACCGCGCCCCCGGCCGCGGCCGCCGCGCCCGACCCGACCACCACCACGCTGGCCGTCCTGCTCATCGGCCCGGCCGGCGCGGGCAAGACCAGCGTGGCCAAGTACTGGGCCGACCACCGCCGGGTCCCCACGGCCCACATCAGCCTCGACGACGTCCGCGAGTGGGTCCGCTCCGGCTTCGCCGACCCGCAGTCCGGCTGGAACGACAACTCCGAGGCCCAGTACCGGCTGGCCCGCCGCACCTGCGGCTTCGCCGCCCGCAACTTCCTGGCCAACGGCATCTCGTGCATCCTCGACGACGCGGTCTTCCCGGACCGCCCCGTCGTCGGCCTCGGCGGCTGGAAGCGCCATGTCGGCCCCGGCCTCCTCCCGGTCGTCCTCCTCCCGGGCCTGGACATCGTCCTGGAGCGCAACGCCGAACGCACGGGCAACCGCCGCCTCACCGACGAGGAGGTCGCCCGCATCCACGGCCGTATGGCGGGCTGGTACGGCTCGGGCCTCCCGATCATCGACAACTCCCAGCTGGACGTCCCGACCACGGCCCGGGTCCTGGACGAGGTCCTGGCCAGAGCGATCGCGAGCCCCCCGAACTGGTAGACGAGGGTGAGCGGAGACACCTGGGGCGCCGGGGGTACCCACGGCCGAAGGCCGGGGGAGGAACCGCTCGACCGGCCTCCACCGGCCTCCACCGGCCCGCACCCGACGACGCACCCCACTCGGCCCTCCCCGACCGGCACAAACCGCTCATAACTCCTACGCTCGTGTCATGTCCGAGGTGTACGCCGCCCGCCGAACCCGCCTGAGGGACCGCTGCCAGGCCAGCGGCAGCGCTTCCGCGCTGATCTCGCGCCCCGCCAACGTGAGGTACCTCGCCGGGGCCGCCCCGACCGGCTCCGTCCTGCTGCTCGGCAGACGCGAGGACCTCCTCGTCTGCCCCGACCGGCAGGGCGAGCACGCTGCCGAGGCCCGCCCCGACGACTCCCTGCGCCGGCACCTCCTGGAGGGCCCCGGCGGCGATCCCGCGGTCGCCGCCGCCGGCCTCGCCGCCGCCCAGGGCGCCGACCTCCTCGCCGTGGAGGAGCACCACCTCACCGTGGCCCGCCACCGCGGCCTCTCCTCGGTCGCCCCCCAACTCCGCCTCACCGACCTGGGCGGCGCCGTCGAGCAGCTCAGGGTCGTGAAGGACGAGGAGGAGATCTCCTTCCTCCGCATCGGCGCCGAGATCGCCGACCAGGCCCTCGGCGAGCTGCTGGAGTCGATCCTCGTCGGCCGCACCGAACGGCACCTCGCGCTGGAGCTGGAGCGCCGCCTGGTCGACCACGGCGCCGACGGCCCGGCCTTCCCCACCTCCGTGGCGACCGGGCCCAACTCGGGCCGCCGGGGCCACCGGCCGACCGACCGGAGGGTCGAGGAGGGCGACTTCCTCTCCGTCTGCCTCGGCGCGACCTACCGCGGCTACCGCTGCGAGATCGGCCGTACCTTCGTCATCGGGACCTCGCCCGCGGACTGGCAGATCGAGCTGTACGACCTGGTCTTCGCCGCCCAGCGGGCCGGCCGGGAGGCCCTCGTGCCCGGTGCCGCCCACCGCGACGTGGACCGCGCCGCCCGCCAGGTGCTGGACTCCGCGGGCCACTCCGAGGGCCTCCAGCCGCTCACCGGACACGGTGTGGGACTCGAAATCGACGAGGAGCCGCAGCTCGCCCCCTCGGCCATGGGTAAACTGGACGCTTGCGTGCCGGTCACCGTCGAACCGGGGGTCCACCTCCCGGGCCGGGGCGGTGTCCGGATCGATGACACGCTCGTCGTCCGCCCCGAGGCGGACGGCGGACCCGAGCTACTCACCATCACGACCAAGGAGCTGCTCGCACTATAGGGAAGGTGCGTGCCCCGGGGTCGTCCACGTCAGTCCAGGAGATTCCGCAACCGTGGCTTCCACGAACGACCTCAAGAACGGCCTGGTGCTCAAGCTCGAAGGCGGCCAGCTCTGGTCCGTCGTCGAGTTCCAGCACGTCAAGCCCGGCAAGGGCCCCGCCTTCGTGCGCACCAAGCTCAAGAACGTGCTGTCCGGCAAGGTGGTCGACAAGACCTTCAACGCCGGCGTCAAGGTCGAGACGGCCACTGTCGACAAGCGCGACATGCAGTTCTCGTACATGGACGGCGAGTACTTCGTCTTCATGGACATGGACACGTACGACCAGCTGCACATCGACCGGAAGACCGTCGGCGACGCCGCGAACTTCCTGATCGAGGGCTTCACGGCCGTCGTCGCCCAGCACGAGGGCGAGGTGCTCTTCGTCGAGCTCCCGGCCGCCGTCGAGCTCACCATCCAGGAGACCGAGCCGGGCGTCCAGGGCGACCGCTCCACCGGTGGCACCAAGCCGGCCACGCTGGAGACCGGCCACCAGATCCAGGTCCCGCTCTTCATCACCACCGGTGAGAAGATCAAGGTCGACACCCGCACGAGCGACTACCTCGGCCGGGTGAACAGCTAACCGTGGCTGCCCGCAACACGGCCCGCAAGCGCGCCTTCCAGATCCTCTTCGAAGGCGACCAGCGCGGGGCCGACGTCCTGACCGTCCTCGCGGACTGGATCCGGCTCTCCCGGGACGACACCCGGCAGCCGCCGGTGAGCGAGTACACGATGCAGCTGGTCGAGGGCTACGCCGTGCACGCCAGGCGGATCGACGAGCTGATCGCGCAGTACGCCGTCGGCTGGACGCTGGACCGGATGCCGGTCGTCGACCGCAACCTCCTGCGGCTGGGCGCGTACGAGCTGATCTGGGTCGACGGGACGCCGGACGCCGTCGTCCTCGACGAGATGGTCCAGCTGGCCAAGGAGTTCTCCACGGACGAGTCGCCCTCGTTCGTGAACGGCCTCCTGGGGCGGCTGAAGGAGCTGAAGCCGTCGCTGCGCCGCGAGGAGTAGCGGGGGAGCCGACGAACGCCGGAAGGCCCGCAGCGAGCTGCTGCGGGCCTTCCGGCGTTCGTGCGCCCGAGGGGGCGGGCGGGCCGCTGATCGGGCGGCTGGCGGCCGTGTGCGGCTTGTCGCGCACTTCCTCGCGCGCCCAGGGCGGTGGCGCCGCCGTCGCTCACCAGGTGAGGCGTGATGACAGAAAACCGCCGGGACAGTCGGAACCATCGAGTTCCGGCCACCCCGGCGGCACGTTTCTGCTCAGGTGCTGAGCGGCTCAGGCCTCTTCGTGCGTGGCCACCGCGCGGCGGGCGTCCGCGTCCAGGACACCCCAGCTGATCAGCTGCTCGGTGAGGACCGAGGGCGACTGGTCGTAGATGACGGCGAGTGTGCGCAGGTCGTCCTGGCGGATCGACAGCACCTTGCCGTTGTAGTCACCGCGCTGGGACTGGATCGTCGCCGCGTAGCGCTGCAGCGGGCCCGCCTTCTCGGCCGGCACGGTCGCCAGCCGCTCCAGGTCGAGGACCAGCTTCGGCGGGGGCTCGGCGGCACCGCCGGGGGTCGTGCCCGGCAGCAGCTCCTGCACCGGCACACCGTAGAAATCCGCCAACTCGGCAAGGCGCTGCACGGTCACGGCACGGTCGCCGCGCTCGTACGAGCCGACCACCACGGCCTTCCAGCGCCCCTGGGACTTCTCCTCGACACCGTGGAGGGAAAGGCCCTGCTGGGTGCGGATGGCCCGGAGCTTGGCCCCGAGCTGTTTGGCGTATTCGCTGGACATATAGCTCCCCGGACACTGTGTCGACGCGGCCGGCCTTGGTCCCGCCGCGCGGCTGGTAACTCACTGTGAGGTTACGCAGCGTTACACTCTCGCGTCAAGCCGAATGGTCCGCACCGACTCTTCCGTCCTCGCGCCGACCGGTTACGCCAAGGGGGTGACAGGGAGCCTCGGAGGCACCTGCTACGGTGGATGGCGCAAATCCGACGTCCTTTAAGGTCCGTCCCGTGAGGCGGAGAAGGGGGTCCGTTTCGTATGGACAAGCAGGACACGCAGGAAACGCCCGACAGCCAGGCGGCCGACGCGCGGCCCGTTCTGGAGGGGCCCGACATCGCACGGGTGCTGACGCGTATCGCCCACGAGATCGTCGAACGCGCCAAGGGCGCCGACGACGTGGTGCTCCTCGGCATCCCGACCCGCGGCGTCTTCCTCGCCCAGCGGCTCGCCGGCAAGCTGGAACAGGTCACAGACCGCAAGATTCCGGTCGGTTCGCTCGACATCACCATGTACCGCGACGACCTGCGCATGCACCCGCCGCGAGCGCTGGCCCGCACCGAGATCCCCGGTGACGGCATCGACGGCAAGCTGGTCGTCCTCGTCGACGACGTGCTCTTCTCCGGCCGCACCATCCGCGCCGCCCTCGACGCCCTCAACGACATCGGGCGCCCCCGCGCGGTCCAGCTCGCGGTCCTCGTCGACCGCGGTCACCGCGAACTGCCCATCCGCGCCGACTATGTCGGCAAGAACCTCCCCACGTCGCTGCGGGAGACGGTCAAGGTCCTGCTCGCCGAGGAGGACGGTCGCGACACCGTGCTGCTCGGTGTGAAGCCGACCCAGTAGCAGGCTCAGGGGCGCGCGCCGCTTCGGCACGCCCCCGGCTGCCCGGAATCTCCCGATACCTGAACTGCCTTACGGAGCCTGACAGATGCAGCGTCATCTCATCTCGGCCGCCGACCTCACCCGCGACGACGCCGTCCTGATCCTCGACACCGCCGAGGAGATGGCCCGGGTCGCCGACCGGCCGATCAAGAAGCTGCCGACCCTGCGCGGCCGCACCGTCGTCAACCTCTTCTTCGAGGACTCGACCCGGACCCGGATCTCCTTCGAGGCCGCCGAGAAGCGGCTCTCCGCCGACGTCATCAACTTCACCGCCAAGGGGTCGAGCGTCTCCAAGGGCGAGTCCCTGAAGGACACCGCCCAGACCCTGGAGGCGATGGGCGTCGACGCCGTCGTCATCCGGCACGGCGCCTCCGGGGCGCCCTACCGCCTCGCCAACTCCGGCTGGATCGACGCCGCCGTCATCAACGCCGGCGACGGCACCCACCAGCACCCCACCCAGGCCCTCCTGGACGCCTTCACCATGCGCCGCCGGCTCGTCGGCCGGGACGCCGGGATAGGGCAGGACCTGGCCGGCAAGCGCATCACGCTCGTCGGCGACGTCCTGCACAGCCGGGTCGCCCGCTCCAACGTCGACCTGCTGCACACCCTCGGCGCCGAGGTCACCCTGGTCGCCCCGCCCACCCTGGTGCCGGTCGGCGTCGAACGCTGGCCCTGCGAGGTCTCCTACGACCTCGACGCGGTGCTCCCCAAGTCCGACGCCGTGATGATGCTCCGCGTGCAGCGCGAGCGCATGAACGCCGCGTTCTTCCCGACCGAGCGCGAGTACTCGCGGCGCTACGGCCTCGACGGCGAGCGCATGGCGAGGATGCCCGAGCACGCCATCGTGATGCACCCCGGCCCGATGGTCCGCGGCATGGAGATCACCGCCGAGGTCGCCGACTCCGAGCGCTGCACCGTAGTCGAGCAGGTCGCAAACGGAGTCTCCATCCGGATGGCCGTCCTGTACCTCCTGCTCGGCGGCAACGAACCCGCCGTCAGCCACGCCCGCACCACCGAGGAGAAGTAAGACCCATGAGCAAGATCCTGATCCGTGGTGCGAAGGTGCTCGGCGGTGAGCCGCAGGACGTCCTGGTCGACGGCGAGACGATCGCCCGGGTGGGCGAGGGACTGCCCGCCGACGGGGCCGAGGTCGTCGAGGCCGCCGGCAAGGTGCTGCTGCCGGGCCTCGTCGACCTGCACACGCATCTGCGCGAGCCCGGCCGCGAGGACTCCGAGACCGTCCTCACCGGCACCCGCGCGGCGGCGAGCGGCGGCTACACGGCCGTCTTCGCCATGGCCAACACCTTCCCGGTCGCCGACACCGCCGGTGTGGTCGAGCAGGTCTACCGGCTCGGCCGCGAGCACGGCTACTGCGACGTCCAGCCCATTGGCGCCGTCACCGTCGGCCTGGAGGGCAGGAAGCTCGCCGAACTGGGCGCCATGCACGAGTCGGCCGCCGGGGTCACCGTCTTCTCCGACGACGGCAAGTGCGTCGACGACGCCGTGATCATGCGCCGCGCCCTGGAGTACGTGAAGGCCTTCGGCGGGGTCGTCGCCCAGCACGCGCAGGAGCCGCGGCTGACCGAGGGCGCCCAGATGAACGAGGGGATCGTCTCGGCGGAGCTGGGACTCGGCGGCTGGCCGGCGGTGGCCGAGGAGTCGATCATCGCCCGGGACGTCCTGCTCGCCGAGCACGTCGGCTCCCGCGTCCACATCTGCCACCTGTCGACCGCCGGGTCCGTCGAGATCGTCCGCTGGGCCAAGTCCCGCGGCATCGACGTCACCGCCGAGGTCACCCCGCACCACCTCCTGCTCACCGACGAACTGGTGCGGTCCTACAACCCGGTCTACAAGGTCAACCCGCCGCTGCGCACCGAGCGCGACGTGCTGGCCCTGCGCGAGGCGCTCGCCGACGGCACGATCGACATCGTCGCCACCGACCACGCCCCGCACCCGCACGAGGACAAGGACTGCGAGTGGGCCGCCGCCGCCATGGGGATGGTGGGCCTGGAGACCGCGCTGTCGGTGGTGCAGGAGACCATGGTGGACACCGGCCTGCTGACCTGGTCCGGCGTCGCCGACCGGATGTCCGCCGCCCCCGCGCGGATCGGACGGGCCGCCGGTCACGGCCGTCCCGTCTCGGCTGGTGAGCCCGCCAACCTCACGCTCGTCGACACGGAATACCGTGGCCCGGTGGACCCCGCGGGATTCGCCTCGCGCAGCCGCAACACCCCTTACGAGGGCCGTGAGCTGCCGGGCCGTGTCACCCACACATGGCTGCGGGGCAAGGCGACGCTCGTGGACGGGAAGCTCACGTGACACCTCTGATCCTGCTGGCGGACGAGAAGAAGTCCGCCGCGGTGACCGACTGGGCCGCGCGCATCGGCTGGCTGGTCGGTCTGGCCCTCTTCGTCGCGCTCGTCTACTGGCTGATGCGCGAGGGCTGGAAATGGCGCGGCACCCTCCAGGGCGACCTCCCGGAGCTGCCCACCCGCCCGTCGCCCACCACCACCCTCAACGGGGGCGGCAAGCCGCCGCAGTCCGGAATGCCGGACGACGCCGGTGCCGCGAGACTGACCATGAGCGGCCGCTACCACGGCTCCACCACGGCCGGGCAGTGGCTGGACCGCATCGTGGCCCGAGGCCTCGGCTCCCGCAGCCGGGCCGAGCTCACCCTGACCGACGCGGGCCTGGACGTCGTACGCCCCGGGGCGACCGACTTCTTCATCCCCGCCGCCGCGCTCCGCGAGGCCCTGCTGGGCAAGGGCATCGCGGGCAAGGTCCTCACCGAGGGCGGACTGCTCGTGGTGACCTGGCAGCACGGCGACCGGCTGATCGATTCCGGATTCCGCTCGGACCACGCGGCCGAGCACACCGAATGGGTCGAGGCCATCAACTCCATGATCAAGACACCTAGCACGGAAGGCGCCGAACGATGACGACCTCCACAAGGGGAACCGGGAAGGTTCCCGCCGTACTCGTCCTGGAGGACGGCCGGATCTTCCGCGGCCGCGCCTACGGGGCCGTGGGGGAGACCTTCGGCGAGGCCGTGTTCTCCACCGGCATGACCGGCTACCAGGAGACCCTGACGGACCCGTCGTACGACCGCCAGATCGTGGTCGCCACCGCCCCCCAGATCGGCAACACGGGGTGGAACGACGAGGACGACGAGTCCAGCCGCATCTGGGTCTCCGGCTACGTCGTGCGCGACCCCGCACGCGTGCCCTCCAACTGGCGCGCCAAGCGTTCGCTGGACGCGGAACTGGTCGCGCAGGGCGTGGTCGGCATCTCCGGGATCGACACCCGCGCCCTCACCCGCCACCTCCGCGAGCGCGGCTCCATGCGCGCCGGCGTCTTCTCCGGCGAGGCCGTCGCCACCGACGCCGAGCTCCTCGCGCGCGTGCAGGCCCAGCCGCACATGAAGGGCGCCTCGCTGTACGAGGAGGTCGCCACCAAGGAGGCGTACGTCGTCCCGGCCGTCGGGGAGAAGCGGTTCACCGTCGCCGCCGTCGACCTCGGCATCAAGGGCATGACCCCGCAGCGGATGGCCGAGCGCGGCATCGAGGTGCACGTCCTGCCCGCGACCGCCACCGAGGACGACGTCTACGCCGTCTCCCCGGACGGCGTGTTCTTCTCCAACGGCCCCGGCGACCCGGCCACGGCCGACGGCCCGGTCGCCCTGATGACCGCCGTCCTGGCGCGGAAGACCCCGCTCTTCGGCATCTGCTTCGGCAACCAGATCCTCGGCCGCGCGCTCGGCTTCGGCACCTACAAGCTGAAGTACGGCCACCGGGGCATCAACCAGCCGGTCCAGGACCGCACGACCGGCAAGGTCGAGGTCACCGCGCACAACCACGGCTTCGCCGTGGACGCGCCGCTCGACCAGGTCAGCGAGACGAAGTTCGGCCGCGCCGAGGTCTCGCACGTCTGCCTCAACGACAACGTCGTGGAGGGGCTCCAGCTGCTCGACCAGCCGGCCTTCTCCGTCCAGTACCACCCCGAAGCGGCAGCGGGTCCCCACGACGCCGCCTACCTGTTCGACCGCTTCGTTTCCCTGATGGAGGGCCAGCGTGCCTAAGCGCACCGATATCCAGTCCGTCCTGGTCATCGGCTCCGGCCCGATCGTCATCGGCCAGGCCGCCGAGTTCGACTACTCCGGCACCCAGGCCTGCCGCGTGCTGCGCGCCGAGGGCCTCCGCGTCATCCTCGTCAACTCCAACCCGGCGACGATCATGACCGACCCGGAGATCGCCGACGCCACCTACGTCGAGCCGATCACCCCGGAGTTCGTCGAGAAGATCATCGCCAAGGAGCGCCCCGACGCCCTGCTGCCCACCCTGGGCGGCCAGACGGCCCTGAACACCGCGATCTCGCTCGACGAGAACGGGGTCCTGACCAAGTACGGCGTCGAGCTGATCGGCGCCAATGTCGAGGCCATCAACAAGGGCGAGGACCGCGACCTGTTCAAGGAGGTCGTGGAGGAGGTCCGCCGCAAGATCGGGCACGGCGAGTCCGCCCGCTCGGTCATCTGCCACACCATGGACGAGGTCGTCGCCGGCGTCGAGACGCTCGGCGGCGGCTACCCGGTCGTCGTCCGCCCCTCCTTCACCATGGGCGGCGCCGGCTCCGGCTTCGCCCACGACGAGGAGGAGCTGCGCCGCATCGCCGGCCAGGGTCTGACCCTCTCGCCGACCACCGAGGTGCTCCTGGAGGAGTCCATCCTCGGCTGGAAGGAGTACGAGCTGGAGCTGATGCGCGACAAGCACGACAACGTCGTGGTCGTCTGCTCCATCGAGAACTTCGACCCCATGGGCGTGCACACCGGTGACTCCATCACCGTCGCCCCGGCGATGACCCTCACCGACCGCGAGTACCAGATCCTGCGCGACATCGGCATCGCCGTGATCCGCGAGGTCGGCGTCGACACCGGCGGCTGCAACATCCAGTTCGCGGTGAACCCCGAGGACGGCCGGGTCATCGTCATCGAGATGAACCCGCGCGTGTCCCGGTCCTCGGCGCTCGCTTCCAAGGCCACCGGCTTCCCCATCGCGAAGATCGCCGCCAAGCTCGCCGTCGGCTACACGCTGGACGAGATCCCCAACGACATCACGCAGGAGACCCCGGCCTCCTTCGAGCCCACGCTCGACTACGTGGTCGTCAAGGCCCCGCGCTTCGCGTTCGAGAAGTTCCCCTCCGCCGACTCCACGCTGACCACCACCATGAAGTCGGTCGGCGAGGCCATGGCCATCGGCCGCAACTTCACCGAGGCCTTCCAGAAGGCGCTGCGCTCGCTGGAGAAGAAGGGCAGCCAGTTCACCTTCGTCGGCGAGCCCGGCGCCAAGGACGAGCTGCTGCGCGAGGCGGTGCGCCCCACCGACGGCCGGATCAACACCGTCATGCAGGCCATCCGCGCGGGCGCCACCCCCGAGGAGGTCTTCGACTACACGAAGATCGACCCCTGGTTCGTCGACCAGCTCTTCCTCATCAAGGAGATCGCCGACGAACTGGCCGGCGCGCCGGAGCTGAGCGCCGGCCTGCTCGCCGAGGCCAAGCGGCACGGCTTCTCCGACCAGCAGATCGGTGAGATCCGCGGGCTGCGCGAGGACGTCGTCCGCGAGGTCCGGCACGCGCTGGGCGTGCGCCCGGTCTACAAGACGGTCGACACCTGCGCCGCCGAGTTCGCCGCGAAGACGCCGTACTTCTACTCCTCCTACGACGAGGAGACCGAGGTCGCGCGGCGCGAGAAGCCGGCCGTCATCATCCTCGGCTCCGGCCCCAACCGCATCGGCCAGGGCATCGAGTTCGACTACTCGTGCGTGCACGCCTCCTTCGCGCTGAGCGACGCGGGCTACGAGACCGTGATGGTCAACTGCAACCCCGAGACCGTCTCCACCGACTACGACACCTCCGACCGGCTGTACTTCGAGCCGCTCACCCTGGAGGACGTCCTGGAGATCGTCCACGCCGAGCAGCAGGCCGGCCCGGTCGCCGGCGTGGTGGTCCAGCTGGGCGGACAGACCCCGCTGGGCCTGTCGCAGGCGCTGAAGGACAACGGCGTGCCGATCGTCGGCACCTCCCCGGAGGCGATCCACGCGGCCGAGGACCGGGGCGCCTTCGGACGGGTGCTCGCCGAGGCGGGCCTCCCGGCCCCCAAGCACGGCACCGCCACCACCTTCGCCGAGGCCAAGGCCATCGCCGACGAGATCGGCTACCCGGTCCTGGTGCGGCCGTCCTACGTGCTCGGCGGACGCGGCATGGAGATCGTCTACGACGAGACCCGGCTGGAGTCCTACATCGCCGAGTCGACCGAGATCAGCCCCACCCGGCCGGTCCTCGTCGACCGCTTCCTGGACGACGCGATCGAGATCGACGTCGACGCCCTCTACGACGGCGAGGAGCTGTACCTCGGCGGCGTCATGGAGCACATCGAGGAGGCCGGCATCCACTCCGGCGACTCGGCGTGCGCCCTGCCCCCGATCACCCTGGGCGGCTTCGACATCAAGCGCCTGCGCGCCTCCACGGAGGCCATCGCCAAGGGCGTCGGCGTCCGCGGCCTGATCAACATCCAGTTCGCGATGGCCGGGGACATCCTCTACGTCCTGGAGGCCAACCCGCGCGCGTCCCGTACCGTCCCCTTCACCTCGAAGGCGACCGCGGTGCCGCTGGCGAAGGCCGCCGCGCGGATCTCGCTGGGCGCGACCGTCGCCGAACTGCGCGCCGAGGGCCTGCTGCCGGCCCGGGGCGACGGCGGCGAGCTGCCCTTCGACGCGCCGATCTCCGTCAAGGAGGCCGTCATGCCGTGGTCGCGGTTCCGCGACATCCGCGGCCGCGGTGTGGACACCGTCCTCGGCCCGGAGATGCGCTCCACCGGCGAGGTCATGGGCATCGACTCCGTCTTCGGCACGGCGTACGCCAAGTCGCAGGCCGGCGCGTACGGGCCGCTGCCCACCAAGGGCCGCGCGTTCATCTCCGTCGCCAACCGCGACAAGCGGTCGATGATCTTCCCGGCGCGGGAACTGGTCGCCCACGGCTTCGAGCTGCTCGCCACGTCCGGCACCGCCGAGGTGCTCAAGCGCAACGGCATCAACGCGACGATCGTGCGCAAGCAGTCGGAGGGCACCGGGCCGAACGGGGAGCGGACCATCGTCCAGCTCATCCACGACGGCGAGGTGGACCTCATCGTCAACACCCCGTACGGCACGGGGGGTCGCCTGGACGGGTACGAGATCCGGACCGCCGCGGTGGCCCGCTCGGTGCCGTGCCTGACGACCGTGCAGGCGCTGGCGGCGGCCGTGCAGGGCATCGACGCGCTGAACCACGGGGATGTCGGGGTGCGGTCGCTCCAGGAGCACGCGGAGCGGCTGACCGCGGCTCGGGACTGACAGGTCGTAGTGAGGCTGCGGGCCGGAGGGGGCCGGCCGCGCAGTTTCCCGCGCCCCTGACGGGGCGCTCTGCCCAGCTGTCTTTTGGGGGGCACCGGAGATCGGTGTCCCCCTCGGCATGAGGACTCCATGTACAAGATCTTCTTCCAGCTCGTCTTCCGGCGGATGGATCCCGAGGCCGCCCACCACCTCGCCTTCCGGTGGATCCGGCTCGCCGCCAGGGTTCCGGTGCTGCGCACCTTCGTCGCGGCCGCGCTCGCGCCCCGCCACAAGGAACTGCGCACCGAGGCCTTCGGGCTGCGGATGCACGGGCCCTTCGGGCTCGCCGCCGGCTTCGACAAGAACGCCGTCGCGATCGACGGGATGTCGATGCTCGGGTTCGACCACGTCGAGATCGGGACCGTGACGGGCGAGGCACAGCCCGGCAATCCCCCGAAGCGGCTGTTCCGGCTCGTCGCGGACCGGGCGCTGATCAACCGCATGGGCTTCAACAACGACGGCTCGCTCGCCGTCGCCGCCCGGCTCGCGACCCGTGAGCCGGTCTTCAGGACCGTCGTGGGCGTCAACATCGGCAAGACCAAGACCGTCCCGGAGGCGGAGGCCGTCGGCGACTACGTGAAGTCCGCCGAGCGGCTCGCGCCGTACGCCGACTACCTGGTCGTGAACGTGTCGTCGCCCAACACGCCGGGGCTGCGCAACCTCCAGGCCACCGAGGCGCTGCGGCCGCTGCTGACGGCCGTGCGCGAGGCCGCCGACCGCGTGGTGGCCCACCGCCGGGTCCCGCTCCTGGTGAAGATCGCGCCGGACCTCGCCGACGAGGACGTGGACGCCGTCGCGGACCTGGCCGTCGAACTGGGACTCGACGGGATCATCGCGACCAACACCACCATCGCCCGGGAGGGCCTGGGGCTGCGTTCGGACGCCGCGCTGGTGCGGGAGACCGGAGGACTCTCCGGGGCACCCCTCAAGGCGCGCTCCCTGGAGGTGCTGCGGCGGCTGTACGCGCGTGTGGGCGACCGGATCACCCTGGTGGGCGTCGGGGGCGTGGAGAGCGCCGAGGACGCCTGGCAGCGCATCCTGGCCGGTGCCACGCTGGTCCAGGGCTACAGCGCCTTCATCTACGAGGGCCCCTTCTGGGGCCGTGCCGTCCACAAGGGCCTCGCGGCGCGCCTGCGCACCAGCCCGTACGCCACCCTCGCCGACGCGGTCGGCGCCGATGTGAGGAAGACCGTATGAGCCCCCTGGAGCCCTTCGGCGTGCGCCTGCGCCGTGTGATGGACGAGCGCGGCCCGCTGTGCGTCGGCATCGACCCGCACGCCTCGCTGCTCGCCGAGTGGGGTCTGGACGACGACGTGGCGGGCCTCGAACGGTTCAGCCGCACGGTCGTCGAGGCGGTGGCCGACCGGGTCGCGGTCATGAAGCCGCAGAGCGCGTTCTTCGAGCGGTTCGGCTCGCGCGGGGTCGCGGTGCTGGAGCGGGTGGTGGCGGAGGCGCGTGCGGCCGGGACGCTGGTCGTGATGGACGCCAAGCGCGGTGACATCGGCTCGACCATGGCCGGGTACGCGGAGGCCTTCCTGAGCAAGGACGCGCCGCTGTTCTCGGACGCCCTGACCGTCTCGCCGTACCTCGGCTACGGCTCGCTCAGCCCGGCCGTCGCGCTGGCCCGGGAGAGCGGCGCAGGCCTGTTCGTGCTGGCGCTCACCTCGAACCCGGAGGGCCCCGAGGTGCAGCACGCGGTCCGTGCCGACGGCCGTACGGTCGGCGCGACCGTGCTGGCCCACCTCGCCGCCGAGAACGCGGGGGAGGAGCCGCTGGGCTCCTTCGGCGCGGTGGTCGGTGCCACGGTCGGCGACCTGTCGTCGTACGACCTCGACATCAACGGTCCGCTGCTCGCTCCGGGCGTCGGCGCGCAGGGCGCGACGGCGGCCGACCTCCCCGCGGTGTTCGGGGCCGCGGTACGCAACGTGATTCCAAACGTGAGCCGAGGTGTTTTGCGTCACGGTCCCGATCTAGGGGCATTGCGGACGGCCGCGGACCGGTTCGCGGGTGAGATCCGGGACGTCTTCGCAGGTCGGTGACGCGTCCGGGGAGTGTTCCGGCGGGCGCCGCGGTGGCGGCCCGGGCGTGAATACATCCTCAAATCCAGGGCAGTATGTCTGAAATGTCTGGCCTGGCGCAGGCTGACCAGGACTTTTCCGCTGTTCTCGCTGACTCTGGCGGACTTGCCCGCTAGTCTCCGAGCAGAGTCAACGGGCAAGCGTGTTGCTCGTAGCTCCCCTGGTGTGGGGCGACTAGGTTCCTCACCGGTCCGTATCCGACAGTTCGACATCCGAGGTGACGTAGGCGTGGCTCTTCCGCCCCTTACCCCTGAACAGCGCGCAGCCGCGCTCGAAAAGGCCGCCGCGGCTCGCCGGGAGCGGGCCGAGGTCAAGAATCGACTCAAGCACTCCGGCGCCTCTCTCCACGAGGTCATCAAGCAGGGTCAGGAAAACGACGTCATCGGCAAGATGAAGGTCTCCGCCCTGCTCGAGTCCCTGCCGGGCGTGGGCAAGGTCCGCGCCAAGCAGATCATGGAGCGACTCGGGATCTCCGAGAGCCGCCGCGTGCGTGGCCTCGGTTCCAACCAGATCGCCTCCCTGGAGCGCGAGTTCGGCAGCACCGGCTCCTGATCGTCGGGCCGTCCGGGACTGCCGTCCCGGGCAGCCCGCGATTGCTGGAATAATCGCTGCATGGCTGCAACATTCCGGGGGACGACCCCCGAGCCCCCGGACGTACGTCCGCGGCTGACCGTGCTCTCCGGCCCCTCCGGGGTCGGCAAGAGCACGGTCGTCGCTCATATGCGCAAGGAACACCCCGAGGTCTGGCTCTCGGTCTCGGCGACCACCCGCAAGCCCCGCCCGGGTGAGAAGCACGGAGTCCACTACTTCTTCGTCTCCGACGAGGAGATGGACAAGCTGATCGCCAACGGCGAGCTGCTGGAGTGGGCCGAGTTCGCCGGCAACCGCTACGGCACCCCGCGCCAGGCGGTGCTGGAGCACCTGGAGTCCGGCGTCCCGGTGCTGCTGGAGATCGACCTCCAGGGCGCCCGGCAGGTCCGCGACTCCATGCCGGAGGGCCGGCTGGTGTTCCTCGCTCCGCCCTCCTGGGAGGAGCTGGTGCGCAGGCTCACCGGACGCGGCACCGAGCCGCCCGAGGTGATCGAGCGCCGCCTGGACGCGGCCAAGATCGAACTCGCGGCCGAGCCGGAGTTCGACGAGACACTGGTCAACACCTCCGTCGAGGACGTGGCACGCGAGCTGCTAGCCTTGATGGACGTTGTGTGATCGTCACTGATCATTCAGACTGAATCTTTCCCATCCATCGGAAGGCAGAGCGTGTCCTCTTCCATCACCGCGCCCGAGGGCATCATCAACCCTCCGATCGACGAGCTTCTCGAGGCCACCGACTCGAAGTACAGCCTGGTGATCTACGCGGCCAAGCGCGCCCGTCAGATCAACGCGTACTACTCGCAGCTCGGCGAGGGCCTCCTCGAGTACGTCGGTCCGCTCGTCGACACCCACGTCCACGAGAAGCCGCTCTCCATCGCCCTGCGTGAGATCAACGCGGGTCTGCTGACCTCCGAGGCCATCGAGGGCCCGGCCCAGTAACGCACGCGGTACACACGCAGTAACGCAGCTCGCGGTCGTATTGTCCGATCGCGGTTGACTTATCCACAGGCCCGGCAGTCACGCTGCCGGGCCTGTGGTGTGTCATTGAGTCGTACGTAGTCGAGTCCGGGGAGTCACGGTGGACAAGCCGAAGGTCGTGCTGGGGGTCAGCGGTGGCATCGCCGCCTACAAGGCCTGTGAGCTGCTGCGCAGGTTCACGGAGTCGGGGCACGACGTCCGGGTCGTGCCCACCGCCTCCGCGCTGCACTTCGTCGGCGCCGCCACCTGGTCCGCGCTCTCCGGCCACCCCGTCTCCACCGAGGTCTGGGACCACGTCGAGGAGGTCCCGCACGTGCGGATCGGCCAGCACGCCGACCTCGTCGTCGTCGCCCCCGCCACCGCCGACACGCTCGCCAGGGCGGCCCACGGCCTCGCCGACGACCTGCTCACCAACACCCTGCTCACCGCCCGCTGCCCGGTCGTCTTCGCCCCCGCGATGCACACCGAGATGTGGGAGCACCCGGCCACCCGGGAGAACGTGGCCACCCTGCGCCGCCGCGGCGCCCTGGTGATCGAGCCCGCGGTCGGCCGGCTCACCGGCGTCGACACCGGCAAGGGCCGGCTGCCCGACCCGGCGGAGATCTTCGAGGTCTGCCGCCGGGTGCTGGCCCGGGGCGTCACCGCCCCCGACCTGTCGGGGCGCCATGTCGTCGTCTCCGCGGGCGGTACCCGCGAGCCCCTCGACCCCGTCCGCTTCCTCGGCAACCGCTCCTCCGGCAAGCAGGGCTACGCCCTCGCGCGCACCGCCGCCGCACGCGGTGCCCGGGTGACGCTGGTCGCCGCGAACACCAGCGGTCTGCCCGACCCGGCCGGCGTGGACCTGGTCCCGGTCGGAACGGCCGTCCAACTGCGCGAGGCGGTGCTGAAGGCGGCGGCCGACGCCGACGCCGTGGTGATGGCCGCCGCCGTCGCCGACTTCCGCCCCGCCGTCTACGCGTCCGGGAAGATCAAGAAGAAGGACGGCCAGGAACCCGAGCCGGTCGCCCTGGTGCGTAATCCGGACATCCTCGCGGAGATCTCGGCCGACCGGGCGCGCTCCGGACAGGTGATCGTCGGCTTCGCCGCCGAGACCGACGACGTCCTCGCCAACGGCCGGACCAAGCTGGCGCGCAAGGGCTGCGACCTCCTCGTGGTGAACGAGGTGGGAGAGCGCAAGACCTTCGGCTCCGAGGAGAACGAGGCCGTCGTGCTCGGTGCCGACGGCACCGAGACGCCCGTACCGCACGGGCCCAAGGAGGCCCTCGCCGACATCGTCTGGGACCTGGTGGCGGCCCGTTTGGATTAACTTGTTTCAGCTGTTTGTCAATTTTCCCGGACGCCACTTTGCCGCGTGGCGGCTCTGGCCAACGTCGTCGGCCACGGGGCAGAATGCGCGTGCCGCAGGTCACAGCACTTCCGAGTGTCGAGACAGGTGGGCCGGCGGCAGAGTGCGACCGATAAACTGTTCTCGGACGACGCCAGGGTGCAGCCCCCGTGTCGTCCGCCAATGATCAGACAGCAGCCGCTGCAACCCCAGGGAGCGTTGTGTCCCGTCGCCTGTTCACCTCGGAGTCCGTGACCGAGGGTCACCCCGACAAGATCGCTGACCAGATCAGCGACGCCATTCTCGACGCGCTGCTGCGCGAGGACCCGTCCTCCCGCGTCGCCGTCGAGACCCTGATCACCACCGGACTCGTGCACGTGGCCGGCGAGGTCACGACCAAGACCTACGCGGACATCGCGTCCCTGGTCCGCAACACGATCCTGGAGATCGGGTACGACTCGTCCAAGAAGGGCTTCGACGGCGCCTCCTGCGGTGTCTCGGTGTCCATCGGCTCGCAGTCCCCCGACATCGCGCAGGGCGTCGACACCGCCTACGAGTCCCGGGTCGAGGGTGCCTCCCGAAAGGACGAGGGGGACGAGCTCGACAAGCAGGGCGCGGGCGACCAGGGCCTGATGTTCGGTTACGCGACCGACGAGACGCCCACGCTGATGCCGCTGCCGATCTTCCTGGCGCACCGCCTGTCGAAGCGGCTCTCGGACGTCCGCAAGAACGGCACCATCCCCTACCTGCGCCCCGACGGCAAGACGCAGGTCACCATCGAGTACGACGGCGACAAGGCCGTCCGTCTCGACACGGTCGTGGTCTCCAGCCAGCACGCCTCGGACATCGACCTGGAGTCGCTGCTCGCCCCCGACATCCGCGAGTTCGTCGTGGAGCCGGAGCTGAAGGCGCTGCTGGACGAGGGCATCAAGCTCGACACCGAGGGCTACCGCCTGCTGGTCAACCCGACCGGCCGCTTCGAGATCGGCGGCCCGATGGGCGACGCCGGTCTGACCGGCCGCAAGATCATCATCGACACCTACGGCGGCATGGCCCGCCACGGCGGCGGTGCCTTCTCGGGCAAGGACCCGTCCAAGGTCGACCGCTCCGCCGCGTACGCGATGCGCTGGGTCGCGAAGAACGTGGTCGCGGCCGGTCTGGCCGCCCGCTGCGAGGTCCAGGTCGCGTACGCGATCGGCAAGGCCGAGCCGGTGGGTCTGTTCGTCGAGACCTTCGGCACCGCCAAGGTCGACGCGGAGAAGATCGAGAAGGCGATCGACGAGGTCTTCGACCTGCGTCCGGCCGCGATCATCCGCGACCTCGACCTGCTCCGCCCGATCTACGGCCAGACCGCCGCGTACGGTCACTTCGGCCGTGAGCTGCCCGACTTCACGTGGGAGCGCACGGACCGCGTGGACGCCCTGCGCAAGGCCGCGGGTCTCTGAGGAGGCCGGTAGGACGACTGACGGCGGCTGTGGTCACCACCGAGCGGTGGTGACCACAGCCGCCGTCGTCGTGTCTGCCAGGTGCCCGCGCCGGTCGCTCCGGGGGGCGGTGGCTAGGCCACGCGGGGCTGTTCCTTGTCGGCGTCCGGCGCGGTCGCGGGCTGCGGGGTGCCGGCCGGGCGGGTTCCGCGGATGTGGCGGGCCGCGAGGATGGCGAGCAGGGAGGCGGCGGAGAGGGTGTAGAGGCCGCCGTTGGTGCTGCCGGTCGTGTCCTTGAGGTACCCGAAGAGGAACGGGGAGACGAAGCCGCCGAGGTTGCCGATCGAGTTGACCAGTGCCAGGCCGGGCGCCGCGATCCGCAGGTCGAGGCCGGTCTGCGCCATGGGCCAGAACAGGGTCGCCGCGCACTTGGAGCCGACCCCGGCGAGGGTGATCGCGGCGAGTCCGAACCACGGCGAGCCCAGCGTGGCGAGGTAGGTGCCGATGGCGGACAGCAGCAGGGTCACCGCGAGGTAGGGGCGCCGGTCGGGGGCGCGGTCGGTGAAGTGGCTCATCGAGTACATCGCGATCATGGAGGCCACCGCCGGTATCGCGGAGAGCAGGCCGACCTGGAAGGACGACAGCCCCTTGATCTCCTCGATCAGGCTGGGCAGCCAGAAGGTGATCGCGTACCCGGTGAGCGTCATCGCGAAGAACGCGCCCGTCAGCAGGGCGACCTGAGGGTGGATCATCAGCCGCAGCCGCGAGACCTTGGGCGCCCGCTCCCGCTGGGCCTCGTCCCTGCTCACGGCCGTGCGCAGGGAGTCCTTCTCCTCGGCGGACAGCCAGCGCGCGTCCTCGATCCGGGAGACCAGGAAGAAGCCGGCGATGATGCCGACGACGACCGAGAAGGTGCCCTCCAGGCCGAACATCCAGCGCCAGCCCGCGATGCCGCCCGCTCCGTGCAGTTCGAGCAGGGCGCCGGTGACCGGCCCGGTGATGATGCCGGCGGCGGCCGAGCCGCCCAGGAAGATCGCGGTCGCCCGGCCCCGGCTGGAGTCCGGCAGCCACTGGGTGATGTAGAGCATCGCGCCCGGGAAGAAGCCCGCCTCGGCGACACCGAGCAGGAAGCGCAGCACGTAGAACGTGGTGACGTTGTGGATGAAGCACATCGCCACGATCACCAGACCCCAGGTGATCATGATCCGGGTCAGCCAGACCCGGGCTCCGAAGCGCTCCAGGAGCATGTTGCTGGGCACCTCGAACAGCGCGTACCCGATGAAGAACAGACCGGCCCCGAGTCCGTAGGCGGTCGCGCTGACCCCGACGTCCGCCCGCAGCTCGTCCTGGATGAACCCCACGTTCGTCCGGTCCAGATTGTTGACCAGCAACATCAGGACCAGGATCGGCATCATCCGGCGGAGGAACTTCCCCACCGCCCGCTGCTCGGCACCTGCCACAGCCACGTCTGACATCGTTGTCTCCCGCTTCCGTACATGTACATGAATCTCAGTCACGCAGATGGGCAGATTAGGGAAGCGGATCTTCCGGGTCAATGACTTGAACCTGGGAACATGTATGTGAACGCTGAGGGGTGGTGGCGGAACACCGGTCCACGGCGCGGCCGTTGTCAGTCGCGTTTGGTAAGAATGCAAGCGTGAGCAGCGAGAACGGGCAGGGGAGCGGGGACGCCTCGGGGGCGCCGCCGGAGCAGCTCGCGCTCATCAGGGAGAGCGTGCGCGGAGCCAAGGTGCCCCGGGCCAAGCCGCGGACCTGGCGGGGCGCCGCGCTGGCCGAGCGGCTGCCGGTCGCGCGCGTGCTCGTGGACAAGGGCGTGCTCCACCTCGACCGGTACTTCGACTACGCCGTGCCCGCCGAACTGGACGCGGACGCGCAGCCCGGGGTGCGGGTGCGGGTCCGGTTCGGGGCCGGGCGGCACCGGGTGCGGGACGGCCGCCGCGAGGGCGGGGGGCTGATCGACGGGTTCCTGGTCGAGCGGCTCGACGAGTCCGACTACGCGGGTCCGCTGGCCGCGCTGGCCCAGGTGGTCTCGCCCGAACCGGTGCTCGGCGGGGAACTGCTGCGGCTGGCCCGGGCCGTCGCCGACCGGTACGCGGGCAGCCTCGCCGACGTGCTCCAACTGGCGGTGCCGCCCCGCAGCGCGCGGGCCGAGAAGCGTCCGTCCCCCGAACCGCTGCCCCCGCCGCCCGCGCCCGGCCCCGGGACCTGGACGCGGTACGAGCACGGGCCCGCCTTCGTCGAGTCGCTGGCCGCCGGCGGCACACCGCGCGCGGTGTGGAACACGCTGCCCGGACCCGGCTGGAGCGAGGAGATCGCCCGCGCCGTCGCCGCCACGCTCGCCTCGGGACGCGGCGCGCTCGTCGTCGTACCGGACGGACGGGCCGCCGCGCGGGTCGACGCCGCGCTGACCGAGGTCCTCGGCCCGGGACGGCACGCGCTGCTCACGGCGGATGCCGGGCCCGAGAAGCGGTACGCGCAGTGGCTCGCCGTCAGCCGCGGATCGGTGCGGGCGGTGGTGGGGACCCGGGCGGCCATGTTCGCGCCCGTGCGGGACCTCGGGCTGGTCGCCGTCTGGGACGACGGCGACGACAGCCACAGTGAGCCGCACGCCCCGCAGCCGCACGCCCGGGACGTGCTGCTGCTGCGCGCCACGCTGGACGGGTGCGGCTTCCTGCTGGGCGGCTGGAGCTGCACGGTGGAGGCCGCCCAGCTCGTGGAGAACGGCTGGGCCCGGCCCCTGGTGGCCGGGCGGGAACAGGTGCGGCGGTCAGCGCCGCTGGTCCGGACCGTGGGCGACGGCGACCTCGCCCGTGACGAGGCCGCGCGCGCCGCCCGGCTGCCGACCCTGGCCTGGCAGGCCGTGCGGGACGGACTGCGGCACGGGCCGGTGCTGGTGCAGGTGCCCCGGCGGGGCTATGTGCCCCGGCTGGCCTGCGACCGGTGCCGGGAACCGGCCCGCTGCCGGCACTGCGCCGGACCGCTGGAGGCACGCGACGCCGGGGCGCCGGCCTGCGGCTGGTGCGGGCGCGAGGAGAGCGACTGGCACTGCCCCGAGTGCGGCGGCTTCCGGCTGCGCGCCCAGGTGGTCGGCGCCCGGCGGACCGCCGAGGAACTGGGGCGGGCCTTCCCGGCCGTGCCCGTGCGGACCTCGGGGCGCGAGCACGTCCTGGACACCGTGCCGGGGACGCCCGCGCTGGTGGTGAGCACCCCGGGCGCCGAACCGGTCGCCGAGGGCGGCTACGCGGCGGCCCTGCTGCTGGACGGCTGGGCCATGCTCGGCCGGCCGGACCTGCGGGCCGGGGAGGACGCGCTGCGGCGGTGGATCGCGGCCGGTGCGCTGGTGCGGCCGCAGGGGGACGGCGGGACCGTGGTCGTCGTCGCGGAACCGACCCTGCGGCCCGTGCAGGCACTGGTCCGCTGGGACCCGGTCGGGCACGCGGTGCGCGAGCTGGCCGAGCGGGCGGAGCTGGGGTTTCCGCCGGTGTCCCGGATGGCGGCGGTCTCGGGAACGGCTCAGGCGCTCACCGAGTTCCTCGGTGCGGCCGAACTGCCGCGGGACGCCCAGGTGCTGGGGCCGGTGCCGCTGCCCGTGGTGCGGGCCGAGGCACCCCGCCGGGTGGGCGCGCCGCCGCCGGGGGAGCAGTGGGAGCGGGCGCTGGTGCGGGTGCCGCCGGGAAGCGGTGCGGCGCTGGCCGCCGCGCTGAAGTCCGCCCAGGCCGCGCGGATGGCGCGGGGGAGCGGGGAGGCGGTACGGGTGCGGATCGATCCGCCGGACATCGGCTGAGACGGCGGTGGCCGCGGGCACGGCTGCCCTCCCGTGACGTGCCGGGAGGGCAGGGGAGCGGGGCAGCCGTCGGACGACTCGGCCGTCGGGTACGTCAGCCGTTGCGCGGGCCGGGGAAGGCCGTCGGCCGCACCTCGTCGCGGAGGGTGGGGCTGCCGGCGGTCGGCTGGGTCGGCATGGAGCGGGCGGCCGGAACCGTCGGCACGGCGGGCAGCCCGCCGCCCACGTTGAGCGTGCGGGTGCCGGACGGCTCCGTCGTCAGCTCGGCCTCGGGGGCCGCCGCTGCCTGGGCGGCGGCGCGACGGGCACCGTAACGGCGGTGCACCGCCTGCTTGGTGACCCCGAGCGCGGAGCCCACCGCGTCCCACGAGAAGCCGAGCGAGCGGTCGAAGTCCACGGCGGCCGTGACCAGGGTCTCGACACTGTCCCGGAGCTCCTGGGCGAGACGGACCGTCGGAGCGGGGGCACGTCCGTAGACGACGAAGCCCGTGGACGGGCCGGAGCGGCGCGGGCGGTAGACGTTGCCCAACTGGGCGGTGAGCGTGCGCAGTGCGTCCACCTGCCGGCGGACCCGCTCGATGTCCCGCACCAACAAGTGCAGGCTGGCCCGGGCCTGGGCGTCGTGGGTTGCGTGGTCGGCCATGAACAAGCCTCTCGAACCGGCGTTGAAAGGAACGGGCCACGCATGCGGCCCTTTGTGGTCAACTCTTTCTTGACCAACGCGTGGGCGCGCCGCTGGTCACGGTGTGGGGGCGTATGGGCATATGCGTACGCCGTGCCGGCCGCCGCGCACCACCCGGCCGGTCTTCCGTGCGGGCCGGGTGCGCCGGCCACCTGCGGGTGTCGGTTTCGCACCGCGGCATAGACTGGTGCGTCGCCCGTAAGTGACCCCGTTCGAGAGGCTCTGCGCCGCCCATGAAGCTCGTCTTCGCCGGTACTCCCGAAGTCGCCGTTCCCGCTCTGGACGCTCTCATCGCCTCGGGGCGGCACGAGGTGGCCGCCGTCGTCACGCGGCCCGACGCGCCGGCCGGACGGGGGCGCAGGCTGGTCGCCTCTCCCGTGGCCGAGCGGGCGGCGGAGGCCGGGATCGAGGTGCTGCGGCCGCACCGGCCGCGCGACCCGGAGTTCCTGGAGCGGCTCACGGCCATCGGCCCGGACTGCTGTCCGGTGGTGGCCTACGGGGCGCTCCTGCCGCGCGTCGCCCTGGACATCCCGGCCAACGGATGGGTCAACCTGCACTTCTCGCTGCTCCCCGCCTGGCGCGGCGCGGCGCCCGTGCAGCACTCGGTCATGGCGGGCGACGAGATCACCGGGGCCTCCACCTTCCTCATCGAGGAGGGGCTCGACTCCGGGCCCGTCTACGGCACCGTCACCGAGGAGGTCCGGCCCACCGACACCAGCGGCGACCTGCTGACCCGGCTCGCCTTCGCCGGGGCCGGGCTGCTCGCCGCCACCATGGACGGGATCGAGGACGGCACCCTCAAGGCCGTACCGCAGCCGGGCGAGGGCATCACCCTCGCGCCGAAGATCACCGTCGAGGACGCGAAGGTCGACTGGGCGGTGCCCGCCCTGCGGGTCGACCGGGTGGTGCGCGGCTGCACCCCCGCGCCCGGCGCCTGGACCACGTTCCGCGGCGAGCGGCTCAAGCTGATCCAGGTCACCCCGGTGCCCGAGCGGACCGATCTGGCGCCGGCCCAGGTCGCCGTCGGCAAGAACAGCGTGCACGTGGGGACGGGGTCCTACGCCGTGGAACTGCTCTGGGTGCAGGCCCAGGGCAAGAAGCCGATGCGGGCCGCCGACTGGGCCCGCGGCACCCGCATCGCGGCCGGCGAGACCCTCGGCGCCTGAGCGCCCTTCTCGGCGGCGGCCTCCCGCGGCGCCCGGCGTACGCTGGAGGCCGTATCGAACCCGTACCCGGAGCACCTTTTACGTGAGCGAGCAGTCCCGGCGGCCGCGCAGGCCGGCCAAGCCCTACCGCCGTCCCCAGAAGGACCCCGTCCGCATCCTCGCCTTCGAGGCGCTGCGCGCCGTGGACGAGCGGGACGCGTACGCCAACCTCGTCCTGCCGCCGCTGCTGCGCAAGGCGCGGGAGAAGGAAGGACCCGAGAAGTTCGACGGCCGGGACGCGGCGCTCGCCACCGAGCTGGTCTACGGGACGCTGCGCCGGCAGGGCACGTACGACGCGATCATCGCCGAGTGCGTCGACCGGCCGCTGCGCGAGGTCGACCCGCCGGTGCTGGACGTGCTCAGCCTCGGTGTGCACCAGCTGCTCGGGACCCGCATCCCCACCCACGCCGCCGTCTCCGCCTCCGTCGAACTCGCCCGGGTGGTGCTGGGCGACGGACGGGCCAAGTTCGTCAACGCCGTGCTGCGCAAGGTCGCGCAGGACGACCTCGACGGCTGGCTCGCCAAGGTCGCGCCCCCCTACGACGCGGACCCCGAGGACCACCTCGCCGTCGTCCACTCGCATCCGCGGTGGGTCGTCTCCGCGCTCTGGGACTCGCTGGGCGGCGGCCGCGCGGGCATCGAGGAGCTCCTGGCCGCCGACAACGAGCGGCCCGAGGTGACCCTGGTCGCCCGGCCGGGGCGGGCCACCGCCGGGGAGCTGCTCGGCGAGGAGGCCGCGGTACCGGGACGCTGGTCGCCGTACGCGGTGCGGCTCACCGAGGGCGGGGAGCCCGGGGCCGTCGAGGCCGTGCGGGAGGGCCGGGCGGGTGTGCAGGACGAGGGCAGCCAGCTGGTCGCCCTCGCGCTCGCGGCCGCGCCGATCGACGGCCCGGACGAGAAGTGGCTCGACGGCTGCGCCGGACCCGGCGGCAAGGCCGCGCTGCTGGCCGCGCTGGCCGCCGAGCGGGGGGCCGTGCTCCTGGCCTCCGAGAAGCAGCCGCACCGGGCCGGGCTGGTCGCGAAGGCCCTGCACGGCAACCCCGGGCCGTACCAGGTCATCGCCGCCGACGGGACCCGGCCGCCGTGGCGCCCCGGTACCTTCGACCGGGTCCTGATGGACGTCCCGTGCACCGGGCTCGGCGCGCTGCGCCGCCGTCCCGAGGCCCGGTGGCGCCGCCGCCCCGAGGACCTCGACAGCTTCGCCCCGCTCCAGCGCGCCCTGCTGCGCACGGCCCTCGACTCGGTGCGGGTCGGCGGGATCGTCGGCTACGCCACCTGCTCCCCGCACCTCGCCGAGACCCGCGCGGTGGTCCAGGACGTCCTCAAGCAGCGTCCGGACACGGAGCTGGTGGACGCGCGTCCGCTGCTGCCGGGGGTGCCCGACCTGGGCGAGGGCCCGGACGTGCAGCTGTGGCCGCACCTGCACGGGACGGACGCGATGTACCTGGCCCTGATCCGCCGGACCGGCTGAGGGACGGCAGAAAAAAGTCGGAGAAAAAATTCGGCGGTGATGTCGAGAACCGGTGGGCCGCTCCGTCCCCGGGGCGGAGGCGGCCACAATGGGTCGCACCGGCACCGAGGAGAACCATCATGGCCAAGTACCTGCTGCTGAAGCACTACCGGGGCGCCCCGGCCGCGGTCAACGACGTGCCCATGGACCAGTGGACGCCGCAGGAGATCACGGCCCACATCCAGTACATGAACGACTTCGCGGCCCGGCTGGAGAAGACCGGTGAGTTCGTCGACGGCCAGGCGCTCGCCCCGGAGGGGCAGTGGGTCCGGTACGACGGTGAGGGCCGCCCGCCGGTCACCGACGGCCCGTTCGCCGAGACCAAGGACCTCATCGCCGGCTGGATGGTGATCGACGTCGACAGCCACGAGCGCGCGGTCGAACTCGCCGGCGAGCTGTCCGCCGCCCCCGGCGCCGGCGGCAGGCCGATCCATGAGTGGCTGGAGGTGCGCCCGTTCCTGGCCGCGCCGCCCACCGTCACGGAGTGCCTCGCCCATGGATGAGGCTCTCCTCAGGAGCCTCACGCCCGGCGTGCTCACCGTCCTCGTCCGCCGCGGAGCCGACTTCGCGGCGGCCGAGGACGCCGTGCAGGAGGCTCTCGTCGAGGCCGTCCGGGTCTGGCCGGCCGACCCGCCGAGGGATCCGAAGGGCTGGCTGGTCACCGCGGCCTGGCGCAGGTTCCTCGACGCGAGGCGGGCGGACGCGGCCCGCCGCCGGCGCGAGGAGCGCGTCGAGGAGGAGCCGCCGTCCGGCCCCGCGGCCGCCGCGGACGACACCCTCCAGCTCTACTTCCTGTGCGCCCACCCCTCCCTCACCCCCTCCTCCGCGGTCGCGCTCACCCTGCGCGCCGTCGGCGGCCTGACCACCCGCCAGATCGCCCGGGCCTACCTGGTGCCCGAGGCGACCATGGCCCAGCGCATCAGCCGGGCCAAGCGCACGGTCTCCGGCGTCCGCCTGGACCGGCCCGGCGATGTCGCCACCGTGCTCCGCGTCCTCTACCTGGTCTTCAACGAGGGCTACTCCGGCGACGTCGACCTCGCCGCCGAGGCCGTCCGGCTCACCCGGCAGCTCGCCGCCGCGATCGACCACCCCGAGGTGGCGGGCCTGCTCGCCCTCATGCTGCTCCACCACGCCCGGCGGGCCGCCCGTACCGGGCCCGACGGCAGCCTCGTACCGCTCGCCCGGCAGGACCGCGGCCGCTGGGACACCGCGGCGATCGCCGAGGGCGTCGGGATCCTCCAGGCGGCCCTCGCCCGCGACCGCCTGGGCGAGTTCCAGGCCCAGGCCGCCATCGCCGCCCTCCACGCCGACGCCCCCACCGCCGAGGAGACCGACTGGGTCCAGATCGTCGAGTGGTACGACGAACTGGCGCGCCTGACCGACAGCCCGATCGTCCGCCTCAACCGCGCGGTCGCCGTCGGCGAGGCGGACGGCCCGCGGGCCGGCCTGGCCGCACTCGCCGAACTCGACGACTCCCTGCCCCGCCACACCGCGGTGGCGGCCCACCTCCACGAAGCCGCCGGAGACGTGAGCACGGCGGCGCGCCTGTACGCGGAGGCGGCCCACAAGGCCCCCAACCTCGCGGAACGCGACCACCTGACCCGCCAGGCGGCCAGACTCAACCACCGCCGGTGACCGTGGGCGCCCCGTCAGAGGCGCGGGGAACCGCGCGACAACCCCCCACCGAGCCCGTACCGACCCCCCACCGACCCCCCACCGACCCCCCACCGAGCCCCCACCGAGCCCGTACCGACCCCACAACCTCGACCACCCACCGACCTGACTCGGCTCACCCCGGCAGGGCATGGCACGCTTGGGGCATGGCCGTGCAGATCAACCCCAGCATCCTGTCCGCCGACTTCGCCCGCCTCGCGGACGAGGCGAAGGCGGTCCAAGGCGCCGACTGGCTCCACGTCGACGTCATGGACAACCACTTCGTCCCGAACCTCACGCTCGGCGTGCCGGTCGTAGAGTCCCTGGCCCGTGCTACGGACACCCCGCTGGACTGCCATCTGATGATCGAGGCCCCCGACCGGTGGGCACCCCAGTACGTCGAAGCGGGTGCTTCCTCCGTCACCTTCCACGTGGAGGCGGCGGCCGCCCCGGTGCGGCTCGCCCGCGAGATCCGCGCGAAGGGCGCCCGGGCCTCCATGGCGCTCAGGCCGGCCACGCCGATCGAGCCGTACGAGGACCTGCTCCCGGAGCTGGACATGCTGCTGATCATGACGGTGGAGCCCGGGTTCGGTGGTCAGGCGTTCCTCGACATCATGCTGCCGAAGATCCGCCGCACGCGGGAGCTGATCGGCAAGCACGGACTGGAACTGTGGCTCCAGGTCGACGGCGGGGTCTCGGCGTCGACGATCGAGCGCTGCGCGGACGCGGGAGCCGACGTTTTCGTGGCGGGCTCGGCGGTGTACGGGGCAAACGACCCCGCAGAGGCGGTGCGCGCACTGCGCACCCAGGCGGAGTCGGCCACCGCGAACGCCTCGTGGGCGTGCGACCACTGAGGTACGGGAACGTGAACGGCTCCGATCAGGGCTGATCAAGTGCGCCGGATCTGCGAGGATGAACGGCGTATCCAGAGTGTGAACAGCAGTGAGGAGATGGCCGTGTCGGGTATGTCGGCGGGCCGGTCAGCCATGCGGATGGGACCCGCTGAGCTGGTGCAGGCGGCGGCCATGGCCCGCCGCTTCTATCTCGAGGGCAAGTCCAAGATCCAGATCGCCGAGGAGTTCGGCGTCAGCCGCTTCAAGGTGGCCCGGGTACTGGAGACCGCCCTCGAAAGGGATCTCGTACGCATCGAGATCCGTGTGCCGGCCGAGCTGGACGCCGAGCGCTCCGACGCGCTCCGCGCCCGGTACGGCCTGCGGCACGCAGTCGTGGTCGAGTCCCCGGCCGAGGCGGAGGAGACCCCGGATCCGGAGAACCTCGGCGAGGTCGCCGCCGACCTGCTCGGCGAGCTCGTCAACGAGGGGGACGTCCTGGGCCTCGCCTGGGGCCGGTCCACCATCCACATGGCGGCGGCGCTCGACCGGCTGCCGCCCTGCACGGTGGTGCAGCTGACGGGCGTGTACGACGCCGGGACCTCGGAGCGCGGTTCGGTGGAGGCCGTCCGGCGCGCCGCACAGGTGTCCGGCGGCGACGCCCACCCGATCTACGCGCCGATGCTGCTGCCGGACGCGGCCACCGCGGCCGCGCTGCGCAACCAGACCGGGATCGCCCGGGCCTTCGAGTACTTCGACAAGGTCACGGTCGCCTGTGTCTCCATCGGCTCGTGGGAGCCCGGCATCTCCACGGTGCACGACATGCTCAGCGACGAGGAGCGCGGGCACTACGCCTCGCTCGGTGTCGCCGCGGAGATGGCCGCGCACCTCTTCGACTCCGACGGCCGCCGGGTCGGCCGGGATCTGGGGGAGCGGTGCATCACGGTCAAGGCCGACCAGCTGCGCCGCGTTCCCGAGGTGGTGGCCATCGCGGGCGGGCAGCGCAAGGCGGCGGCGATCGACGCGGTGCTGCGGTCGGGGCTGGTCACCAGCCTCGTCACGGACACCTCGGCCGCCGACTACCTGATGACGGCCGGTACCACCCCGAAGCCCGCGCTGAACCGCGCGGACCCGGACGGTCCCTGAACGGCACCGTGGCGCCCTCTTAGCACGGGACGGCCGTGGCAGCACCGATCAGCTGCCCCGAGCCGTCCCGTCGCCGTTCGCGGACCGTGTGGGCCTCCGCCGGTCCGTCGGGCACCCCCGGGTGCGCGGGTGCCGGGGGCGGGACGTCACCCCGCGGTGGCCAGCGCCGCGTCGACGAGCACGGCGGCCGCCGAGCGGGCGGCGGTGGCGGCCTCCGGGTCGCGGTCCATGCGCGCGGACAGGGAGGCCCCGTCGTAGAGCAGGTGGAGTCGGCGGCCGAGCGCCTCGGGGTCCGGGGCGCCCGCCTCCCGGGCGAGGCCGGTGAGCAGGGCGCGCACCGAGGCGCGGTAGGCGTCGGAGGCCTCCTCGATGGCGCCGCCGGGCTTCGCCTCGGCGCTGGCCGCCACGAAGGCGCAGCCGTGGTAGCTCCGCTCGCCGAACAGCTCGGCCTGCGCGTCGAAGACCGCCAGCAGGCGGTCCCGGGGGGTGTCCGCGCGCTCGACACCGCGCCGCAGCCGCTCGGCCATCCGGGCGTGCCGGGAGTCGAGGTAGGCGCGGATGAGCTGTTCCTTGCCGCCGAAGGTGTTGTACAGCGAGGCCTTGGCGACCCCGGCGTGCTCGATGATCCGGTCGATGCCGACCGACTGCACGCCCTCCGCGTAGAACAGCTCGTTCGCCGCCGCGAGCAGCCGCTCGCGGGCAGTGGGGACCTTGGCGCTCAACGCCTTCGTCATGCCGCTCACCTTCCCGCCGTCTCCAGTCTACGAACGAACAGACCGGTCTACTCGGTCAACGCGAGACGTCAGCGCGCCGACGTCAACGCGAGACGTCAGCGCGCCGACGTCAACGCGAGACGTCGGCGCGTTCGGCCTCGGCCGCCGGTGCGCCCCCGGACGCCACCAGCACGCCGGGCGCGCTCCGCGGCGTTCCGCGCAGCAGCAGCGCCGCCAGGGCCAGCAGCGCCAGGCCGATGACCACCGCGCCGTACTCCTCCGAGGTGGGGACCAGGCCGCCGCCGTGCACCACCAGCACGCCGGCGACCACCGAGGGCACGCCCATGCCGAGGTAGGCGACGACGAACAGCAGGGACAGCACGCCCGAGCTCTCGTGGGCCCTGGTCAGCGGCAGCACGGTGCGGATACCGCCCTGGAAGCCGCTGCCGAAGCCGAAGCCGGCCACCGCCGTACCGACGAAGAACAGCGCGGGCAGGCTCTGGGCGACCGCGACCAGGCTGAGCGCCACGCCGGCGACGAGCGCGCCGATGCCGGTGTACATCACGGTCGTGGCCCGCCTGTTGCGCAGCGCGACCACGGCCGAGGCCGCGACGAAGGCGAGGACGAACAGGCCCAGGCCGCCGTAGACGGCGGAGGTGGAGCCCACCAGGGTGCGCACCAGCGCGGGGCCGAGCGAGCCGTAGAACCCGGCGAGTGCCCAGACCGCGAAGATCACGGGGGCGGCCGCCAGGACCGGGCCGCGGACCGCGCGCGGGAGCCTGATCTCGGGGACCAGGGTGGCCAGGGCGCCCGGCTCCCTGGTGACGGTCTCGTCGATCAGCGTGATGGCGACGGCCTGGACCGTGAACACGGCCAGCAGACCGAGGTAGACCGTGTGGGTCGGGGCCGGCAGGTACTGCACGACGAAGCCGCTGACCAGGGCGCCGGTCGCGGTGCCCAGGCCGGGGGCCAGGGCGTTGGCGACCGTGCCGCGCGAGCGGTCGATGTCCATCATCGCGGCGCCGACCGCGCCCAGCGCGGCGCCCGTGGACAGGCCCTGCACCACGCGCGCGACGAGCAGTTCGCCTACGCCCCCGGCGGTGGTGAACAGCAGCATCGCGGCGGCCTGCGCGGCGATCGAGGCGATCAGGACCGGGCGGCGGCCGACGTGGTCGGACAGCTTGCCGAGGACCAGCAGGCCGGACAGCACGGCGATCGCGTAGATGCCGAAGACGACGGTGGTGGTGATCGGGGTGAAGCCCCATTCGGCCTGGTAGGTCGCGTAGAGCGGGGTGGGCGCGCTGGAGGCGGAGAGGAAGGAGACGACGACGGAGGCGAGCACGTAGAAGGCGGCGCGGGGCGGTATCGGCCTGCCCGACGCCGTGGCGCGCTCGGTCCGCTCGTGCGGTGCGGGGTGGTTCATCGGGGATCCTTCGCGGGGACGGTGCCGAAGATCTCGTGCGGTGACGGGTCCTGAATGGGTAGACCGGTCTGTCTAGGTACGCTGGTCAACCTCGTAGACAGGTCTGTCTATTCCGGTGGAACGGAAAATCTTCGGCCGGTGTCCTCGTCGACGGAAGGACGAGGGCCCCCGAGGATGTGTACGACAGGCCGAGCGCCGATGGACGCCGGCCGGCACTCATCGGCACTCATCGGCACCGACGGATCAGGAGAGCGCCTTGACCACTGGAACCCAGCCCGTGCCCGAAGCGGAACCGCAGCCCGTGCTCGGCCCGCTCACCACCGCCGCGATCTTCCTGGTGGTCAGCGTCCACCCCGGAAGCGAGGAGACGGCCCGGGACGTGCTCGGCGAGGTCCGCGGGCTCCAGCGCAGCTTCGGGTTCGGCGCGCCGGAGGGTGCCCTGAGCTGTGTGGCCGGCATCGGTTCCGCGGCCTGGGACCGGCTGTTCGACCACCCCCGCCCGGCCGGGCTGCACCCTTTCAGGCCGCTGGAGGGGGCCCGGCACCGCGCCGTCGCCACCCCGGGCGACCTGCTCTTCCACATCCGGGCCACCCGGTTCGACCTCTGCTTCGGGCTCGCCGCCGAGATCATGCACCGGCTGCGGGACGCGGTGACCGTCGAGGACGAGGTGCAGGGCTTCAGGTACCTGGACGCCCGCGACCTGCTGGGCTTCGTCGACGGCACCGAGAACCCGGTCGGCCGGGCCGCCCGCGACGCCGTGCTGATCGGCGCGGAGGACCCCGGGCACGCCGGCGGCAGCTACGTGATCGTGCAGAAGTACCTGCACGACCTGGACGCCTGGAACAAGCTGCCGGTCGAGGCGCAGGAGCGGATCGTCGGCCGCACCAAGGCCACCAACATCGAACTGGGCGAGCCGGCCTCCCACGTCGACCTCAACACCGTCGACGGACCGGACGGCGAGGAGCAGCGGATCCTCCGCGACAACATGCCCTTCGGCAGCCCCGGCCAGGGCGAGTTCGGCACCTACTTCATCGGGTACGCGCGGACGCCGGACGTCATCGAGCGGATGCTGCGCAACATGTTCCTCGGCACCTCGGACGCCACCCACGACCGGATCCTCGACTTCTCCACGGCGGTCACGGGCACCCTCTTCCACGTGCCCTCCGACGACTTCCTCGACGACCTGCCGCCGCTTCCCGCGGCCGGCCGGTGACCCCCACAACTCCTTCTGGACGGTGCTGAGATGACGACGAGTCCGTATCTGGTCACGCTGGACCTCGGCGGGGTCGCCGACAAGGCCGGCCTGATGGACCGGGCGGTCGCCGCCCTGGGCCTGCCCGACTGGTTCGGCCGCAACTGGGACGCCCTCGCCGACAGTCTGCGCGATCCCTCCGTCTGGCCGCCGCAGGCCGTCGGCCCCGGGCTCCTCGTCGTCGTCACCGGCTGGCAGGGGTACGCGCGGACCCGGCCGGAGGAGTGGCGGGTCGCCCAGGACGTCTTCACCCACGCGGCGCTCGGCGAACCGTCCCTCACCGTGGCGCTGGCCCTCGGCTGACAGCTTGGACGTTCCTCCGAACCGTCGCTGACCTGCCTGGACGTTCGTCCCGGGCATCACATACCGGCCCCCATGGGACAATGAAGTACGTGCTCTTCCCCCTGGCCGGCCGGTCCGGGGGTCACCTCTGATCGACTGGGATGTGCGGCACGTGCGTTTCCTCAATGACATCCAGCCCGCGTACGACCTGACGTACGACGACGTCTTCATGGTGCCGAGCCGTTCCTCGGTCGGCTCGCGGCAGGCCGTGGACCTCGGTTCGCCGGACGGCACCGGCACCACGGTCCCGCTGGTCGTCGCCAACATGACCGCCATCGCGGGCCGCCGGATGGCCGAGACGGTGGCCCGGCGCGGCGGACTCGTCGTGATCCCGCAGGACATCCCGATCGACGTGGTCACCGATGTCATCACCTGGGTGAAGAGCCGTCACCTCGTGCTGGACACCCCGATCGTGCTGGCCCCGCACCAGACCGTCGCCGACGCGCTGGCCCTGCTGCCCAAGCGCGCGCACGACGCCGGTGTCGTCGTCGACGAGGACGGCCGTCCCGTCGGTGTCGTCACCGACCGCGACCTCAGCGGCGTCGACCGCTTCACCCAGCTCGCCGAGGTCATGTCCCGCGACCTGCTGCTGATCGACGCGGACATCGACCCCCGCGAGGCGTTCAACAGGCTGGACGCCGCCAACCGCCGCTACGCCCCGGCCGTCGACAGGGACGGCAAGCTCGCCGGCATCCTCACCCGCAAGGGCGCCCTGCGCGCCACCCTGTACACGCCCGCGACCGACGCGGACGGCAGGCTGCGCGTCGCCGCCGCCGTCGGCATCAACGGCGACTTCGTGGACAAGGCCCGGCTGCTGCTCGAAGCGGGCGTCGACACGCTCGTCATCGACACCGCGCACGGCCACCAGGAGTCGATGCTCAGCGCGATCAAGCTGGTCCGCGACCTGGACCCGCGGGTGCCGATCGTGGCCGGCAACATCGTCTCCGCCGAGGGCGTCAAGGACCTCGTCGAGGCGGGCGCCGACATCATCAAGGTCGGGGTGGGCCCCGGCGCGATGTGCACCACCCGGATGATGACCGGCGTCGGCAGGCCGCAGTTCTCGGCGGTCCTGGAGTGCGCCGCCGAGGCGCGCAAGTACGGCAAGCACGTGTGGGCCGACGGCGGCGTGCGGCACCCCCGCGACGTCGCCATGGCGCTGGCCGCCGGCGCGTCCAACGTGATGGTCGGCTCCTGGTTCGCGGGCACGTACGAGTCGCCCGGCGACCTCCAGCAGGACGCCGACGGGCAGCTGTACAAGGAGTCGTTCGGCATGGCGTCGGCGCGGGCGGTGCGCAACCGCACCTCCGAGGAGTCGGCCTACGACCGGGCCCGCAAGGCGCTGTTCGAGGAGGGCATCTCGACCTCCCGGATGTACCTCGACCCGACCCGGCCGGGCGTGGAGGACCTGATCGACTCGATCATCGCGGGTGTCCGGTCCTCCTGCACGTACGCGGGCGCGGGCTCCCTGGAGGAGTTCGCCGAGAAGGCGATCGTGGGCGTCCAGAGCGCCGCGGGCTACGCCGAGGGCAAGCCGCTGCACGCGAGCTGGAGCTAGGCGCAACAAAAGCCCGCGCCCGCGCCACGAACGCAGCGATCTTGCGGGTATGGGCAAGGTTGCCGCGTTACGTCCGTGAAGCGCGGGCTCGTAGGGTCATGCGCTGTACGCGGCGTGGCCGGGACCCCGCTCGACGGGCCCCGGCGGGACGGGCCCCGGCGGGACGGGGTGCCGTCGCTCCCCGCCCGCCCGGACGGTCCCGCGGCGACGAGGGAGCCGGGCGTGCTTGACCGAGGCGCACCCCCACGAACCGAGACCTGCCCGCGCTGTACGTCCTGGTGCCGAAGGTGTTCGCCCGGGTGCACCCGAGGACCGGGGCGCCGCGTGCCAACACCGTCATCGTCTCCGTGTTCTGCGGTGTGCTCGCGGCCGCGGTCCCGCTGGGCCGGCTGGCCGACGCCACCAGCATCGGCACGCTGTTCGCCGTCGGCCTGGTCAACATCGCCGTCGTCGTGCTGCGCCGGACGCGTCCGGACATGCCCCGTACGTTCCGGGTGCCGCTGTCCCCGCTGCTGCCCGCGCTGGGCTTCGGGTTCTGCGTCTGGACGATGGGCAGCCTCTCGTCCGTGACCCGGGTGGTCTTCGGTGTCCGGATGGCCGTCGGGCTCGTGTTCTACTTCGGGTACGGCTTTTGCCGGTCCCGTCTTGCACCATCTGAGAGCTGAACGACCCCTTGCTGAACGATCTCGACGAACGCATCGTGCACGCCCTCGCCGAGGACGCCCGCCGCTCCTACGCGGACATCGGGCAACTGGTCGGCCTGTCCGCGCCCGCCGTGAAACGGCGCGTGGACCGGCTGCGCGCGACCGGAGCCATCACCGGATTCACGGTACGGGTCGACCCGGCGGCCCTCGGCTGGGAGACCGAGGGGTTCGTCGAGATCTTCTGCCGGAGCAACACGTCGCCGGAGACGATCCAGCGGGGGCTGGAGCGGTACCAGGAGGTGGTGGCCGCGTCGACGGTCACCGGTGACGCGGACGCGGTCGTGCAGGTCTTCGCGTCGGACATGCGTCACTTCGAACGCGTCCTGGAGCGGATCGCGGGGGAACCGTTCGTGGAGCGCACCAAGTCGGTCCTGGTGCTCTCGCCGTTGCTGCGACGGTTCTCGTCAGGGGCGCCGGGGTGAGAACGGGGTAGGGCTCGGGGAGTGCGGGCCGAGCGCCGGGTGCGGATGGTGCGTGGTTGCCCGCGCAGTTCCCCGCGCCCCTGAAAACAGCTCAACCGGTCCCACCTGAAGGGGCGCGGGGAACTGCGCGACCAGCCCCCACGCATCCGCACCCGGTGCTCGGCCCGCACCCCCGCCCCCTACTCCGCGGTCTTCCGCGACAGCGCGTTGCTGCCGATGGAGTTGTGGACGCTGAAGCTGACCGCGTCCGAGCGGTAGCGGTCGTCCGACCACTCCACCGGCCGGCCCTCCCGCGTCGTCGTCACCCGGCGCACCCGCAGCAGCGGACTCGTCCGCCGCACCCGCAGCAGTTCCGCGTCCTGCGCCCCGGCCGCCACCGCGTCGATCACGTGCTCGCCGTACGCGAAGACCAGGCCCTTCTCCTCGTAGAGGCGTTGGGTGACCGACGGGCATCCGGGTTCTATCGCCTGTACCGCCGGGGAGATCCAGTCCGCGTAGACGGTGCGTTCCAGCAGCACCGGTTCGCCGTCCAGGCCCCGGACCCGGAGGACGTGCAACACCGGTGTGCCGACCGGCAGCTGGAGGCGGACCGCGTCCTCCTGGGCGGCGGGGCGGTACTCCTGGGAGATCACGTGGCCGGTCGCCTCGCGGCCCATCGCCCGCGCCCACTGCGCGAAGCTGCGCAGCTCCGCGAAGCTCTGGCTGCGGCGGCTGGCCAGCACCACCCGGCGGGCGCCCTGACGGGAGCCGATCAGCCCCTCGGAGGTGAGCGCGGCGACGGCCTGGCGGACCGTGCCCCGGGAGACGCCGTACTGCGCGGCGAGCTCCGTCTCCGCGGGCAGCCGGCTGCCGACGGTGTACTCCTCGCGGTCGATGGCGCGCCGCAGTTCGTCGGCGATCTCCTCGTGTCGCGCCGTCATGCTCCCCCTCTGGCCAGGCCGCTGTGCACAGCGTGATCAGCCTAATCGACGTTCCCCGATGATTCGTGTCCGCCCGTGCCCGGCCAGGATTGTGCAGGGAATCAGGGGCTGGAGTTTCGTCACCGTTCATGAAGGGGAAACCCACGGCGGGCGTACTAGGGCCAACTTGTTCAGACAAGTTCGCTCGGTGCCATCACAGCGCCACCCACCCTCGTGCGTACTCCCTGGAGAGACCGTGACCGTGTCCCTGCCGAGAACCGCCCTCCTCGGCGGCTCCCTCGCCGCCATAGCCGCGCTCGTCCTGAGCGGCTGCGGTGCCGCTCCCGACAACGCGTCGTCCACCACCTCCGACGGCAAGAACGCCGCCACCGCCACCTCCGCCGCCGACCTCGGCGGCATGGACAAGCTGGTCGCCGCGGCGAAGAAGGAGGGCACGCTGCACCTCATCGCCGTGCCCCGCGACTGGGCGAACTACGGCGCCGTCATCGACGGCTTCAAGAAGAAGTACGGCATCAAGATCGAGGACGAGAGCCCCGACGGCTCCAGCCAGGACGAGATCAACGCCGTGACCTCGCGCAAGGGCCAGGACCGGGCGCCGGACGTGCTCGACCTCGGGTCGTCCTTCGCGCTCAGCGCCGCCCAGCAGGGCCTGCTCGCGCCGTACAAGGTGACCTCCTACGCCGACATCCCCGAGGGCCAGAAGGACCCGCAGGCCCGCTGGTACAACGACTACGGCGGCTACATCTCCATCGGCTGCGACGCGAAGCGGGTGAAGACCTGTCCGACGACCTTCGCCGACCTGCTGAAGCCGCAGTACAAGGGCCAGGTCGCCCTCAACGGCAACCCGACCAAGTCCGGCTCGGCGTTCGGCGGCGTCTACGCGGCCGCCCTCGCGAACAAGGGCTCCTTCGACGACATCCAGCCCGGCCTCGACTTCTTCGCCGAGCTGAAGAAGAACGGCAACTACACGCCCGTCGAGTCCACCCCGGCCACCGTCGAGAAGGGCGAGACGCCCATCTCCATCGACTGGGACTACCTCAACGCGGGTTACGCCGACGAGTTCAAGTCCAAGGGCGTGGACTGGAAGGTGGCGGTCCCGGCCGACGGCCAGTTCTCGCAGTACTACTCCCAGGCCGTCAACAAGGACGCCCCGCACCCGGCGGCCGCCCGCCTGTGGCAGGAGTACCTGTACAGCGCCGAGGGCCAGAACCTGTGGCTCAAGGGGTACGCGCGTCCGGTCCTGATGTCCGCCCTGGAGAAGGCCGGCACCCTCGACAAGACGGCCGCGGCCAAGCTCCCCGCGGTCACCGGCACGCCGACCTTCCCGACCGAGGCCCAGCAGGAGAAGGCCAAGACGGTCCTCTCGTCCGGCTGGTCCAAGGCCGTCTCCGGATGACGGCCACGCTCACGCGGGCCGACGTGGTGTCCGCCGCTTCCCGCAAGCGGCGGCGCCGCGCCCCCGGCTGGCTGGCCGTCGTCCCGCTGCTCGCCTTCACGGCCGTCGCCTTCGGGCTGCCGGCCGTGGCCATGCTGAACGGCGCCTTCACGGTCAAGGACCCGGCGAGCGGGGTGTCCTCGTACACCGCGCGCAACCTCACCGACTCGCTCCAGGGGCCCTACCTCACCGCCCTCGTGGGCAGTGTGAAGCTGTCCGCGATCTCCGCCGTCCTCGCGGCCGTGCTCGGGCTGCCGCTCGCGCAGGCCGTGGTCGCCTCGCGCTCCCGGGCGCTGCGCGAGGCCGTGCTCACCGCCTCCGGTGTGCTCGCCAACTTCGGCGGTGTACCGCTGGCGTTCGCGTTCGTGGCCACCCTCGGCAACGCCGGTGTGCTCACCGTGCACCTCGGGCTCGCGGACCACGGCTGGGACCTGTACAGCTTCTGGGGGCTCGTCCTCGTCTACCTGTACTTCCTGATCCCGCTCATGGTCCTCACCATCACCCCGGCCCTGGACGGGCTGCGCGCGCAGTGGCGGGAGGCCGCCCTCAACAACGGCGCCACCGGCCTGCAGTACTGGCGGTTCGTGGCGCTGCCCGTGCTCGCGCCCTCGCTGCTCGGCGGACTCGTGCTGCTCTTCGGCAGCGCCTTCGCCGCCTACGCCACCGCCGCCGCGATGGTCGGCAGCGCGGTCCCGCTGGTCACCCTCCAGATCGCCGACGCCCTCTCCGGCAACGTCCTGGTCGGCCAGGAGAACGTGGCCCTCGCCCTGAGCCTGGACATGGTGCTGGTGGCGGGCCTGGTGATGGCCGTGTACCTGCCCCTGCAACGACGGAGCGCCCGATGGCTCGACGCCTGAACCCCTGGCGCTGGGCCGTCCTCGGCCTGGCCGCCCTCTACTTCCTGATCCCGCTGGCCGCCTCCGTCCTGTTCACCGTGGACGTGCCCGGCCAGGGCGTCACCTTCGACGCCTACACCCAGATCCTGTCCGCCGACGGCTTCCTCTCCAGCCTGCTGCTCTCGCTGGAACTGGCCGTCGCCACCATCGCCGTGGTGCTGCTGCTGATGGTCCCCGCCGTGGTCGCCCTGCGGCTCGGCGCGCCCAGGCTGCGGCCCGTGGTCGAGATCGTCTGCTCGCTGCCGCTGGTGGTGCCGCCGATCGCGTTCGTGGCCGGCATCGTCACCGTGCTCAAGTGGGGCCCCGACCACCTGTCCCGGACCCCGCTGTTCCAGACCTTCGTCGCCGTCCAGAACCCCGGCTTCCCCGTCGTGCTCGTCCTCGCGTACGTCGTGATGGCGCTGCCCTTCGTCTACCGGGCGCTGGACGCCGGACTGCGCGCGATCGACGTGCGCACTCTCGTCGAGGCCGCCCGCAGTTGCGGGGCCTCATGGCCGCAGGCCCTCGTCCGGGCCGTGCTGCCCAACCTGCGCGGGGCGCTGCTCAACGCGTCCTTCCTCACCCTCGCCCTGGTACTGGGCGAGTTCACGGTCGCCCGGCTGCTGGGCTTCGAACCCTTCGCCGTGTGGATCTACGACGTCGGCGGCTCGCAGGCCCAGATGTCCGTCGCCGTGTCCGTGCTCAGCCTCCTGCTGACCTGGGCCCTGCTCCTCGTGATCGCCGGTGCCGGCGGCCGCGACCGAACCGCTTCGTCCCGGGGATGAACCATGAGCGTCAGCACGCCTGAGAAGGCCACCACCGCCGCCACCGTCGAATTCCGCTCGCTGCGGCGGGAGTTCGGCGCCACCGTCGCGCTCGACGGACTCGACCTGACCGTCCGGCCGGGGGAGTTCCTGGCCCTGCTCGGCCCGTCCGGCTGCGGCAAGACCACCGCGCTGCGCATGCTCGCCGGGTTCGAGCACCCCGACTCCGGCGCGGTGCTGGTGGACGGCGAGGACGTCACCCATGTCCCGGCGCACCGCAGGGACGCCGGGATGGTCTTCCAGTCGTACAGCCTCTTCCCGCACCTCGACGCCGTCGACAACGTGGCGTTCGGGCTGCGGATGCGCAAGGTGCGGGCGAGCGAACGCCGGGCACGGGCGGCCGAGTTGCTGGAACTGGTCGGCCTCGCCGACAAGGGGGAGCGGTTCCCGCACCAGCTCTCCGGCGGCCAGCAGCAGCG
This sequence comes from Streptomyces sp. NPDC104367, assembly GCF_055583825.1. Classification (NCBI taxonomy): domain Bacteria; kingdom Bacillati; phylum Actinomycetota; class Actinomycetes; order Kitasatosporales; family Streptomycetaceae; genus Streptomyces; species Streptomyces sp. NPDC104367. The sequence continues at coordinate 82,737 of NZ_JBVJND010000025.1, read as the reverse complement.
CATCGCGCTGGCCCGTGCCCTCGCCCTGCGGCCCCGGGTGCTGCTGCTCGACGAGCCGCTGTCCGCCCTGGACGCCAAGGTCCGGCTGACGCTCCGCGAGGAGATCCGCCGGCTCCAGCAGGAACTCGGCATCACCGCGCTGTTCGTGACCCACGATCAGGAGGAGGCCCTGTCCGTCGCCGACCGGGTCGCCGTGATGCGCGCCGGGCGGCTCGAACAGTGCGCCGAACCCGCCGAGTTGTACGGCCGCCCCGCCACCGCCTTCGTCGCCGAGTTCGTCGGCACGATGAGCCGGATCCCGGGAACGGTCAAGGACGGCTCGGTCGAGGTGCTCGGGCAGCGGCTGCCGGTCGACGGACCGGCACCGGACACGGCCGAGGCCGACGTGCTCGTACGGCCGGAGGCGGTCCGGGTGCGCGCGGACGCCGCCGGTACGGCCACCGTCGTCGCCACCGCCTTCCTGGGCGCGGTCGTCCGGGTCACCGTACGGCTCGCCGACGGCACCGAGGCCAAGGCCGACCTGCCCGCCCACGACGCCGCCGCGCTGGGCGCCGGAACCGCAGTGACCCTCTCGCTGCCCGAGCGGCCCGTTCTCGTCGCGGAGCGCGCCCCCAAGTAGCCCTCCCCCCCACACCCCGACGCACCGAAGCCCCGACGTGAGGAACGACGACAACGTGACGCCCCGCCCCCCACACCCGCTCCCGCCCTCCTCCGCTCCCGTCCGGCCGCCCAGCGCCGTGCTCTTCGACATGGACGGAACGCTCGTCGACACCGAGCGGCTGTGGTGGGAGGCGGTGGAGCAGGTCGCCGGGCGTCCGCTCGCCGAGGCGGACGAACCCGAGGTGCTGGGCCGCCCGGTGGAACACACCGCCGAGTGGCTCGCCGCCGCCACGGACCGCCCGGCCGCCGAACTCGCGGCCCTGCTGCACCGGGGGTTCGCGGACCGCGTCCGCACCGGCATCGTGCCCCGCCCCGGCGCCCTCGACCTGCTGGACGCGCTGGCCGCGGCCGGCGTCCCCACCGCCCTGGTCACCGCCTCCCCCCGCGCGGTCGCCGACCTCGTGCTCGACGCCCTCGGCCCCGGCCGCTTCGCCGTCTCCGTCACCGCCGACGACACCGGCCGCACCAAGCCCGCCCCCGACCCCTACCTCGCCGCCTGCCGCGCCCTCGGTGTCGACCCCGCGTCCTGCGTCGCCGTCGAGGACACCGAGACCGGTGTCGCCTCCGCCGAGGCGGCCGGCTGCGCGGTGCTGGCCGTGCCCTCCCTCGCCCCGATCGGCGGCGCGCCCGGCCGGACCGTGCGGGACACCCTGGTCGGGGTCACCGTGCGGGAGCTGAGCGCGATGGTCGCGCCCGAACTCCGGGTCATGTCCTGGAACCTGTGGCTCGGCGGCAGCCGGGTCGACGGCCACCGGGCCAAGCAGGTCAAGGCGATCCTCGACGCGGGCGCGGACGTCGTCGGCCTCCAGGAGACCGGCGGCACCTCGGCCGCCGAACTCGCCGAGGCGCTCGGCTGGCACCACCACACGGCCGGCGAGAACCTCGGGATCATCAGCCGCCACCCGGTCACCGCCCGCCTCGGCGACCCGGACGTCGGCTTCTACGGGGCCGCCGGGGTGCGGATCGCCGTACGCCCCGGCGTCGAGGTCGAGATCTGGACCGCGCACCTGCACTACACGCCGTACGGGCCCTACGAGTTCCACTTCGACGGGCTCGGCGCGGACGAGCTGGTCGCCCACGAGGAGGTGCGGCTCGGGCAGATGCGGGAGGCCCTGCGCCGGATCGGGGACACCCCCGTGCCGGTGGTGCTGGTCGGGGACTTCAACTGCCCGTCCCACCTGGACTGGCCGGACGTCGCCTGGCCGGTGACCCGGGCGGCCGAGGCGGCCGGCTTCCGGGACTCCTACCGCGAGGCCCACCCGGACCCGCTCGCCGGGCCCGGACACACCTGGTCGCCGATCCACCCCGTCCACGAGGACGGCGGCGGGCGGGCCGAGCCGCAGGACCGGATCGACTACGTGCTCCAGCGGGGCCTGCGCGTGCTCGACTCGCGGACCTTCGTGCTCGGCGATCCGGCGCCCTGGCCCGAGGTGGCGGACAACGACTGGCCCTCCGACCACGCGGCCGTCGTCACCACGTTCGCCGTCCAGCCTTGAGCAGGGGTTACCGCGGGCAACCATTGCGGGCCCGGTAGCGATCCCGTAGTTTGTGCCGGGCTCCGTACTGACTGGTAACACCGGCAGGTAACCATGCGCTGGCCCCTCGGCCGTCCCGCCACCGTCCGCACGCGCATCGTGACGCTCGCGCTCGCCCCGGTCCTCGCCCTGACGGTCCTGTGGAGCTTCGCCATGGTGTCGGTGACGGCCGAACTGCGCGCCCTGCTCCGGGTCCAGGACGTGTACGACGACTTCGGCACCCCCGTCGACACCGCCGTCGGGCAGATCCAGATCGAACGGCGGCTGTCGGCGGCCTACCTGGGCCACCGTCCGGGCATGGCGACCGCCGGCCGCCTGCTCGCCCAGCGGCGGCGCACCGACCGGGCGGTGGCCGCCGTGCGCGCGGCCGTCCGGAACGGCGACCGGGGCCGGGGCCGGCTCAGCGGCCGGCAGCGCCGTTCGCCGGACGCGATGGTGACCGCCGCCGACGGGCTGGCCGCACTGCGCGAGCGGGTGCTGTCCCGGCGGATCTCCCGGGACGGCGCGGTCACCGCCTACAGCGCGCTCGTCGAACCCGGCTTCGACGTCGAGTCCGCCCTCACCGGCCTCCAGACCGGACAACTGGCCCGGGAGGCCCAGGTCGTCATCGAGCGGGTGCGGGTGCGGGTGCGGGTGCGGGCGGTGCCGGCCGGGGCGGCCGCCGACCCCGGGCTGCTCAGGGAGATCGTGGAGCGGCTGCGGGAGCTGTGACCCCGCGCAACGAATCGCCGCCCGGCCCCCGGCGGACGCAACGAACCGCCCACCGGCGCGCAACGGCTCCTCCTTGTCCGGCCCGGCCCGGCGACCTTACGGTCTAAAGGCACCCAGACCCCCTCCGTACCGGTGAGGACCCCGCATGCGCACCGCCCTGCTCCAGAGCTCCGGCCGCCCCGGCTCGACCGTCGAGAACCTCAAGGTGCTCGACGAGGCCGCCGGCCGGGCCGCCGCCGCGGGCGCCGCGCTCCTCGTCGCACCGGAGATGTTCCTGACCGGCTACGCGATCGGCGACGACATCGCCCGCCTCGCCGAGCCCGCCGACGGCGACAGCGCGGACGCCGTCGCCCGGCTGGCCCGCCGACACGGCCTGGCGATCGTCTACGGCTACCCGGAGCGCGACGGCGCCGCCGTCCACAACTCCGCCCAGCTGATCTCCGCCGACGGCACCCGGCTCGCGAACTACCGCAAGACCCACCTCTTCGGCGGCTTCGAGCACGACCACTTCACCCCGGGCGAGCGGCCGGTCGTCCAGGCCGAACTGAACGGCCTCACCGTCGGGATCATGATCTGCTACGACGTCGAGTTCCCGGAGCCCGTCCGCGCCCACGCGCTGGCCGGCACCGACCTGCTCCTCGTCCCGACGGCGAACATGCACCCCTTCGAGTTCGTCGCCGAGGCCCTGGTACCGGTGCGGGCCTGGGAGAACCAGATGTACGTGGCCTACGCCAACCGGGTCGGCCAGGAAGGGGAGTTCGAGTTCTTCGGTCTCTCCGCGCTGGCCGGACCCGACGGGGTCGCCCGTGCCCGCGCCGGCCGCGCGGAGGAACTCGTCCTCGCCGACGCCGACCCGGCCCTGCTCGCCGCCTCCCGCGCGGCCAACCCGTATCTGAGGGACCGCCGCCCCGGCCTCTACGGGTCCCTGGCCTGACCTTCCGCCTCCCCCCAGCTCCACTTCACACATGCCGCCAGGAGTCCGTACCCCATGACGTCCACCGTGCCCAACGCCGTCGAGCACGCAGGCGAGCCGCAGCTGCCGCCGATCACCATGTTCGGCCCGGACTTCCCCTACGCCTACGACGACTTCCTCGCCCACCCGGCGGGCCTGGGCCGGATCCCGGCCACCGAGCACGGCACCGAGGTCGCGGTGATCGGCGGCGGACTGTCCGGCATCGTGGCCGCCTACGAGCTGATGAAGATGGGCCTGAAGCCGGTCGTCCACGAGGCCGACCGGATCGGCGGACGGCTGCGGACCGTCGGCTTCGAGGGCTGCGACCCCTCGCTCACCGCCGAGATGGGCGCGATGCGCTTCCCGCCGTCCTCCACCGCCCTCCAGCACTACATCGACCTGGTGGGACTGGAGACCCGGCCGTTCCCCAACCCCCTCGCGGAGACCACCCCTTCGACGGTGGTCGACCTCAAGGGCGAGTCGCACTACGCGGAGACCGCCGACGACCTGCCGCAGGTCTACCGGGACGTCGCGGACGCCTGGAACCGGTGCCTGGAGGAGGGCGCCGACTTCTCCGACATGAACCGCGCCCTGCGCGAGCGGGACGTGCCGCGCATCCGCGAGATCTGGTCGCGGCTGGTCGAGAAGCTCGACAACCAGACCTTCTACGGCTTCCTCTGCGACTCCGAGGCCTTCAAGTCCTTCCGGCACCGCGAGATCTTCGGCCAGGTCGGCTTCGGCACGGGCGGCTGGGACACCGACTTCCCCAACTCCATCCTGGAGATCCTGCGGGTCGTCTACACCGAGGCCGACGACCACCACCGCGGCATCGTCGGCGGCAGCCAGCAGCTCCCGGTCCGGCTCTGGGAGCACGAGCCGGAGAAGATCGTGCACTGGGCGTACGGGACCTCGCTCGCACAGCTGCACGAGAACGGCGAGCCGCGCCCCGCGGTGACCCGGCTGCACCGCACCGGCGGCAACCGGATCACCGTGACCGACGCCCACGGCGACATCCGCACCTACCGGGCGGTTGTCTTCACCGCCCAGTCCTGGATGCTGCTCTCCAAGATCGCCTGCGACGACTCGCTCTTCCCGATCGACCACTGGACGGCGATCGAGCGCACCCACTACATGGAGTCCAGCAAGCTCTTCGTGCCGGTCGACCGGCCCTTCTGGCTCGACAAGGCCGTCGACGACCGGGGAGTTCCGACCGGCCGGGACGTCATGTCGATGACGCTCACCGACCGCATGACCCGCGGGACCTACCTCCTCGACGACGGCCCGGACAGGCCCGCCGTCATCTGCCTCTCGTACACCTGGTGCGACGACAGCCTGAAGTGGCTGCCGCTGTCCGCGCACGAGCGGATGGAGGTCATGCTGAAGTCGCTCGGCGAGATCTACCCGAAGGTCGACATCAGGAAGCACGTCATCGGCAACCCGGTGACCGTGTCCTGGGAGAACGAGCCCTATTTCATGGGCGCGTTCAAGGCCAACCTGCCCGGCCACTACCGCTACCAGCGGCGCCTGTTCACGCACTTCATGCAGGACTCGCTGCCCGCCGGCGAGCGGGGCGTCTTCCTCGCCGGCGACGACATCTCCTGGACGGCAGGCTGGGCCGAGGGCGCCGTCCAGACCGCGCTGAACGCGGTCTGGGGCGTCATGCACCACTTCGGAGGCGAGAGCGACCCCGCCAACCCGGGCCCCGGCGACGTCTACGACGAGATCGCGCCGGTCGAACTCCCCGAGGACTGAACTAGACCCCGGCCGCCCTGGCCTTCTCGTAGACCTCGGCCGCCACGGCCTTGAGTTCCTGGGCGTCGCGCGGGGTGGTCTGGAGGTCGACGAGGATCTCCTCCAGGCCGAGGGCCGCGTGGGCCACCAGGTCCTCGACGATCTGGTCGGTGCTGCCCTGGAAGGGGCGGCGGTCGGGGCCGTCGTAGGGCTTGGGAGTGACCACGGAGTTGACGCGCACGACCGTCCGGATCGGCTCGGTGCGGCCGCGTTCGGCGGCGAGGTCCTGCAACTCCTTCCACTGGGTGGCGAGTTGCCCGACCCCCATGCCCACCGGCAGCCAGCCGTCGGCGTGGTCGACCAGCCTGCGCCGGGCCTTGCGCCCGGCCGCGGCCAGCATGATCGGGATCGGCCGGGCGGGCTTGGGGCCGACCACGGCGGAGGCGATGCTCGTCACCCGCCCGTCGTACCGCACCGGGTCGGCGCCCCACACCGCCCGGCACACCTCGATCACCTCGTCCAGCACCTTGCCGCGCTCCGCGAACGGCCGGACACCGGCGGCCGCGTACTCGTCCAGCGACCAGCCGGTGCCCAGGCCCGCGATCACCCGGCCGCCGCTCGCCGCGTCCAGCGTGGCCAGCGACTTGGCCAGCTGGAAGGGGAGGTGCAGCGGCGCCACCAGCACGCTGGAGCCCAGCCGCGCCCGCTCGGTGGCCGCGGCGGCGAGGGTCAGCGTGACCAGGGGCTCGGCCACGTTCCGGTAATGGTCGGGCCAGGGGAGACCCGCCACGCCGTAGAGGCCCTGGGTGGCGGGCTCGGGGAACAGGGCCCGCTCGAAGACCCACAGGCTGTCGTAGCCGATCCGTTCGGCGGCGCGCGCCACGTCGGCGACGTCCGTGCCGATGGAGTACTGCCGCATCTGGGGAAGGCCGAGGCCCAGCCTGGTGGTCATGACCGGTGCTCCTTTGCGATCGGGTGGCTTCCGTCAACGTAGGGCGGTGGCACGGGCATTCCGGCAGCACCTCGCGGGGCGACCGGATCAGGCCGGAGGGAGCCGGATCAGCCGGGCAGCGGGGTCAGGAGCATCCGTCCCGCGAGCCCGACCGCCGCGTCCAGCCGCTCGGTGAACTCCTCGACCAGGTCCTCGAACCTGCGCAGCGCCCACAGCGCCCGCGCCGCCGACCAGGTCGCGTCCCGCGCCCGCTCCAGGCTCCAGGAACCGAGCAGATGGGTCAGCGGGTCGGCGATCTGGAGCAGGTCGGGGCCCGGCATCAGATCCTCGCGGATGCGCTCCTCCAGCGCGACGAGGAGGTCGCCCACGCGGTCGAACTCGCCCTCCAGATCGGCCGGTTCGCAGTCGAGCGTGTGACAGCTGTCCACCACGGCCAGCGCCAGGTCGTGCCCGATGTGCGCGTTGATGCCAGCCAGCGCGAACTGGAGCGGCCGTACGCCGGGATGGTGGCGGAACTGGAACAGCGGCCGCCAGCAGGCCGGCGGCCTGCGGTCGCCGAACGCCGCGTCGACGGCGGCCAGATAGCGCTCCGCGAACCGCACGTCCAGCGTCGCCGCCGCTCTCGGGTCGCCCAACCGCCCCCCGTCCAGGCGCCGTTCGACCTCCTCCGTGACGGCGAGGTAGACACGGTTGAAGACCGCGAGACCGTCCCGCCCGGGCAGGGCCGCGTCCAGGGCGCGCATCCGGGAGAGCACGGTGCCGACCGGAGCGGTGAGGTGTTCCGACTGCGCCATGGGGGAAGGGTCCCAGCCCCGGGCCGGCGCGCGTGCCGACGGGCCCGTCGCTTCCCCGGAACGGGGGAACGGACCCGCCGGGCGGTGCCCCGTGCGCCTACGGCCTGGTGTCGTCGTAGGAGCTGGTGCCCTCGTCGAGCAGTGGTTCCTGCGCCTTGAGGTGGGCCGGGGCCATCGCGCGCAGGGCGTGGTAGCCGGTGATGACGACCAGCGTGCCGAGCGCGATGCCGCTCAGCGAGAAGTTGTCGGTGAACTGCATGCTGACGTTGCCGACACCGATGATGATGCCCGCCGCGGCCGGCACCAGGTTGAGCGGGTTGCGCAGATCGACCCCGGCGTGCAGCCAGATCTGGGCGCCGAGCAGGCCGATCATGCCGTACAGGATGACGGTGATGCCGCCGAGGACCCCGCCCGGGATCGCCGCCACCACCGCGCCGAACTTGGGGCAGACGCCGAAGAGCAGCGCGAAGCCGGCGGCGGCCCAGTAGGCGGCGGTGGAGTAGACGCGGGTCGCGGCCATGACGCCGATGTTCTCGGAGTACGTGGTGTTGGGCGGGCCGCCCAGGGCGGTGGAGAGCATCGAGGCGACGCCGTCGGCCGAGATCGCCGTGCCCAGTTTGTCGTCGAGCGGGGCGCCGGTCATCTGCGCGACGGCCTTGATGTGCCCGGTGTTCTCGGCGACCAGCGCGATGACGACGGGCAGCGCGACCAGGATCGCCGACCACTGGAAGGACGGGCCGTGGAAGGAGGGCAGGCCGATCCAGTCGGCCTTGCCGACACCGGAGAGGTCCAGCCGCCAGTGGTCGGTGACCTTGCCGCCGGGGCTCATCGAGTGGATCTTGCCGAAGACCAGGTCGAGGACCCAGGAGAGGGCGTATCCGAAGATCAGGCCCAGGAAGATCGCGATGCGAGACCAGAAACCACGCAGACAGACGACGGCCAGACCGGTGAACAGCATCGTCAGCAGCGCGGTCCACTGGTCCTGCGGCCAGTAGGTGGAGGCGGTGACGGGCGCGAGGTTGAAGCCGATCAGCATCACGACCGCGCCGGTGACGATCGGCGGCATCGTGGCGTGGATGATCCGGGCGCCGAAGCGCTGGACGGCCAGTCCGATCAGGAAGAGCACGGCGCCGACCACGAAGACCGCGCCGGTCACCGTGGCACTGGTGCCGCCCTGCGCCCGGATGACGGCGGCCACGCCGACGAAGGACAGCGAACAGCCCAGGTAGCTGGGCACCCGGCCGCGGGTCGCGAGCAGGAAGATCACCGTCGCGATGCCGGACATCATGATCGCGAGGTTGGGGTTCAGGCCCATCAGGACCGGGGCGACGAAGGACGCGCCGAACATCGCGACCACGTGCTGGGCGCCGAGTCCGACCGTGCGGGGCCAGGAGAGCCGTTCGTCGGGGCGCACCACCGCTCCGGGCGCGGGCGTGCGCCCGTCGCCGTGCAGTTTCCAGCGGACGCCGAGATCCATGGTGGGGCTTCGCTTTCCTCGTACGTGAAGTCGGTCCGCACCATTGTCACGGCTGCCCGTGCCCGGTCGCGGGGGGAGACCCCCGGGGAGGTTCCTGAGCGCTCGCTTAGGATGGTGGTGTACCCGAAGCTCAGGAGCCCCACCCGTGACCGCCGAAGCCGTGCCCGCCCCCGCCTCTGCCTCCGACCCCGCCTACGGCCGGCTGCTCCCCGTGAGCGTCCACTTCGACGACCTCGACGCGCTCGGGATGCTGCACAACGCCCGCTACCCGCTGCTGGTCGAGCGGGCCTGGACCGAGCTGTGGCAGGAGCACGGCGTCCGCTTCGACGGCGACTGGGCCGCCGCCGGGGACGCCTGCAACGTGGTCAGGGAACTGCGGATCGGCTACGAGGCCCCGGTCACCAGGACGGGCACCTACGCCGTCCACCTCTGGCTGGAACGGCTCGGCACCACCGGCCTCACCTACGGCTTCCGGTTCTGTTCGCGGGACGGCGCGGTGACCTACGCGCGGGGCACCCGGGTCCTGGTCCGGACGGACGCGGCCACCCTGCGCCCCGCGCCGTGGAGCGACCGCTTCAGGGCCGTGGGTCGGGAACTGCTGCGGCCTGCGGACTGACCTGTGCCCGGCCGCTCCGGTCCCCGGCGCGCAGTACGCCCGCGAACACCACCAGGCCCAGCGCCAGCGCCGTGACCAGGCAGAAGGACACCACCAGGCTGGTCGCCTGGGCCACCCCGCCGATCAGGCTGGGCGCGATCAGGCCCGAGGTGTAGGTGATCGTCGCCACACCCGCGATCGCCTGGCTGGGGTTCGGCCCCGCATGCCCGGCCGCCGCGAAGCACAGCGGTACGACGACCGCGATACCGAGGCCCATCAGCCCGAACCCGGTCATCGCCACCGCCGGGCTCCCGGCGACGACGACCAGCAGACCGCCGAGCGCGGCCAGCACGCCCCCGGCGCGCACGGTGCGCACCGCGCCGAAGCGGTTCACCACCGCGTCCCCGCTGATCCGGGCCACCGCCATGGCCAGCATGAACCCCGTGGTGGTGGCCGCCGCGAGCCCGGCCGAACCGCCCATCCGGTCCCGCAGGAACACCGCCGACCAGTCCAGGCTCGCGCCCTCCGCGAACACCGCGCAGAAGCCCACCGTGCCGATCAGCAGCGCCGAGCGGGGCGGCAGGGCGAACCGCGGCGGCGGTTCCTCGTCCTCGCCGGGCTGGATGTCCAGGACCCAGCCGGCGGCCGTGATGCCGAGCACGGTCAGGACGGCCGCCGACAGCGCGAAGTGCACCCGGGCGTCCGTGCCCAGGTGCGCGGCGAGGGTGCCCGCCGCCGAGCCGACCAGGGTGCCCGCGCTCCACATGCCGTGCAGCCCGGACATGATCGACCGGTCGATCAGCCGCTCGATCTCCACGCCGAGCGCGTTCATCACCACGTCCGCCATGCCCGCGCTCGCGCCGTACACGAACATCGCCAGGCACAGTGTCCAGAGGTTCGTCGCGAGGGCCGGCAGGACCAGGGACAGCGTCCACATCGCGATCAGCCCGCGCAGCGCCGCACGGCTGCCGAAACGGTGGCTGATCCGGCCCGCCAGCGGCATCGAGCACGAGGCGCCGAACGCGGTGAACGCGAGCGCGAAGCCGAGCTGGCCCGTGCCCAGCCCGGCATGGTCCTGGATCCAGGGCACCCGGGTCGCGAACGAGCCGGTGACCGCACCGTGCACGGTGAACACGGCCGCCACGGCGTACCGGGCGCGCTTCACCTCACGCTCCTCGTGGGTCACGTACTTCATTTTCCTGCCCCTCCCCGGGTCACTGCCGCCCCGCTGCACCGCCGTAAACTATCAGGGACCCTGCCTGATAGATAGATGGACATGTGGCCGTCCCGGCCCGCGCCGATCTGGGAGGATGCCCGCCATGCCCGCATCACCGAGCACCGCCCGGGCCATCAACGACCGGCTCGCCCTCAGCCTGCTCCAGCAGGAAGGCCCGCTGACGGCGGGGCAGTTGAAGCAGCTGACCGGACTGTCCCGGCCGACCGTCGCCGACCTCGTCGAGCGGCTCACCGTCTCCGGTCTGATCACCGTCGTCGGCGAGTCCGGCGAGCAGCGCCGGGGGCCGAACGCCCGGCTCTACGGCATCGTCGCCGACCAGGCCTGTCTCGCCGCCCTGGACGTGCGCACGGAGAGCGTCTCGGTACTGGTGTCCGACCTGGTGGGGAAGGTGCTGGCCGAGGGGTCGGTGCCGGTGCGCCCGGAGGCCGGGACGGCGGCCGCGGTCGAGCGGGCGGTGGGGCTGGTCGAGCGGGCGGCGAAGGAGGCCCAGGCCACCGGCGACGCCCGGTTGCACACCGTCGGGATCGGCGCGCCCGGTCTCGTCGACCCGGCCACCGGCGAACTGCGCAACTCGGCGGGCCTGCCGGTCTGGCACCGCAGGCTGGTCGCCGCCCTCCAGGAACGCTTCCCGCGGGCCCGGGTCAGCGTCGAGAACGAGACCAACCTGGCGGCCCTGGCCGAGCTGCGCGAGGGCGCCGCCCGGGACCGGGACACCTTCGTACTGCTCTGGCTGGGCCACAGCTGCGGCGCCGCCGTCGTCCTGGACGGCCGTCTGCGCCGGGGCGCCTCCGGCGGCGCGGGCGAGATCGGCTTCCTGCCGGTGCCGGGCACCGTCGCACTCCCCTCGGCGACGGACTGCTCCGGCGGTTACCACTCCCTGGTGGGCGCGGCGGCGATCGCCGAACTGGCGGCGGAACACGGGCTGGTGGGGGAGGTGGTGCGGCTCGTCGAAGAAGGCGCGCACGGAGCGCCCCCGAGGGGTGCGGGCAACCGCGCGACCGGCGAGTCACCCGCGGGCGGCGGACCGCGGGTCCCGGCCCGGTCCGCCCGTTTCCTCGACGCCTTCGCCGACCGCGTCGCCGTAGGCCTCGCCGCCGTCGTCGCGGTCCTGGACCCCGGCCTGGTGGTCCTCGGCGGCGAGATCGGCCTCGCCGGCGGCCCCGGGCTGGCCGCCCGCGTCGAGGAGCGGCTGCGCCGGATGTCCCCGCTCGCGACCGAGGTCCGGGCGAGCGTGCTCGGCGGCGCGGCCGTGCTGCGGGGCGCCCTGCTGACCGCGCGGGAACGCGCCCAGGACGAGCTGTTCGCACCCCCCGGCCGGGGGTGAGCGACCCGGCGGCGGGCAAGGGCCGCCGTCACCGCCACCGGGCCCGACGGCACCCTAAAAGGACTAGACCAGCAGGTCAATAGGTCCGGACCAAAGCCAAGGTCCCCGGCCTGGGCCCCGGTTGGGCACATGACGGACCGTCAGGGAAGTCCAGCGGCAGGGGTTGTGAGCCACCCCACATAATTCCCCTGTATCGACCCCCATCGGGCGTGGCACACTGGCGATGTACCAGAAGCAGCGCACTCCGGGGTCGGTGAAAGTCCGAACCGGCGGTTACAGTCCGCGACCCGTCCGCTTCCAGCGGCCGGTTGACCAGGTGAAATTCCTGGACCGACGGTTAAAGTCCGGATGGGAGGCAGTGCGCGGCGGGCGAGCATGTACCTGTGCGCGCTGCCGTATCTGGTCTCGTCCGTCACGGGCGGGACCTCGTCGGCGTCGCTCCCGGTGTGTTCGTCCGTAGAATCTGTCGCCCGTCGACAGCCCCGGAGTCCGTGCCCCGTTGAGGCAGGAGGACCCGGGAAGTGTTCACCGGAATCGTCGAAGAGCTGGGTGAGGTCACCGCCGTCGAGAATCTCGGCGACGCCTCTCGTTTCCGGCTCCGTGGCCCCGTGGTGACCGAGGGCGCACAGCACGGCGACTCCATCGCCGTGAACGGGGTCTGTCTGACCGTCGTGGAGCACGAGGGCGACGAGTTCACCGCCGACGTCATGGCGGAGACCCTCCAGCGCTCCTCCCTCGGCGCCCTGGGCGTCGGCTCCCGCGTCAACCTGGAGCGCCCCACCGCCGTCGGCTCCCGCCTCGGCGGCCACATCGTGCAGGGCCACGTCGACGGCACCGGCCAGGTCCTGGCCCGCACGCCCTCCGAGCACTGGGAGATCGTCAAGGTCTCCCTCCCCGGGAACCTCGCCCGCTACGTGGTCGAGAAGGGCTCCATCACCGTCGACGGCATCAGTCTCACGGTCGTGGAGGCGGGCGCGGACCACTTCACCGTCAGCCTCATCCCCACCACCCTCGCCCTGACCACGCTCGGCCTCAAGCAGCCCGGCGACCCGGTCAACCTCGAGGTCGACGTCGTCGCCAAGTACGTCGAGCGGCTGCTCGCGGCCGGTCAGGGGGCGGGCAGGTGAACTGGCTCAACTCCGAGGCCTTCGCCCTGTTCGGCCAGCACATCCTCTGGTCGGACATGACCGGCAACATCCTCGGCCTGATCGGCCTGGCCCTCGGCTGGCGCCGCAACCTGTGGAGCTGGCCCGTCCAGTTCGCCTCCGGCCTGATCCTCTTCGGCGCCTTCTTCGGCCACCTCACCGGCAGCGCCGGCAAGCAGGCCGTCGTCATGGCCGTCGCGCTGTACGGCTGGTGGCAGTGGAACCGCAACAGGGGCCGCGCCGAGGACGGCGGCGACGGCCACATCGCCCCGCGGTTCGCCACCTGGCGCGAGCGCGGCGCGATGGCCGCCGCCGCGGCCGTCGGCACGGTCGCCGTCGCCCTGTTCTTCGAGGCCTACCCGAACCTGTCCTGGGACCCCTGGCCCGACGCCTACATCTTCGTCGGCACCGTGGTCGCCATGTACGCCCAGGCCCGCGGCATGGTCGAGTTCTGGATCGCCTGGCTCCTCGTCGACCTGGTCGGCGTCCCGCTGAACTTCTCCAACGGCTACGCCTTCTCCGGCTTCGTCTACGTCATCTACGGCGCGCTCGTCCTGTGGGGCATGCGCGACTGGTGGCTGCGCTCCCGCCAGGGCACGCGGCCCGCTCTGGAAGGAGCACCCGCATGACCGCGGCAACCGCCCTCCACCTCACCGACGCCCTGGACGACCTCACCCTCGACCCCGTCGAGCGGGCCGTCGCCGACATCGCGGCCGGCCGCCCGATCGTGGTCGTCGACGACGAGGACCGCGAGAACGAGGGCGACCTCGTCATCGCGGCCGAGAAGGCCACCCCCGAGATCATCGCCTTCATGATGAGCGAGTGCCGCGGCCTGATCTGCGCCCCCATGGAGGGCGACGAACTCGACCGGCTCCGGCTGCCGCAGATGGTCGACGACAACACCGAGTCCATGAAGACCGCCTTCACCGTCTCCGTGGACGCCTCCGCCGCGCACGGCGTCACCACCGGCATCTCCGCCGCCGACCGCGCCACCACCCTCCGGCTGCTGGCCGGCGGCGAGGCGGGCCCGGCGGACTTCGTCCGCCCCGGCCACGTCTTCCCGCTCCGCGCCCGGCCCGGCGGGGTGCTGACCCGCAACGGCCACACCGAGGCCGCCGTCGACCTCGCCCGGCTCGCGGGCCTGCGCCCGGCCGGCGCCATCGTCGAGATCGCCGGCGAGGACGGCCGGATGCTCCGCCTGCCCGAACTGGTCCCCTTCGCCCGCAAGCACGGCCTGACGATCATCTCCATCGAGGACCTGATCGCCTACCGCCGGGCCGCCGAGCCCACCGTGCGCCGCGAGGCCGAGGTCAGCCTCCCCACCGGGCACGGCGCCTTCACGGCGTACGGCTACCGCGCCACCACCGACGGCGTCGAGCACGTCGCCCTCGTCCACGGCGAGATCGGCGACGGCGAGGACGTCCTGGTCCGCGTCCACTCCGAGTGCCTCACCGGGGACGTCTTCGGCTCCTCCCGCTGCGACTGCGGCCCCCAGCTCGACGCCGCCCTGGACCGCATCCAGGAGGAGGGCCGGGGAGTCGTCGTCTACCTGCGCGGACACGAGGGCCGCGGCATCGGGCTGCTGTCCAAGCTGCGCGCCTACGAACTCCAGGAGCGCGGCCGCGACACCCTCGACGCCAACCTCGAACTCGGCCTGCCCGCCGACGCCCGGGACTACGGCGCAGGCGCCCAGATCCTGGCCGACCTCGGCGTGCGCAGCGTCCGCCTCATGACCAACAACCCCGACAAGACGGACGCGCTGCTCAGCCACGGCCTCAAGGTCAGCGGCCGGGAGCCGATGCCCGTCCAGGCGGGCGAGCACAACCTCCGCTACCTGCGCACCAAGCGGGACCGGATGGGCCACGACCTGCCCTGGCTGGACACACCGGCCGTGGCCACCTGCGCAAACCAGTAGAGAAACAGCACTGAGGAGAGACGTGAGCGGCAAGGGTGCACCGGAACTGTCCGTACGCGATGTCAGCGACCTGCGGGTCGCCGTCATCGCGGCCCAGTGGCACGAGAAGGTGATGGACGGACTGGTGGACGGCGCCCTGCGCGCCCTGACCGACCTGGGGATCGACGAGCCGACCCTGCTCCGGGTCCCCGGCAGCTGGGAGCTCCCGGTCGCCGCCAAGGCCCTCGCAGGCCGCGGCTACGACGCGGTGGTCGCCCTCGGTGTCGTCATCCGCGGCGGCACCCCGCACTTCGACTACGTGTGCCAGGGCGTCACCCAGGGCCTCACCCAGGTCTCCGTCGAGACCGGTGTCCCCGTCGGTTTCGGCGTGCTCACCTGCGACGACGAGGAGCAGGCCCTGGACCGTGCGGGCCTCGCGGGCTCCCACGAGGACAAGGGCCACGAGGCGGTGACGGCGGCGGTGGCGACGGCGGCCACCCTCCGCTCAGTATCTGAACCCTGGCACTGAGCGAAGCCGCGTTTGGCGTAGTCTGGCGCTCACCATGTCCAACAAGACTTTCGAGGAGCTCTTCACCGAGCTCCAGCACAAGGCCGTCAACGGCGACCCCGCCACTTCCCGCACCGCCGAGCTGGTCGCCAAGGGCGTCCATGCCATCGGCAAGAAGGTCGTCGAAGAGGCCGCCGAGGTCTGGATGGCCGCCGAGTACGAGGGCAAGGAGGCAGCCGCCGAGGAGATCTCGCAGCTGCTCTACCACGTCCAGGTGATGATGGTCGCCCGCGGCATCTCGCTGGACGACGTCTACGCCCACCTGTAAACACCATCCGCCGCACCACCACCCGACCGAGCAAAGGAAGCCGACCTCATGCTGCGCATCGCCGTCCCCAACAAGGGTTCCCTCTCAGGCCCTGCGGCGGACATGCTGCATGAGGCCGGCTACCGGCAGCGGCGGGAGTCCAAGGAACTGCGCATCGTCGACCCGGTCAACGACGTCGAGTTCTTCTACCTCCGCCCCCGCGACATCGCGATCTACGTCTCCTCCGGCCGCCTCGACATCGGCATCACCGGACGCGACCTGCTCGTCGACTCCGGCGCCAACGCCGAGGAGATCCTGCCGCTCGGCTTCGCCCGCTCCACCTTCCGCTTCGCCGCCAGGCCCGGCGAGGCCGAGAACCTGGCGGACCTCAAGGGCAAGACCGTCGCCACCTCCTACGAGGGCATCGTCGCCCGGCACCTCGCCGACAGCGGCGTCGACGCCTCCGTCGTGCACCTCGACGGCGCCGTCGAGACCGCCATCGAACTGGGCGTCGCCGGGGTCATCGCCGACGTCGTCGAGACCGGCACCAGCCTGCGCAACGCCGGCCTGGAGGTCTTCGGCGAGCCCATCATGAAGTCCGAGGCGATCGTCGTGCGCCGCACCGGCGCCGACACCGAGGAGCCCAAGGTCCAGCAGTTCCTGCGCCGCCTCCAGGGCGTCCTGGTCGCCCGGACCTACGTGATGATGGACTACGACTGCCGCGTCGAGCAGCTGGAGAAGGCCGTCGCCCTCACCCCCGGCCTGGAGTCGCCCACCGTCTCCCCGCTGCACAACGAGGGCTGGGTCGCCGTGCGCGCCATGGTCCCCACCAAGGACGCCCAGCGCATCATGGACGACCTCTACGACCTCGGCGCCCGCGCCATCCTGACCACGGCCATCCACGCCTGCCGCCTCTGAGGTCCCGCGAGAGATGTCCGAGCTCCCCGCCCTGCCCGTCACCTTCCGGCCGGGCCACACCCGCGTGATCCTGCTCACCGCCGGCGTCGCCATCTTCGCCACCATCTCCGGGGTCGCGCTGCTCCTCGAACAGCTCGGCCCGGGGGAGCAGCTCAGCTTCGTCGTGACCGGCGCGCTGATCTTCTGGGTGCTGGCCCAGCTGGCCCGGGTGAAGGTGGTCGCCGACGAGTCCGGCGTCACCGTCGTGAACATCGCCAGCAAGCGGCGCCTGGAGTGGGCGGAGATCCTCCAGGTGAACCTCCGCCCGGGTGACCCGTGGGTGTTCCTGAACCTCAGCGACGGCACCAGCCTGCCCGCGCTCGGCATCCAGCCGGGCATCGCGAAGCAGCGCGCCATCGCCGACGCCAAGGCCCTGCGCGCCCTCGCCGAGGCCCACGCCCTCCACGACCCCGACAGGCATCAGGGCTGAAATCACGCAACTTCGGGGCCGTCTCCGGGCCGTCGGCCCTGCCGCATCGGCCCATGTCTTGATTAATCTGTTGGCGGAGGCATTCCACGTCCCGCCTCCACCCCTGTCGCGCGCCCCGCGCACAGGGGTTCCTGCTACCCGAGGAGTGACCCCCTCCGGCGATGGACGGATCGTCCTGTAGTACCTGCGCCGCCCCCTCCCGACATACCGCGGACCGCCTGGTCGAAGTCCGCGAGGCTTCGGAGGCGGCGGCATCATGACCACCCCCCTGCTGCTCCTGGCGGCCGCGCTCGTGCTCATCCTGGCCAACGGCTTCTTCGTGGCCGCCGAGTTCGGCCTGGTGACCGTGGAGCGACCGGAGGCCGAGAAGGCCGCCGCCGAGGGCGACAAGCGCGCCCGTACGGTCGTCGAATCCCTCAAGGAGCTGTCCTTCCAGCTCTCCGGCACCCAGCTCGGCATCACCATCACCTCGCTCGTCGTCGGCATGCTCGCCGAACCGGCACTGGCCGATCTGCTGCGCGGCCCGCTCACCGCGACCGGCCTCCCCGAGGGCGCGGTCTCCGGTGTCGCCGTCGTCGTCGGCATGCTGCTCGCCTCGGCGATCCAGATGGTGATCGGCGAGCTCGTGCCCAAGAACTGGGCCGTCTCCAAGCCCCTCCAGGTCGCGCGCTTCGTCGCCGGCCCGCAGGCCCGCTTCTCCCGCCTGTTCCGCCCGGTCATCGCCGCGCTGAACACCGTCGCCAACCGGCTCGTCCGGGCCCTCGGCGTCGAACCCGCCGAGGAGCTGGCCTCCGCCCGCACCCCCGGCGAACTCGTCTCGCTGGCCCGGCACTCCGCCCAGGCCGGCGCGCTGGAGCAGGACACGGCCGACCTGTTCGTGCGCACCCTGTCCCTGGGCGAGCTGACCGCACAGCACGTGATGACCCCACGGGTGAAGGTCAGCGCGCTCCAGGACTCGGCGACCGCCGAGGACGTCGTCAACCTCACTCGGGCCACCGGCCTGTCCCGCTTCCCGGTCTACCGGGAGAAGATCGACGAGATCGTCGGCATGGCCCACCTCAAGGACGCCCTCGCGGTGCCGGCGCACGACCGGCTGCACACCCCCGTCGGCCGCATCGCCCGCCAGGCCCTCCTCGTCCCCGAGACCCTCCCGGTCCAGCCCCTGCTGGCCAGGCTGCGCTCCGAGCAGCCCATCGCCGTCGTCGTCGACGAGTACGGCGGCACGGCGGGCGTGGTCACCCTGGAGGACATCGTCGAGGAACTCGTCGGCGAGGTCCGCGACGAGCACGACAGCCCGGACGCGCCGGAACTCGCGGCCGCTCCGGCACAGGACGGCAAGCCCGCCTGGGACGTCGACGGCAGTGTCCGCGTCGACATCCTCCAGCGGATAGGCCTCGACGTGCCCGAGGGCCCGTACGAGACCGTCGCCGGCCTGGTCGCCGACCTGCTCGGCCGCATCCCGGCGCCGGGCGACCGCGCGGAACTGCCCGGCTGGCGGCTCTCGGTCCGCCGGGTCGGCCACTACCGCGCCGAGCGCGTCCGCCTCGTCCGCACCGCCCCGGCCGTGACGGAGGCCGTCCGATGAGCCTCCTCCAACTGGTCTTCGCGGGGCTCCTGGTGCTCGCCAACGGCTTCTTCGTGGGCGCGGAGTTCGCCCTCGTCTCGGTCCGCCGCAGCCAGATCGAACCGCTGGGCACGGCCCGGGCCCGCCAGGTCCTGCACGGCCTGGAACGCCTTCCGCAGATGATGGCCGCGGCCCAGTTCGGCATCACCGTGTGCTCCCTCACCCTGGGCGCGGTGGCCGAACCGACGGTGGCGCACCTGCTGGAACCGCTGTTCGAGGCGGTGCACCTGCCCGAGGGCATGATCCACCCCCTGGGCTATGTCATCGCGCTGGCCGCCGTGGTCTTCTTCCACCTGGTCATCGGCGAGATGGTGCCGAAGAACCTGGCGATGGCGGCGCCGGAGAAGGCGGCGCTGTGGCTGAGCCCCGGCCTGGTCGCCTTCGCCCGCGTGTGCCGGCCGATCACGGTCGCCCTCGGCGCCTGCGCCCAGGGCATCCTGAAGCTCTTCCGGGTGGAGCCGAAGGACGAGGTCGAGGCGGTCGTCACCAGCGAGCAGCTCAACCGCCTGCTGGAGGACTCCGGCCAGGCCGGTCTCCTCGGCCCCGAGGAGCAGGAGCGCCTGGAGGACGCGCTGGAACTGGGCTCCCGCCCGGTGACGGACGTCCTGCTGCGCCGCGAGTCGCTGATCACGGTCCCGCCGTCGGTCACGCCCGGCCAGATCGTCGAACTCACGGCCCGTACCGGCTACTCCCGCTTCCCGGTCGCCACCGAGTCGGGCGCCTTCATGGGGTACGTCCACGTGAAGGACGTGCTCGATCTGGAGGACTCCGACCGGGCGGTCCCGCAGCAGGTGTGGCGCCCGATGACCACCCTGCGCGCGGAGCTTCCGCTGGACGACGCGCTGACGGTGATGCGCCGGGCCGCCACCCACCTGGCCCAGGTGGCCGACGGGAAGGGCAAGGTGCTCGGCCTGGCCGCGCTGGAGGACGTACTGGAGCTGCTGGTCGGCGAGGTCACGGACCCGGCGCACCGGGAGAGGCCGACGTCGCCGAGGACTCCGGAGCCGCGCTCCAGCGGGGAGCCGGAGGAAGTGACCGTGGGCTGAGGCCGTGGGGGAGCTGCCGGCCGGCGGAGGCCGGCCGCGCAGTTCCCCGCGCTCCCTCCGGGGTTCGCCCGCCCCCGCCTACATCGCCGACGGGTCCTGCGGGCCCCGGCCCGAGAGCACCTCTCCGTACGCCTGCATCAGATCCGGCAGCCGCAGCGTCGCCAGGTCGTTCCTCGACAGCGCCCCGGGGTACGAGGACAGCCGCAGATCCCGGTACGCGCAGCTCTTCTCGTACAGCGTCCGCAGGAACCGTCCGTTGCCCAGCTCGTCGATCCACCCCTGGTCGACCACGTGCCCGGCGATGGACCGCAGCTCCTCCAGCGCCTCCTCGTCCCACACGTCACCGTTCTCGGCGGCCAGCACCTCGCCGATCGAGGTCAGTTCGAGGGGGCGGTAGGAGGGGAAGTCCACGCGGGTCGTGAAGCGCGAGGACAGGCCAGGGTTGGCGGCCAGCAGTCGGTCCATGCCCTCCGGGTAGCCGGCCAGGATCACCACCAGATGGTCCCGGTTGTCCTCGGCCCGCTTGAGCAGCACCTGAAGCGCCTCGTCGCCGTACGCGTCGCCCTTGCCGTAGCCGGTGTTGGAGAGCGAGTAGGCCTCGTCGACGAAGAGCACCCCGCCGATCGCGGAGTCGATCAGCTCGTTCGCCTTCACGGCGGTCTGGCCGAGGTACTCGCCGACGAGATCGGCCCGCTGCGCCTCCACCAGGTGGTCGCCGCCGAGCAGCCCCAGGGCGTAGAACACCCGGCCGAGGATGCGGGCGACCGTGGTCTTCCCGGTGCCGGACGGCCCGGAGAAGACGAAGTGGCGCTTGGGCGGCTGCACCGGCAGCCCCTGCCCGGCCCGCAGCCGGGCCATGTTCAACTGCGCGGACAACGCCTTGACCTGCCGCTTCACCGGCTCCAGGCCGACCATGCGCTCCAGTTCGGCGAGTGCCTCCTCCAGTAACGCGGGATCGGTCGGCCCGGCCGGCAGCGGGGGCGAGGGCACGACCTTCTCGCGCACCGCCGGATCGATCACCGAGGGCATCGCCCCGGCCGGCGGCTCCGGATCGCCGAACCGCAGGTCACGGCCCTCCGTACCGTAGAGAGGGTCGAGCATGTCGGGTCCGTCGACGACGTCCTGCCCGGCACCGGTGAGCGTGATCGCCGCGAGGTCGGCCGCGTCGTCGTACCCGTCGCCCTCGGCGATCGCGGCGAGCCGTGCGGAGGTGTCCATGAAGGCGGGGTCGACCCGGTGCACGGCCCGGTACAGGGGGAGCGCCGCGGCGCTGCGGCCGGTGCCCTCGTGCGCCCGCGCCAGCCAGTAGCGCAGCTCCTTGCGCTGCGGCTGCTCGCTGCGGCAGCGCATCAGCGCGGCGGCGAGCAGCGGTTCCCCCTGGCCGTACATCTCCAGGCGGACCCGGGCCATCCCGCCGAACAGGCCCGCCTCGATGCCGAGCACGGCGTCGTCGATCAGCGGGTCGGTGTGCCGCACCAGCTGCTCCCAGTCCTTGACCAGGTAGGACCGGCAGGCGTGCAGGAAGCGGACCTGCGGGTCGGCGTCCACGGGCGGCAGCCCGGCGAGCGCCCGGTCCAGCTCCGGGACGTGCCGGCCGTCCAGCCAGTGCGAGGCGTGGGCGAGCAGCAGATCGCGCGGGCTCTCCAGCACCGGCTGCACCCACCAGCCGAGCCAGTACCAGGAGTTGAGCGAGCGCCGGTGCCGGGCGCGCTGTTCGCCGAAGCGGTCCCGGTGCCGGAACATCCGCAGCAGCGCCGTCGTCGTGTCCACGCGCAGCGCGTGCAGCCCGAGCCAGCCGTCGGCCATCCCGGGATCCATCCGCACCGCGGTGCGGAACTCCTCCTCCGCCTGCGGATAGGCGCCCATCGTGTAGGCGTCCACGCCTCGCAGCCAGGCGAGGTCGGCCGGGGCCTCGAAGCCCTGCGTGCCGAAATCCATCACGTCCCCCACAAACCGTGCCCCCGTGGTTGGCCCCCGGGCTCCCCCCGATGGCCGCCGTTGGTCGAACCGCTGTGCCGCGGACCGGAGTTGCAGGTGCGCGAAGCAGCCGTTCGAAGGTCGCACCGAGGGCATCGTACCTGCGCTTCCACCACCCTTCGAAGGGTGCCGCACAGGCCGTTTGGCGAGGTGGGAGCAGACGGGGCGCACACCGGCCGGTGACCGTGGGTGAGCGGGGGAGCGTACGCGCCGCACACAAAAGGGGTAAAGGGCAGAACGAAGCCCCCGATCACGGGGGAACAACCGGGGGCTTCGCGTCTGCGGGGCGGCTCGAACGGCCGCACATTCAGAACGTAGGACCTGTACGGCCCCCGGGTCAAGCCGAGTTGAGGTACTCGGGCAACTTGTCCGGAGCCGCTCTTCACGAGTTCAGCACACTGCCGACGGTCCCTCACGGTGGGTGACCGTCTGGTCCGGTCCAGTGGCCGTCACGGGCCCCTTGTGCACCTCGTACCCCATTTGTGACTGCGTCACCAGGAGGTCGGCGAACGGTCTCGACGGGTCCTCGGAGAAATGTTCGCGTTCGGCTCTTACCCATTCGTCCCAGAAGTCCCGTTGTCCCGCGCCGTCCCGCAGCCGGCCGCGGGCCCAGGACTCCTCGCGCGGCATCTCCATCCACAGCAGCCGCGCCAGGAACGGGCGCAGGGCCCGGCGGCCGGCGCCGACGCCCTCGACGAGGACCACGGGGGCGGGCGGCAGCGGGCGGGGCGGGCCGAAGGCGCGGGTGCGCCAGTCGTAGGGCGCGTAGTGCGCGGTCCGGCCGCGGCCGAGCGGCTCGATCACCTGGTCCATCAGGCGGCCGGTCCAGCCGAAGAGCTCCTCGTGGCTGGCGATGTCGTCGAGGTGGAGCACGGGCGCCCCGCCCAGCGCGGCGGCCAGCCGTCCGGCGAACGTGCTCTTCCCGGAGCCGGCGTGTCCGTCGACCCCGACGAGACGGACCGGGCCGCAGGAGGGCGGCAGACCGCGCAGCCCGGCGGCGAGTTCGTGAATGGCTGTTCCCGGGGTGTGCTCGAATGCGACGAGGTGGGCGTGTTCTCCCCGGACATCCTAGTTCCCGGCCCGGACGTCCCGGTTCCCGCCCGGTGCCGCGGGGCTCCCGGCGGACCCGCCGGCGGCCCGGCCGCCGGGCCGGGGTCCTTTCAGCGGACGAGGCCGATATTGCCGGGCGTGGCATGGGCGGAAGTGCTGGCAGGGGCATGGCCCCTGATCCATAGTTGGCGCACAGCCTCGCACCGGACCAGCTCCGACTCGTACCCCTGGGGGTTCCCCGCCGATGAGCAGAGCCGAACAGCCGTCCCGCAGAACCGTTCTGGCCGCCGCCGCCTCCGTCGCGGCCGCAGCCGTCGCCGGGGGAGTGGTCCCCGCGGCGCCCGCGGCCGCGGCGCCGGAGAGCGCCGCCGAGGAGACCGGCCGGGCGGAGGCCCGCCCGGTCGACTACCGCTCCTGGACCACGTACAGCGACTGGCGGACCGGCACCGTCAAGGGGGCCGGTGCCGTCGCCGGTGACCGCCCCGGTGTGGTGATCGGCACCCCGGCCGGCACCACCTCCTACACCGACCCCCGCACCGGCACCACCGCCAAGTGGGAGTACGCGACCTGGACCGGCCCGGTGCACCGGCCCGCCGTCCCCGCCACCGAACTCGTCGCCTCCTGGAACGCGGACACCCCGGCCGGCACCTGGATCCAGGTCGAACTGCTCGGCACCTACTCCGACGGCACCGACACCCCCTGGTACGTGATGGGCCGCTGGGCGGCCGGCGACCAGGACATCAGGCGGACCTCGGTGGACGGCCAGGCGGACGGCAGGAGCAGCATCTGGACGGACACCTTCGCCGTCGACGACGCCTCCACCGGCCTGCGCCTCGCCTCGTACCGGCTGCGGCTGACCCTCTACCGCAAGCCCGGCACCAAGCTCACCCCCACCGTCTGGCGGCTCGGCGCCATGGGCTCGGACGTCCCGGACCGCTTCACCGTGCCCGCCTCCACCCCGGGCCTGGCGCAGGAGCTGAAGGTCCCGCGCTACTCCCAGGAGATCCACAAGGGCCAGTACCCCGAGTACGACAACGGCGGCGAGGCCTGGTGCAGCCCCACCTCCTCGCAGATGATCATCGAGTACTGGGGCGGCCGGCTCACCCCCGCGCAGCTGGCCTGGGTCGACCCGACGTACGCCGACCCCCAGGTCTGCCACGCGGCCCGGTACACCTACGACAACCAGTACGCGGGCTGCGGCAACTGGCCGTTCAACGCCGCCTACGCGGCCACCTACAAGGACCTGCAGGGCGTGGTGACGCGGCTGTCCTCGCTCACCGACCTGGAGACCCTGATCGCGGCCGGCATCCCGGCCATAACGTCACAGTCGTTCCTGGCCTCGGAGCTGACCGGCGCCGGATACGGCACCTCCGGACACCTGATGACCGTCATCGGCTTCACCGCGGACGGCGACGTGATCGCCAACGACCCGTTCTCGGCGAGCGACGACGCGGTCCGGCGGGTGTACCTGCGGCGGGAGTTCGAGAACATCTGGCTGCGCACCAAGCGGTACAACGCCAGCGGCAAGGTCGTCTCCGGCACCGGCGGGGTCTGCTACCTGTACTTCCCGGCGGGTCCGACGCCGGGCCAGACCAAGGCGCTCGCGGCGGTCGGCATCCGCTGACCGGGCACGACGGCGGCCCCGGGGCGCTCCCGGGGCCGCCGTCCTGTGACCAAGCTCTCCGCCGCAAAAGCCGCAATCGATGGCATGGTGGACGTCATGACCGCACACTCCGCCACCGCCGCCCGCGCCCGCACCGGCGGCCCCCGGGAAGACGGCCCGAAGGTCCTGGAGCACGTCATGGGCTGGACCCTTGTCGTGGTCGTCGCCATGCTGGTCACCCAACTCGGGCTGCTGTGACCTGACCCACGACCCGAGCTGACATACTGCGGATGTCCCGCAGCCCGTTGAGACCAGGGTCCGATTTGAATAGTAGTCAACAAGGTGCCGCTGCCCGTCCCCGGGCGCGCGGCACCGAGCGCTCCGTGGCCCGTCGTGCCGAACTCATCGCCATCGGGCGGAAGTTGTTCGCCGACACCTCGTACGACGCGCTCTCCATGGACGACATCGCCAGGCAGGCGCATGTCGCCAAAGGGCTGATCTACTACTACTTCCAGTCGAAGCGCGGCTACTACCTGGCGATCATCCAGGACTCCGTCGCCGACCTGGTCACCTTCGCGGCGAGCGGTCTGGAGCTGCCCCAGGTCGACCGGGTCCACCGCACCATCGACAGCTATCTGCGCTACGCCGAGCACCACCAGGCCGCCTACCGCACCATCGTCAGCGGCGGCGTCGGCTTCGACACCGAGGTGCACGCCATCCGGGACGGGGTGCGCGAGGCGATCGTCGCGACCATCGCCGAGGGCGCCTACGGCCGTACCGACATCGCCCCGCTCGCCAGGATGGGGCTGCTCTCCTGGCTGTGCAGCGTCGAGGGCGCGACCCTCGACTGGATCGACCGCCCCGGGCTCTCCCGCGACGTCATGCGCGAACTGCTGGTCAAGACGCTCGGCGGCACGATGCGTGCCATCGAGGAACTCGACCCCTCCTATCCGGCCCCGGCCCCGGCCCGCCGCGACACCTGACGCGCGAGGGGCGGCGGTCTGGTGGCACCCCGCCCCAGGCCCCCCGCCGGGGCTGTCCGACGGCCCTGGTCGGCATGGGCGCGGTAAAGCGTTGGTCATGCGCCCTGAAAGGGCTGGGCCGGTCGGGTCAACGGATCGGGCCGATTCCGCGCTGCCGGAATGTTGTCCTGGAATTAGCGAAGTAAGCGGTCGTTAACTGGTGACGGAAGGTCCCTGATCGGGCATACTCACTGCGCAGCCGCAGGTCAGCCGCTTCCGAGACCCGGAGTCGCCCACCTCGGCCGCACTCGAACGAAGGCGGAGCCGCCCCCACCCGACGGGCCGCGACCGCCGGTGCCCGACAGGGAGGAGACCGACGCCATGTCCGACCGCGCCCCGCAGCCGGTGGAGCGTCAACTGCCCACGGACGAGGCGAGGGAGCTGCTCTCGCTCGTCCGGGACATCGCCCAGCGCGAGATCGCGCCGAAAGCGGCCGAGGAGGAGGACGCCGGGCACTTCCCGCGCGAGGTCTTCAGGCTGCTGTCCGCGTCAGGCCTGCTCGGCCTGCCCTACGACGCCGAGTACGGCGGTGGCGACCAGCCCTACGAGGTCTACCTCCAGGTCCTGGAGGAACTGGCCGCGGCCCGCCTCACCGTCGGCCTCGGCGTCAGCGTGCACACCCTCGCCAGCTACGCGCTCGCCGCCTACGGCACCAAGGAACAGCAGGTCGAGTACCTGCCCGCGATGCTCGGCGGCGGTCTGCTCGGCGCCTACTGCCTCTCCGAGCCGTCCTCCGGCTCCGACGCGGCCTCGCTCCGCACGAAGGCCGTCCGCGACGGCGACGACTGGGTGATCGACGGCACCAAGGCGTGGATCACCCACGGCGGCATCGCCGACTTCTACACGGTCATGGCCCGCACCGGCGCCCAGGGCTCGCACGGCATCACCGCCTTCCTGGTCCCGGGCGACGCGGCCGGACTGAGCGGCGCGGTGCCCGAGAAGAAGATGGGGATGAAGGGCTCGCCCACCGCGCAGGTCCACTTCGACGGCGTGCGGGTCCCCGACGGGCGGCGCCTCGGCGAGGAGGGCCAGGGCTTCGCCATCGCCCTGTCCGCGCTGGACTCCGGCCGGCTCGGCATCGCCGCCTGCGCGGTCGGCCTCGCCCAGGCGGCCCTGGACGAGGCCGTCGCCTACGCCGCCGGGCGCCGGCAGTTCGGGCACCCCGTCTCCGACTTCCAGGGCCTGCGCTTCATGATCGCCGACATGGCCACCCAGATCGAGGCCGGCCGTGCCCTGTACCTGGCGGCGGCCCGGCTGCGGGACGCCGGGCGGCCGTTCGCCAAGCAGGCCGCCATGGCCAAGCTGCACTGCACCGACACCGCGATGAAGGTGACCACCGACGCCGTCCAGATCCTCGGCGGCTACGGCTACACCGCCGACTTCCCGGCCGAGCGCTACATGCGCGAGGCCAAGGTCCTGCAGATCGTCGAGGGCACCAACCAGATCCAGCGCATGGTCATCGCCCGTCATGTGGCGGGGCCTGAAAGCCGCTGAACTGCCCCCGGGAGACCGTCGGCGCCGCCAGCCTGACCCACTCCGGGTCGTGGCGGCCCGGCAGGGTGCGGCCCCGGTCGGCCCAGGCCCGCATCAGGTCGCGGTAGATGGGCGGATCGTGCGGCACGGGCGGCGGAACCGGTTCCGCGGGCAGGGGGACGAAGATCCGGCGCTGACGGCCGAGGGTCGTGTACGTGGTCGTCATGCCTGGCCAACGCGAGCGCGGCCGCCCTGGTCACCGATCGCCGCAATCGCGCGTGAGTTCGTGGACGTCCGGTCCGGGATCTGGCCTCTCCCCGCCATCTGACGTACCGTCACCCGGACCGTCTCCAGCCTCCGGGGAGGCCTGCCGTGGCCGACGACCGTCCCGTACCGCTCGACGAGTACCCCGTGCACCAGGTCCCGCTCTCCATGCGGCACGTCGCCACCGGGGACCGCAACGCCTACGACCGCTGCATCTTCCACGTCCTCGACCACGGCGGACGCGCGCTGCTCATCCTCGGCCTCGGCGTCTACCCGAACGCCGGTGTGATCGACGCGTACGCCACCCTGCGCACCGGGGACACCCTGCACGCGGTCCGGGCCTCGGACGCCCTGGGCGAGGACCGGATGCGGCTCGCGGTCGGCCCGCTGCGCATCGAGGTCCAGGAACCCCTCCGCCGCTTCCGCCTGACCTGCGACGACTCGGTCTCCTACGACCTGACCTGGACCGCCTGCTTCCCCGCCCTGTGGGAGCCGCACCACCTCCAGCGCCGGGGCGACCGGCTCACCCTGGAGGGCCGCAGGTTCGTGCAGGCCGGCGGGGTGTCCGGGGTGATCCGGGCCGGCGGCGAGGAGTTCCGCGTCGACCCCGCCGGCTGGACCGGCACCCGGGACCGCAGCTGGGGTGTGCGGCCGATCCCGGGGGAGGAGGGCGGACGGCTCGCCGAGGCGCACCCGACGGAGGGCTTCCACTGGATCTGGTCCCCGGTCCGCTTCGAGGACCGCTTCCTGATGGTCGTCGTCCAGGAGGACGCCGACGGCCACCGCACCCTGAACGACGCCACCCTGGTCCGCCCCGGCCGGCGCGACCGCCAGCTCGGCTGGCCGCGGACCGAGATCAGCTACCGCTCCGGCACCCGCCACCCCGACCGCGCCGTCGTCCACCTGGGCGACCCGCGCGAACCCCAGGAGCTGGAGGTGGAGATCCTCGCCTCCTCGCCCCTCGCGGTCGGCGCCGGCTATCCGCCCGCGGACGACTGGCAGCACGGCACCTGGCAGGGCCGGGGCTGGGTGGACCGCCGTACCTACGACATGAGCGAGCCGCACCCCCGGGCGGCCTACGGAGTCACCGACCACGCGGCCCGGTTCCGGCTCGGCGGGCAGGTCGGGCACGGCGTCTTCGAGCACGGCTCGTTCGGCAGGCACGATCCGAGCGGCTTCACCGGCTTCGGCTCGGTGGCGCCCTGAAGGAGACCGGGATGACCACGAAACCGCGCCCGCGCACCACCACCCGCGACCCGGAGGACCTCACCCGCCGGCTGACCGCCTGGCTGGACGCCCGGCTGCCCGGCGCGAGAGCCGTGAACGTCACGGTCCCCGCCTCCAACGGCATGTCCAGCGAGACCCTGCTGTTCGACATCGAGCATCCCGAACCGCCTTTGCGGGAGTGCGTGTTGAGACTGGCGGCGGACCCGTCGGCGTACACGGTCTTCCCGTCGTACGACCTCACCCGCCAGTACCGCACCATGCGGCTCGTCGCCGAGCACACGGACCTGCCGGTGCCCCGCGCGGTGTGGCTGGAGGAGGACCCCGGACCGCTCGGCGCGCCCTTCTTCGTCATGGAGCGCGTCGCGGGACGCGTCCCGCCCGACGTCATGCCCTACACCTACGAGGGGAACTGGCTGCACGCGGCCGGCGACGCCGAGCGCGAGCACCTCGAAGCCGCCTCGGTAGGCCTGTTGGCCCGGCTGCACGACCAAGCCCCCCTGGCCGAAGCCGGGTTCCTCGCGCTGCCCGGGAACGGGGACGCCCTGAGCCGGCACGTCGAGTCCCAACGCGCCTACTACGCATGGGTGGTGGACGGACTCGCCCGCTCGCCCCTCATCGAGGCCGCGTTCGACCGGCTCGGACAACTGTGGCCCAGTGAACCCGGCGCCCCGGTCCTCAACTGGGGCGACGCGCGCATCGGGAACGTCGTCTACGACGGGTTCGACCCCGTCGCCGTCCTCGACTGGGAGATGGCCGCACCGGCCCCGCGCGAGGTGGACCTCGGCTGGACCGTCTACCTGCACCGCTTCTTCCAGGACCTGACGGCCGCCGGCGGACAGCCGGGGCTGCCCGGCTTCCTGCGCCGCGACCGCGTCGAGGCACGCTACGCCCGCCTCACCGGCCACACCCCGCGGGACATGGACTTCTACATCCTGTACGCCGCCCTGCGGCAGGCGATCGTCATGCTGCGCGTCGCCTACCGGCAGGTCTACTTCGGTGAGGCCGCCGTCCCGGCGGACCCGGACACGCTGATCCTGCACCACGGCAGTCTGCGCGCCATGGTGCAGGGCGGTTACCGGGACGCGGTGCGGTGACTCAGGCGGCCTGGCGGTCGGCGGTATAGCCGCCGCGGCGCATCGCCGGTACGCGCATCGGGCGTGAGCCCGGGCCGCCGACGTGCGAGAAGGGCTGGGTCCGCCAGTCCAGGCTCTGCGGCAGGGTGAGCACGACGGCGATCTCCTGCTCCTGCGGCTCCTCCGCCTCCTCCGCGGCGCGGATGTCGGCCGCCGCGAGGCCGGTGCCCGCGCAGACCGTGAGGCCGAACGGGTTCCACGGCGAGGCGCACAGCGCGTGCTCCGGCAGGAACTCCTCGTCCGCCAGCAGGGCGATGGACTGGGAGCAGTCCGGGCAGTTCACCCGGAACATCTCGAAGGTGTCGTACGCGTCCAGTTCCTCGGCCTCGTAGAGGTCGGGTTCGACGCCCTCCGGCTCGGGCTCGACGACCAGCTGCGGGCGCTTGGGCACGGTACGACCAGGGCGCTTGAGACTCTGCATGGGTAACTCCCCCTCGGGCTGGGCCGTAAGGCGCTGCGGCCTCGACCACAGCAAGCACTTCCCGTCCGGTCTCGGCGGTAATCACGAGCGCATCACGGACCCTGTCCGGAGGGTGTGGCGTTCGTCACATGCCGCCCGCAGGTGCCCGGTGCGGTCGATTTGTCCCCCAGGTGGCGCACGGCTCGCCCGGCGCCACATCACGAACCGGCCATGACCTGCGCCGCCGAGGTATCCCAGGAGATCAAGCGCACTGTAGTTTTTGCGCCATGGAGGAGCTGGACCGTCAAATCGTGCAGCTGCTCGTCAAGGACGGGCGGATGAGCTACACGGACCTGGGCAAGGCCACGGGTCTTTCCACGTCGGCCGTGCACCAGCGGGTGCGCCGGCTGGAACAGCGTGGTGTCATCCGCGGCTATGCCGCGGTCGTCGACCCCGAGGCAGTCGGGCTGCCCATGACGGCGTTCATCTCGGTGAAACCGTTCGACCCCAGCGCCCCCGACGACATCGCGGACCGCCTGGCCGGCGTCCCCGAGATCGAGGCCTGTCACAGCGTGGCCGGTGACGAGAACTACATCCTCAAGGTGCGGGTGGCGACCCCGCACGAGCTGGAGGAGCTGCTGGCGCGGCTGCGCACGCTGGCGGGGGTCTCGACGCGGACCACGGTGGTGCTGTCCACGCCGTACGAGGCCCGGCCGCCGAGGATCTGACCGCCGCGCCCCTCGGGGGCGCGTTCGGGGTGCCCCTCGTGCGGAGCGAGGGGCGCGAGGCGCCAGACTGGTGCCCATGAGTGAGCGCACCGACCAGCCCAGGACCGTCCTCCTCCGCCGCGGGGAGGTGCACAGCCCCGCCGACCCGTTCGCGACCGCGATGGTCGTGGAGCGGGGCCAGGTCGCCTGGGTCGGGTCCGAGGGTGCCGCCGACGCGTTCGCGGACGGCGTCGACGAGGTCGTCGACCTGGACGGCGCCCTGGTCACCCCCGCGTTCACGGACGCCCATGTCCACACCACGTCCACCGGGCTCGCGCTGACCGGCCTCGACCTGTCGGCGGCGACCTCGCTGGACGCGGCCCTCGCGCTGGTCCGGGACTTCGCCGCCGCCCGGCCCGGGGACCGGGTCCTGCTCGGGCACGGCTGGGACGCCTCCCGCTGGCCCGGCGACCGCCCGCCGAACCGGGCCGAGCTGGACGCGGCCACCGGCGGCCGCCCCCTCTACCTCTCCCGCATCGACGTCCACTCGGCGGTGGTCACCACGGCCCTGCTGGACCTGGCCCCGGGCGCGGTGCCCCGGACGGACAAGCCGGACGCGCCGGACGCGCCGCTCACCGGCGACGCGCACCACGCCGTGCGCGCCGCCGCGTTCGCGGCCGTGACGCCGGCCCAGCGCACCGAGGCCCAGCGCACCGCCCTCGCGCACGCGGCCTCCCTCGGCATCGGCACCGTGCACGAGTGCGGCGGCCCGAAGATCTCCTCCGAGGACGACTTCACCGCACTGCTGCGGCTCGCGGCCGACGCCACGGGCCCCCGGGTGGTCGGCTACTGGGCGCAGGAGGACGCCGGCAAGGCACGTGAGCTGGGCGCGCTCGGCGCCGCCGGCGACCTCTTCGTGGACGGCGCCCTCGGCTCCCACACCGCCTGCCTGCACGAGCCCTACGCCGACGCGGTCCACACCGGCGCCGCCTACCTGGACGCGGACGCCGTCGCCGCCCATGTCACCTCCTGCACCGAGGCCGGGATCCAGGCGGGCTTCCACGCCATCGGCGACGCGGCCGTGACCGCCGTGGTCGAGGGCGTGCGCACCGCCGCCGAGAAGGTCGGACTCGCCCGCGTCCGCGCCGCCCGGCACCGCGTCGAGCACGCCGAGATGCTCACCCCCGAGCACATCGCCGCCTTCGCCGAACTCGGCCTGATCGCCTCCGTGCAGCCCGCCTTCGACGCGCTGTGGGGCGGCGAGGACGGCATGTACGCCCAGCGGCTCGGCGCCGCGCGGGCCCGCACCCTCAACCCCTACGCGGCCCTCCTCAAGGCAGGCGTCCCGCTCGCCTTCGGCTCGGACAGCCCGGTCACCCCGCTCGACCCCTGGGGGACCGTGCGCGCCGCCGCCTTCCACCGCACGCCCGGGCACCGGATCTCGGTCCGCGCCGCCTTCACCGCGCACACCCGCGGCGGCTGGCGGGCGATCGGCCGGGACGACGCCGGTGTCCTGGTGCCCGGCGCGCCCGCCGACTACGCCGTCTGGCGCACCGAGGAACTCGTCGTGCAGGCCCCCGACGACCGGGTGGCCCGCTGGTCCACCGACCCCCGCTCCGGCACCCCGGGCCTGCCCGACCTGACCCCCGGCCGCGACCTGCCGGTCTGTCTGCGCACGGTGGTGGGCGGCCGAACGGTCTTCGTACGGCCGGGCGAGTGACCGGACCTGATTCGTACGGCCGGGCGAGTGATCTCCGGGGGTGGCGCGGCCGTGATCGTCGGCCGCCGTTCCGTCGCGCGACCTGCGCATCCTCCGGGCTGACCAGCGGTTAGAGTCTGTTTCCGCAGGTCAAACGGCTGTTGACAGCCAGCGGCAGCGGGCCGGTAGGTTCGGCGGAGTCCACCACCGGACGCCCGACCGGGGAGCAGTTCGCGCACTCGTCGCAGCGCCGCTGGGTCAGGGACGGTGTGCCGCACCGGGGCACCGCCACTGGGAGCCAGGCTCAGCGCCCGCGCCGACGAGGGAACGTTCCGGCCGGTCGGGAGGTGTGACCCGGGTGGGGCCCGGACGCTCAGTAGACAACGGCCTTTCGGTCGACCCGCAGCCGGCGGGTCCCAGGTCGGCCCGAAGGGCGCCGGGCCCCCATCCGTAGAACGGGGGAGCGGATCGGGGGAACACGGTGGCGAAAGCACGGATGGCGGCCACCCGAAACGGGCATCCTTACCCCGTTCTTGCGGAATCGACACCACCATACGAATGAGCTGTCACGTCAGCGCAGGCCGCGGCCACTATGGTGGTCCCCTGCGTACGACATGAAGGGGCAGCAGTGAACGACGGCGACGGTACCCTCGCGGCAAAAGCCCAGGGGAGGCGGTTCGGCCCGCTCGGCACGGCCTTGGTGATCATTCCGACCTACAACGAGGCGGAGAACATCAAGTCCATCGTCGGCCGGGTGCGCCAGGCCGTCCCCGAGGCGCACGTTCTGGTGGCGGACGACAACAGCCCCGACGGCACGGGCAAGCTCGCCGACGAACTGGCCGTCGAGGACGACCACGTCCAGGTGCTGCACCGCAAGGGCAAGGAGGGCCTCGGGGCCGCCTACCTCGCAGGCTTCCGCTGGGGCATCGACAACGGCTACGGCGTGCTCATCGAGATGGACGCCGACGGCTCCCACCAGCCCGAGGAACTGCCCCGCCTGCTGACCGCGCTCAAGGGCGCCGACCTGGTGCTCGGCTCCCGCTGGGTGCCCGGCGGCCGGGTCGTCAACTGGCCGAAGTCCCGTGAGTTCATCTCCCGCGGCGGTTCCCTGTACTCCCGGCTCGCCCTGGACCTCCCGCTCCGCGACATCACCGGCGGCTACCGCGCCTTCCGCCGCGAGACCCTGGAGGGCCTCGGCCTCGACGAGGTCGCCTCGCAGGGCTACTGCTTCCAGGTCGACCTGGCCCGCCGCGCGATCAAGGCCGGCTTCCATGTCGTCGAGGTGCCCATCACGTTCGTGGAGCGTGAGTTCGGTGAGTCCAAGATGAACCGTGGCATCGTGGTGGAGGCGTTCTGGCGGGTCGCCTCGTGGGGCGTCACCGAGCGGGTGGGCAAGATCACCGGCAAGGACAGGCCGTCGTCCTAGCGGAGCCGGGCTCACGGCGCGCACAGCCGTCACAGGCGGCGCCCGGAGAACCCACAGATCCGGTTGATCATCCCCTTATCCCGCACTGAGCCGGGCCCAGGCACACTGGGTGCATGACGACTGGCGCGCAGACCCCTCCGTACACCACCCGGCCCCGGCGCTCCCGGCTCGCCAGATACCTGCCGCTGGGCGTCGCCCTCTGGCTGGTGCTGGAGATCTGGCTGCTGACGGTGGTCGCGGGTGCGGCCGGGGGCGTGACCGTGTTCCTGCTGCTGGTGGCGGGCTTCGTCGCCGGTGCCGTGGTCATCAAGCGGGCCGGGCGCCGTGCCTTCAGGAGCCTCAACGAGGCGATCCAGCGCGGCGGCTCCCCGGAGAGCGGCGGCGGCAACGGCCTGATGATGCTGGGCGGCCTGCTCCTGATGATCCCCGGGCTGGTCTCCGACGCCCTGGGACTGCTGCTCCTGCTGCCGCCGGTCCAGAAGGCGGTCTCCCGGCTCGCCGAGCGCACCCTCGACCGCAAGCTCCGCACCGCCGCCCCCGGCACCCTGGGCAACGCCTTCCAGCAGGCCCGCATGCACCGGCCCGACGGCAAGGTGGTCCAGGGCCAGGTGATCCGGGACGAGGGCCCGCGACCGGGCGAGGAGCCGACCGGGGAGCGGCCGCCGCTCACGCGGTGACCGCCGCACGCCGACCGCGCGAGCGGACAGCGCAGAACCGAGGGCGCCGTACGTGGAGACGTACGGCGCCCTCGGTTATTTGTGCCGACTTCCCGCGGTGCGGAACTACGCGGACTTACGGCTGTCCCGGGGATGAATCGCGATGTTCATCGCTCCGGATCGCAGAACCGCCAGACGCTCCTCGAGGACCTCTTCGAGCTCCTCGCGGGTGCGTCGTTCCATCAGCATGTCCCAGTGCGTACGCGCGGGCTTGGCCTTCTTCTCTTCAGGGCCGTCGCCGTCCACGAGGAGTGCCTGGGCCCCGCAGACCTTGCACTCCCACTCCGGCGGGATCTCCGCCTCGACCGAGAAGGGCATCTCAAAGCGATGCCCCTTCTCGCATGCGTACTCCACGGCCTGGCGCGGAGCCAGGTCGATACCGCGGTCCGTCTCGTAGCTGGTCACCACGAGGCGCGTACCGCGAAGAGCTCGCTCACTCATGAATCGTGCCTCCCGGGCTTGTCGCCCACAGGACAGGTGTCGCTGTCGTCGTCATCCGGTCAACGTCCGGTCGGCGGTAAAGATTCCCGTTCCGGGTCATGCGTCGCCGTCGTAGCCGCCCCTTGTTGTACCCACCGGCGCCCGGTTTGTCACATCTGCTAGCAGATGTCACCCAGCGTTTCGGCATCTTTGACGCGCAGTAACGGTACGCCTGGCAGGCCAAACGCGTACACTACCGCCCTTTCGCGTTGAACGCTAAATCTTCTGGCTAGATCTTCCGCGGGACCGGGTTGCCCGCCGCGTCGATCGCCCGCCGCACCGGTACCCGTGCGAGCAGCACGAACCCGATGACGAAGAACACCACCAGCGAGATGATCGCGGATCGATAACTTCCGGTCAGCTGGTAGGTCACGCCGAACAGCAACGGTCCCAGCCAGCTCATCCCCCGATCGCTCATCTCGTACGCGGAGAAGTACTCGGCTTCTTTCCCCGGCGGCACCAGGTGCGAGAACAGGGAGCGGGACAGCGCCTGGCTGCCGCCGAGGACGAGACCGATACCGGAGGCGAGCACGAAGAACCACACCGGCGCCCCGGCCGGCAGGAAGTACCCCGCCGCCAGCGTCACCGTCCACGCCACCAGCGACCCCAGGATCGTCCGCTTCGCCCCGTACGTCCTCGCCAGCCGCCCCATCCCCAGGGCGCCCGCCACGGCCAGCACCTGCACCAGCAGGACCGCCCCGATGAGCGTCGACTGGCCGAGCCCGAGCTCCTCGGAGCCGTAGACGGAGGCCTGGGAGATCACGGTCTGGATGCCGTCGTTGTAGATCAGGTACGCCAGCAGGAACGAGAGCGTCAGCGGATGCCGGCGCATGTCCCGCACGGTCGCCATGAGCTGACGCAGCCCCGGTGCCGTCGCCTCGCCGGTCCGGCCGCCCCGGTCGCGCAGCCGCCGCAGCGGTACGAGGGTGAATGCGCCCCACCACAGCCCCGCCGCGGCCAGGCAGACGCGGATCGCCTCCGTCTCCGAGAGGCCGAAGGAGTCGTGGGCCGAGTAGAGGACCAGGTTCGCCACCAGCACCGTGGAGCCGGCCGCGTAGCCGAAGGCCCAGCCCCGGGAGGAGACCGCGTCGCGCTCCTCGGGCGGGGCGATCTGCGGGAGGTAGGAGTTGTAGAGCATCATGCCGACCGACTGCGCGGCGTTCGCCACGATCAGCAGCAGCCCGCCGAGCAGATAGCGGTCGCCGTCCAGGAAGAACATGCCCGTGGTCGCCAGGGCCCCGACGTACGCGGCCACCGCGAGCAGGGGCTTCTTGCGCCCGGTGCGGTCGGCCGCGCTGCCCACCAGGGGCATCAGCACGACCGCCACGATCACCGACAGGGAGACCGAGTAGGCGAAGAAGGAGCCCGCGCGGACCGGTATGCCGAGCGGGTGCACATAGCCGCCCGCGTCGGCCGCGTTGTCGGCGACCGAGGTCAGATAGGGCCCCAGGAACACGGTGAGGACGCTCGTCGAGTAGACCGAGCACGCCCAGTCGTAGAAGTACCAGCCGCGCTGTTCGCGCCGCAGCCCGGCGGCCTCGTCCAAGGCCTCCGTCCGCACGGTCTCGGTGCCCACCCCGTGCCCTCGCCTTCCCGCAGAAGTGCCGTGCGCGCGGGCGCGGCCGTGGAGGTCTCAGACCCAGACGCCCCGGTCCGTCATGACCTCGCGCAACGTGTCGATGTGATCGGTCATGATGCCATCGACACCCAGGTCCAGGAGCCGGTGCATCCGATCCGGTTCGTTGACGGTCCACACGTGCACGTGCAGCCCGCGCGCGTGGGCGGCGCGCACGAAGCGCCGGTCCACCACCGGGACCCCCGACTGGGACTCGGGCACCTGGGCGGCGACCGCCGACCGGCGCACCGAGGCGGGCAGCCCCCAGGAGCGCAGCCGCAGCCCGACCACCCCGCGGGTGCCGAACGAGGTCGCCAGGCGCGGCCCCGCGATGCGCTGCGCCCGCAGCACCCGGGCCTCCGAGAACGACCCCACGCACACCCGGTCGTAGGAGTCCGTCCGGTCGATCAGGTCCAGCAGCGGCCGCAGTGCCGGTTCCGCCTTGGCGTCCACGTTCCAGCGGACGTCCGGGAACTCCTCCAGCAGCTCCTCGAAGAGGGGCAGCGGCTCCCGGCCCGCCACGCGCGCGTGCCGTATGTCGTCCCACGGCAGGTCGCCGATCCGGCCAGCGCCGTCGGTGACCCGGTCCAGGGTGTCGTCGTGGAAGGCGACGAGCCGGCCGTCCGCCGTCGCGTGCACATCGGTCTCGATGTACCGGTAGCCGAGTGCGACCGCGCGGCGGAACTGCGCCACGGTGTTCTCCAGGCCGTCCGCGGCCCCGCCGCGGTGGGCGAAGGCGATGGGGCCGGGGTGGTCCAGGTACGGGTGGCGTGTCGGCGTGCTCACGAACGCAGTATGGCCCGCGCCGATGACCCCTTGGCAACGACCGTGCTGCCGTCGGATGCCGACGGGACGGCGAACACCCGGAGGAACAGCTGCGCGAGCGGCCCGATGGCCACCGCGTAGAGCAGGGTGCCGACGCCGATGGTGCCGCCGAGCGCGCATCCGGTGACGACCACCGCGACCTCGATCGCCGTCCGGATCAGCCGGATCGACCGGCCGGTACGGCGGTGCAGCCCCGTCATCAGCCCGTCCCGGGGCCCCGGCCCGAAGCTCGCCGCTATGTACAGGCCGGTCGCCGCCCCGTTGAGCACGACGCCCGCCACCATCAGCGGGATCCGGACGGCGAGCGCGTCCGTCTCGGGCAGCAGGGCGAGCGTGCCGTCCATGGCGAGGCCGACGGCGAAGACGTTGGACACCGTCCCGAGGCCCGGACGCTGGCGCAGCGGGATCCAGAACAGCAGTACGGCGGCGCCGACGACGATCGACACCGTGCCGATGCTGAACCCGGTGAGCTCGGCGAGGCCCTGGTTCAGCACGTTCCAGGGCTCCAGGCCGAGGCCCGCCCCGATGAGCAGACCGGAACTCGCGCCGTACAGCGCGAGCCCCGCGTAGAGCTGGACCAACCGTCGCCCGAGACGGCCTTGCGTGGACAAGAGGTACCCCCCTGGTGGAGAAAGTGGCCTGACTCGTGCCACTCTGTGGCTTGAGAGGAAAAGCCATCCATGGCCAATTCGGGGAAGGTGGACTGATTCTCATGGCGCAGTGGACCTCGGCAGTGGGTGCCGCACAGCTCGCCCGGCTGCTCAGCTCGCAGCAGGACCGCCCGGCCGGCCCCGGCACCCGGCGTCCGCCCGCCTACCGTGCCCTCGCCGACGGCGTCCGGCTGCTGGTCCTGGAGGGCCGCGTCCCGGTCGCCGCCCGGCTGCCCGCCGAACGCGAACTGGCGCTCGCCCTGTCCGTCAGCCGTACGACCGTGGCGGCGGCGTACGAGGCGCTGCGCGCGGAGGGGTTCCTGGAGTCCCGGCGGGGCGCCGGCTCCTGGACGGCCGTCCCGGCGGGCAACCCGCTCCCCGCCCGCGGACTCGAACCGCTGCCGCCCGAGGCCCTCGGCTCGCTGATCGACCTGGGCTGCGCGGCCCTGCCCGCCCCCGAGCCGTGGCTGACCCGCGCGGTGCAGGGCGCCCTGGAGGAACTGGCGCCGTACGCCCACACCCACGGGGACTACCCGGCCGGTCTCCCGGTGCTGCGCACGATGATCGCGGAGCGCTACACCGCGCGCGGGATCCCCACCATGCCCGAGCAGATCATGGTCACCACGGGGGCGATGGGCGCGATCGACGCGATCTGCCACCTGTTCGGCGGACGCGGCGAGCGCATCGCCGTCGAGTCGCCCTCGTACGCCAACATCCTCCAGCTGATGCGGGAGGCCGGCGCCCGGCTCGTGCCCGTCGCGATGGCCGAGGGGCTGTCGGGCTGGGACATGGACCGCTGGCGCCAGGTCCTGCGGGAGGCCGCTCCCCGGATCGCCTACGTCGTCGCCGACTTCCACAACCCCACCGGGGCGCTCGCCGACGAGGACCAGCGGCGCCGGCTGGTGGACGCGGCCCGCTCGGCCGGCACGGTGCTGGTCGCCGACGAGACGATGAGCGAGCTGTGGCTGGACGACGACGTGGAGATGCCGCGCCCGGTGTGCGGCTTCGACCCGGCGGGCTCGACCGTCGTCACCGTCGGCTCGGCCAGCAAGGCCTTCTGGGCGGGCATGCGCATCGGCTGGGTGCGGGCGGCTCCCGACGTGATCCGCAGCCTGGTCGCCGCGCGGGCCTACGCGGACCTGGGGACGCCGGTGCTGGAGCAGCTCGCGGTGAACTGGCTGTTCAGCACCGGCGGCTGGGAACAGGCCGTCGAACTGCGCCGGGCGCAGGCCCGCGAGAACCGTGACGACCTGCTGGCGGCGGTACGGCGGGAGCTGCCGGAGTGGGAGTTCGAGGTGCCGAAGGGCGGCCTGACGC
Source organism: Streptomyces sp. NPDC104367 (assembly GCF_055583825.1). Lineage (NCBI taxonomy): Bacteria > Bacillati > Actinomycetota > Actinomycetes > Kitasatosporales > Streptomycetaceae > Streptomyces > Streptomyces sp. NPDC104367. Next base: position 43,274 of record NZ_JBVJND010000025.1, on the reverse strand, counting down.
TGTGGGTGCGCGCCGGGGGCCTGTCCGGGTCGCGGCTGGCGGAGGTGGGGGAGCGGGTGGGGGTCCGGGTCCCGTCCGGTCCGCGGTTCGGCGTCGACGGAGCCTTCGAGGGGTACGTACGGCTGCCGTTCACCGTGGGGGGAGCGGTGGCGCAGGAGGCCGCGGTGCGGCTGGCCGCGGCGGCGCGGCTGGTGGAGTCGGGGGCGTCCGCAGGGGGCGGCGAGTCACCGCGGACCTTCGTGGCGTAGGACCGCGGCCGTCCGGCCGCGATCGTCCGGCCGCGGTCCTATGGCCGCGGTCCTACGGCCGTGGGCGGGAGTGGTGGCGCCCGCCCGTCGTCTCGGCCCTCCGCTCAGCCCTCCGCCACGGCGGCCTCGACCGGTACCGCCTCCACCGGTCGGCTGCTCGGCGGCAGCAGTTCCAGCACCGCCTGTCGGTCCGCGTCGCTCGCCGCCTCGTCGTAGGGATCCGGCGTGGCCGGGACCTGGAGCCGCAGGACCGGCCCGTGACCGAGCCGGGCGTACCCGCGCCCGGGCGGCAGCAGGCCCGGCGGACTCGTGTGCGGCGGGGCCCCCAGCACGGCCTCCAGCTCCTGCGGCAGCGCCGGCCCGAGCACGACCCGCGCGCGGGTGTGCTGGAGCACGGCCTCGCTCAGCGCGTCCGCGCTGTCGAGGTGTTCGGCGACCACCACGGTGACGTTCGCCGCGCGGCCGTGCCGCAGGGGGATCTGGAGGTGGGACTGCGGGTCCCGGTGGCCGTCGGCCGCGGCCAGGTGGGCGAGGGCGCTCGGGCGGTCCAGCAGGATCCACAGCGGGCGCCTGGTGTCGTCCGGCGGCGGGTGGCCCGCCTGCCGGGCCCGGCTGAGGGCGACGAGCCGCCGTTCCGTCTCGTGGGCCGCCCACTCCAGGCTGGCCAGCGCCCCGGTGAGCCCGCACTCCACGGCCAGGACCCCGTCCCGGCCGGAGAGGCACGCGTACTCGCCGGTGCCGCCGCCCTCGACGACCAGGACGTCGCCGTACTGGAGGGACTGGAGGGCGACGGAGCGCAGCAGGGTCGAGGTGCCGCTGCCCGGGCGGCCCATGACCAGCAGGTGCGGCTCGGTGGAGCGGATGCCGGTGCGCCAGACGACCGGCGGTACGTCACGCCGCTCCTCGCCGTACGCGAGGGGGAGCGTGCGCTGGACCTCGGTGGGATCGGTGAAGCCGAGGACCGTCTCGCCCGGCGCGGTGACGAAGCGCTGGGCGGCGATGTCGGTGGGGAGCGGGGCGAGGACGGTCACCGTGAGCTGGTTCCCCTCCTCGTCCCAGGCGAAGTGGTACTCGCGGCCCCGGCCCGACTTCGCGGTGAGCAGCTGCTCGATGCGGGCCCGGGCCTCGGGCTCGCCGTCCGGGAAGTAGGCGGGGTAGCGGAGCGCGAGCTGTCCGACGCGGCCCGCGTCGTCGAACTCGTGGGCGAGGAACACCTTGTCCCACTCCCCGCCGTGTGCGTACAGCGGCGCCGGGTCCTCGGCGGCCGAGAAGTACGGCACCAGGGCCTCGTACAGGGACTGGAGCCGCTGGGTCTGCGACTCGTCGGGGCCCTCCGGCGGGGGTGGGGTGTGCTCGCGGCCGTGCCAGGCCGCCGCCGCCATCAGGGTGATGACGGCGAGCAGCGGCCCGTACGGCACCAGGGCCACGACCAGGACGATCGAGGCCACCAGGAACAACAGCGGCCCACGTTTGTCCTTGGGGGTCTCCGCCCATCTGCGCCGGCCGGCCGAGGCCAGCAGGCGCAGCCCGCGCGAGACGGTGATGAGCGGATGCAGGACGTCGGTGGCGCTGTCGGCAGCCGTCCGGGCCAGCTCCCGGCTCCGGGCGAGCTGCGCGCTGCCGTTGCTCAGAATGAGAGGGAGAGGGCGCCGGGCCACTGCTGTCTCCTGACGGTGCGTACGGGCGGGAGGGGCGTCAGAACTTGATGCCGCCGAGCAGGCTGGCGAGGCTCTCGCCGCCCGCCTTGATGCTCGGCGCGATGGCCGTACTGGCGAGGTAGAAGCCGAAGAGCGCCGAGACGGTGGCGTGGGACGCCTTCAGCCCGTCCTTGCGGAAGAAGAGGAAGACGATGATGCCGAGCAGGACGACGCCTGACATGGAGAGAATCATTTGAGGTCTCCTGGTGTCGAAGGGGGACAGTCACCATGAGTGGTTCCAGCATCACAGCATGTATCCATACGATAAAAGGTGCAACTGAGTGAAATTCGGAAGATTTCACTCGGTTGGTGGATCATTCCGGACCCCGTACGGCCAGGTCGGCGGCCGTTCGGCAGGGTCGGGGTGATCTTCGATCGGGACTGCGGTGATCTTTACCTCGGGCGGATCCGGTCATGTGCACCCCCGAGCCAGTACGCTGACGATTCACTCGTACGGTCCCGCGGCCCGCCCGTTGCCGTACGCTCCCCGAGTCCACGGAAGTCCCCGCGGCACACAGAGAGGCGGTCCGGACGATGAGCGAAGCCCCCGACCCCGAGGTCGTGGAGCTGGCGACCAAGATCTTCGATCTGGCCCGGCAGGGGCGGACCGAGGCACTCGTGGCGTACCTCGACGCGGGCGTTCCGGCCAACCTCACCAACGACCGCGGCGACTCCCTGGTGATGCTCGCCGCCTACCACGGCCACGCCGAGGCGGTGCGCGAGCTGCTCGCCCGGGGCGCCGAGGCCGACCGCGTCAACGACCGGGGCCAGACCCCGCTCGCCGGGGCGGTCTTCAAGGGCGAGACGGACGTGATCAAAGCGCTCGTGGATGCCGGGGCCGACCCGGCCGCGGGCACCCCGTCGGCCGTCGACACCGCGCGGATGTTCGGCAAGACGGAACTTCTGGAACTGTTCGGCACCAACTGAACCATCTGTTCTGACCAGCTAAAACACACAAAACGGGGGAGGCGGTACAGGGCCGCCGAAATTTCGGTCGCGGCAGGTCGAAGTGCCGGGTCATCATGACGTCGTGATTCACGGACGCGATGGCTGGGCAGGTGTTGCCGCACCGCGCGGGCCGTGATGCGGCCCGCATGGGCCACGGACGAGAGGCAGAGAGAGATGGTCTACAGCAAGCAAGAGACGGCGGGCGCCCCGACGTTGTGTCACGCGGCCAGGTAGTGCGTGTTCTCCGGTTGCGTCGACGCTTGATGTGAGGCTGTTTCCCATGTTCGATCCGGTCATAGCGCCCAGCGGTACGTTGCTCGGCCTGCTTCAGCGGGGCCGCGGCGACGGCACGCTGCACGCGCTCACCGCCCCGCGCGCCGAAGCGCTCGCGGCGCTGAACCACTGTGTGCTGCGCGACCCACGCCACGACTGGCAGGTGGAGAACCGCTCCCTCTACTACGCACGCCTCTACCTCGACCTGAGCGGCGAGCTGGACGCCATCGAGGCACACCTCTTCGACACCGAGGACATCCTCGACACCGAGGAGTCCCGCACCGGCCTCGCGCTGGCCGTGCTCGGGCACCTCGCCTCCTACGGCAGGCGGGACGCGCTCGCACTGCTGCGCAGGTACGCCGCCGCCGGCTCCAACTGGGCCTGGGCCCTGGACGAGCTCGCGCTGCGCGACGACGACGCGGGCCTGCGCGCCCTCGCCGCCCCGGTGCTCGCACGCTTCGCCACGGACGCCGAGGGCGAGGCCGAACTGGCCACCGCCGTACGGGACGCCTTCGAGCCGCGGCCCTGGCGGCTGTGGGCCGAGGACCCCCGCGAACCGATCGCCACGCGCGTGCGTGCCGCTCAGGAGGCCGGCTGCTTCGACCGCTGGCAGCGGCAGATGCGGCCCACCGGGCCCCGCCCCGGGTGGAGCGTGCAGGCCGTCTTCGACTGGGCCCAGCAGGGCGTCGAGCGGGGCGCGGCCCTCCATGTGCCGGCCGCCCGCTGCCTGGCCGCCGTCGCCGGACCCGAGGACCGGCCGGAGATCCTCCAGGCCGCCAAGGACGGCACCGACGGCGCCCGCTGCACGGCCCTGCGCTACCTGGCCGACAGCAACGACCCCGACGCGCTGAACCTCATCGAGGCCGCGGTGGCCGACGGCACGTCCGCCGTCGTGGAGGCCGCCGTCGACGCCTTCGAACGCATGCGCAGCATCGCCGCCGTCGACCGCGCCCGCGGCTGGGCCCGCCGGCCCGACGCCCTGGGCGCCGCCGCCGGACGGATGCTCGCCTGCCGCGGCGGAACCGCCGACAGCGAACTGGTCCTCGCGGCCCTGCGGGAAGCCGTCCGCGGCGAAGGCCCCGACGCGCCCACGCTCTGGACCCTCGTCGACGGCACCGGACGGCTCGGCATCGTCTGCGCCGCCCCCGTCCTGCGCCATGTCTACCGCGAGACCGCCTCGTCCCATCTCCGCGGCCGCGCCGCCCGCGCCCTGGCCGCCACCGACCCCTCCTTCGCCGCCGGATTCGCCGTCGAATGCCTGTGGGACTGCGAGGAGACCACCCGCGAGATCGCCGCCCGGCACGCCGAGACCGGTGACGCCCGGGTCGTCGAACAGCTCCGCCGGCTCGCCGCCGACCCCGCCGAGGAGGCCGAGGTCCAGACGGCCGTACGCAGCCGCATCGGACCGGACACACCCGCCGTGTGACACATCACCACGGGGGAACACGGCACCACCGCGCGCACACGGCACCACCGTCAGGGACACGGGAACCACGGGGGATCCCCCGCACGTTGCGTGAGCGGAAGACCGCCCGTCAGGTGAACGGCCGGTGACCGGCGGGGCGGCCGGGCATGGACGGCGTCTGGCCCGCTCGGGTGCGCGGGCCAACGCTCATGGGACGTTTAACCTTCGGAAAGATCCACTTTGACGCGGCCACGTCCGGCGCGGCGACAACACCGGTATGCGTGTCGTCATCGTGACCGAATCCTTTCCCCCCGATGTGAACGGCGTGGCCCACTGCGCGCTCCAGACCGCCCGACACCTCGTCGACCGCGGTCACGCTCCCCTGGTCGTCGCTCCCGCCCCCGCCCCCGGAAACAGGCTCGCCGCGGCCGCCGCGCCCTGCCCTGTCGTCCACGTCCCCTCCCTCCCGCTCCCGGGCTATCCCCAGGTCCGCGTGGCTCTCCCCAGCCGCAAACTCGCCGCCGCGCTGATCGACCACCGTCCCGACGTGGTCCACCTGGCCAGCCCCTTCATCCTCGGCGTCCGCGGCATGGCAGCCGCCGCCCGGCTCGGCATCCCGGCCGTCGCCGTCTACCAGACCGACCTGGCCGGATACGCCCGCACCTACGTGGGCGCCGGGGAGGCGGCCGCCTGGCGGCGGATCCGGTCCGTGCACGGCGCCGCCGACCGCACCCTCGCCCCGTCCACCGCCTCGATCGGCGACCTGGAGGCGCACGGGGTGCCCCGGATCCAGCTGTGGCAGCGCGGCGTGGACACCGTCCGCTTTTGCCCCGGGTTCCGCGACGAGGCCCTGCGCCGCGAACTCGCCCCGAACGGCGAGGTCATCGTCGGCTACGTCGGCCGCCTCGCCCCCGAGAAGCAGGTCGAACTCCTCGCCGGAGCCTGCGGGCTGGAGGGCGTCAAGGTCGTGATCGTGGGGGACGGGCCCAGCCAGGCCCACCTCACCGAGGCCCTGCCCGGCGCGGTCTTCCTCGGCCGCCGCACCGGCCACGACCTCGCCCGCGTCTTCGCCTCGTTCGACGTCTTCGCCCACACCGGCCCCTTCGAGACGTTCTGCCAGACCGTCCAGGAGGCCATGGCCAGCGGCGTCCCGGTCGTCGCGCCCGCCGCCGGCGGCCCGATCGACCTGGTCGACCACGGCCGCACCGGCTTCCTGGTCCCGCCGCGCGACGCCGGCGCGGTCCGGGAGGCCGTCGCCTCCCTCGTCGCCGACGCCGGTCTGCGGGCCCGGTTCGGCGCCACCGCGCGGGCCACCGTCGAGGGCCGCACCTGGGCCGCGGTCGGCGACCAGCTGATCGGCCACTACGAGGACGTGCTCGCGGCACGCCGGCCGGTGATGGCGGCATGAACACCCCCGCGTCCGCCCCGCCCGCGCCGCTGCGCATCGTCCGGCTGGCCAACTTCGTCGCCCCGTCCTCCGGCGGTCTGCGCACCGCCCTGCGCGAACTCGGCAAGGGCTTCGTGGCGGCCGGACACGAGGCGGTGCTGATCGTGCCGGGCGAGCGCTTCTCGGACCGGTGCGAGGAGCAGGGCCGGGTCGTCACCCTGCCCGGCCCGCTGCTGCCCGGCACCGGCGGCTACCGCGTCCTCACCGACAGACGCCGGGTCCAGACCCTCCTGGAGGACCTCGCCCCGGACCGCCTGGAGGTCTCCGACCGCACCACCCTGCGCTGGACCGGCCGCTGGGCCCGGCGCGCCCGGGTCCCCGCCGTGATGGTCTCCCACGAGACCGCCGACGGCGTCCTGCGCACCTGGGGCATGTCCGAGAACCTCTCCCGGCGCACCGCCGACGCCCTCAACATCCGCACCGCGCACACCTACGCGCGCGTGGTGTGCACCACCGAGTTCGCCGAGCGCGAGTTCATCCGCATCGGCGCGCGCAACGTCGTACGCGCCCCCCTGGGCGTCGACCTGACGGGCCGCCACCCCGCCCTGCGCGACCTCGGCCTGCGGGCACGCCACGCGCGCGCGGACGAGACGCTGCTCGTCATGTGCTCGCGGCTGTCCGTCGAGAAGCGGCCCGGCACCGCCCTCGACGCCGTGGAGGCGATGGTGCGGCGCGGACGGCGCGTGATCCTCGTCGTCGCCGGTGACGGGCCGCTGCGGGCGCGGCTGGAACAACGCGCGCGGGAACGCCGGCTGCCGGTGACCTTCCTGGGTCACGTCTCCGACCGGGACACCCTGGGCGCGCTCCAGGCGTCCGCCGACGTCGCCCTGGCGCCCGGGCCCGCCGAGACCTTCGGGCTCGCCGCCCTGGAGGCCATGGCCTGCGGGACGCCCGTGGTCGCCAGCGCCTCCTCCGCGCTGCCCGAGGTCATCGGGTCCGCGGGAGCCACCGCGGCCGACCGCGGGGAGGCGTTCGCCGACGCCGTGGAGACGCTCCTGGAGCGGCCGGGCGCCGAGCGCCGGGCGGCGGCACGCGCGCGTGCGGAGTGCTTCGGCTGGGGGACGGCCGTGGAGGCCTTCCTCGCCGCGCACGACGCGCCGCTGCCGTGTCGTCGCGACGAGGGCGGAGCGACGGCACCGATCCGTCGTGTCGTGCCGGAGGGCGTGGCATGAGAGCCGTCCGGTTCGTGGCGCTCGGGGACTCGCTGACCGAGGGCGTGGGCGATCCCGCCGGCGAGGGGTGGCGCGGCTGGGCCGCGCTGCTGGCCGGCGGACTCGCCGCGCGGGAGGTGGACTTCACCAACCTCGCGGTCAGCGGGGCGCAGACCCGGGACGTGCTGGAACGCCAGACTCCGGCCGCGCTGGCGCTGCGCCCCGACATCGTCGCCGTCGTCATAGGCGTCAACGACACCCTGCGCTGCACCTTCGACATCCACGCGGTGGCCGAACGGCTCGACAGGGTCTACGCGGCCTTCACCGCCTCGGGCGCCACCCTGCTCACGGCCTGCCTGCCCGACCCGGGCTCGATGCTCGGCCTCCCCGGCGCCCTGGCCCGCCCGCTGGCCCGCCGGCAGCGGGCGGTCAACATGGTGGTGCACGCCCTGTCCGAGCGGTACGGGGCCGTCCACCTGCACGCGGCGGAGGGCGCCTGGCTCACCGACCGCGCGATGTGGAGCGCGGACCGGCTGCACCCCGGCGAGCGCGGCCACCGGCAGCTCGCCGTCCGCTTCCACGCCCTGCTCGCCCCGCTGGGCAAGGCGACGGGCAGGGCGCCGTCGCCCGACCCCGAGTTCCCGCCGCCGACCAGGAAGGCGAGCCTGTTCTGGCTGGCCACGGCCGGCACCGCGTGGGTGATCAGGCGCTGCCGCGACCTCCTGCCGCAACTGCTGAGCCTGGCCGTCGACGAGATGCGGCACCGCCGCAAGGGCACCAGCGCCCGCCTGGACCTGAGCGCGTCCGCCGCCGTCTCCGCCGCGCTGGCCGCCCTCCAGCCACCCGAACGCCCCGCGGACGCGGCCTGAGCCGACGACGGCGCGTCTGCGGGCGGCGCCCAGGGGGCGCGCCATCTGCGGACGGCGGTGGCTGTGAACGGTGCGGACGGCGGCGGACGGTGGCGTTTACGGACGGTGGCTGCGGGAGCGTGGCGCCTGGGGTTCGGTGTCCGGGATTCGGTGCCTGCGGTTTGCCGGCGGAGGTTCCGCGTCGGCGGTTCAGCGCTCGTGGGTCAGGGCCCGCGGGCCGGTGCTCATGGGTCAGGGCCCGCGGGTCGGCGCTCGTGGGTCAGCGTCGGCGTACGGCCACGAAGCGGAGCGGGGTGCCCGGGACCGCCTGGGCCGCCGCCGGGAGGTCGGCCGCGCGGACCACGGCGATCACCGGATAGCCGCCGGTGGTCGGATGGTCCGCCAGGAACACCACCGGGCGCCCGTCCGGGGGCACCTGGACGGCGCCGAGGACCATGCCCTCGCTGGGCAGTTCACCGGCACGGACCCGCTCCAGTGCGGGCCCCTCCGTACGCAGCCCGATGCGGTTGCTCGCCGACGACACGCGGTACGCGCGCGAGGTGAGCGTCCGCACCGCCTGTGGGGTGAACCAGTCGGCGCGCGGGCCGGGCGTCACCCGCAGCACCAGTTCGGCAGGCGGAGCGGGCTGCGGTACGACGTCCACGCGCGCGGGCGGCCCCGCCGGAGCGCCCAGCGGCAGCACCGCGCCGTCCGCCAGCGGAGCGGGACCGAGCCCGGAGAGGAGATCCGTGGCCCGGCTGCCCAGCACCGGCTCGACGGCGACACCGCCGCGGACGGCGACATAGCTCCGTACGCCTGACAGCGCCGCCCCCACGTCGAGCAGTTCCCCGGCCGGCACCACGACGGGCGCCCCCCACGCGGCCGGACGCCCGCCGACCGTGACCGGACACGGCGCGCCCCCGACCGCGACGACCACCGTCGAACGCGGCCGTACGGCACAGCCGTTCAGCGTCGTCTCCAGGACCGCCGCGTCGGGCGGGTTGCCCACCAGCCGGTTGACGAGCGCCGCGGCGGGTCCGTCCAGCGCCCCGGAGCGGGGCACCCCGAGATGCGCGTGACCGGGCCGCCCCCGGTCCTGCACCGTGGTCAGCGCCCCGGCCCGTACGACGACGAGCGCCCGGTCCGTCATACGCCCCCCACCGGCCCGACCGGCGCCACCGGTCCCGTCGGCCCCACCGGTCCCACCGCTTTCGTCGGCCCTACCGGTCCCGTCGGTCGCACTGGCTCCGTCGGTCGCACCGGTTCCGTCGGCACGAACCGTACGCGCGTCCCCGGTGTGAGCAGTGCGGCCGGTACGCGCGCGTGGTCCCACAGCACCGCCTCCGTCGTCCCGATCAGCTGCCAGCCGCCCGGCGAGGAGCGCGGGTACACCCCGGTGTACGGACCGGCCAGTGCCACCGCGCCCACGGGCACGGCCGTGCGCGGGGTGGCCCGGCGCGGCACGTCGTACCGCGCGGGGAGACCGGTCAGGTAGCCGAAGCCCGGCGCGAAGCCGCAGAAGGCGACGGTGAACTCGGTCCCCGCGTGGACACGGGCGACCTCCCGCTCCGACACCCCCCAGTGCGCGGCGACCTCGGCGAGGTCGGGTCCGTCGTAGCGCACCGGCAGCTCGATCGCGGCACGCGCGCGCGGGGGAGTGGCCGGGATCCGGGCGGCGGCCAGTTCGGCTGCCTCGCGCGCCGGGTCGTCCAGGCCGTCGAGGAGGACCGTGCGGGCGGCCGGCACGATGTCGCGGACCGTCAGCGAACCCTCCGCGCGGCGCCGCAGCAACTCGGCGTGCAGGGCCTGCGCCTCGGCGCCGGAGCCCACCTCGACGAGCAGGGCGTCGTCACCGACCAGGTGGGTTGTCATAGGCATGGTGGTTCCGTCCGGCAGGTGACCGCTCACGCGAAGGCCGCCACGGTCACGCCCGCCGCCACGAGCCGCGCACGCACCCTGCGGGCCAGCTCCACGGCGCCCGGGGTGTCGCCGTGCAGACAGAGTGAGCGGGCGCGCACGGCGATGCGCGCGCCGGAGTGCGCGGTGACCGCGCCGGAGCGCGCCAGTTCCACAGAGCGCTCCACGACCGCCTCCGGGTCGCTCACCACCGCGCCCTCGCGCCCGCGCGGGACGAGTGTGCCCTCGTCCGTGTAGGCGCGGTCCGCGAACGCCTCCGGGACGGCCGGCAGCCCCGACTCGGCCGCCAGCTCCAGCACCCGGGAACCGGGCAGCCCCAGGACCGGCAGCGAGGCGTCCGCGAGGAGCACGCCGTCGACCACCGCGGCGGCCTGCTCCTCGTCGTGCACGACCCGGTTGTAGAGCGCGCCGTGCGGTTTCACGTACGCCACGCGCGCGCCGGCCGCGCGTGCGAAGACCTCCAGGGCGCCGATCTGGTAGGCCACCTCGGCCGCCAGCTCGGCGGGCGGCACGTCCATCGCGCGCCGCCCGAACCCGGCCAGGTCCCGGTAGGACACCTGGGCGCCGATCGTCACCCCGCGCTCGGCCGCCAGCTCGCACACCCGCCGCATGGTGGCCGCGTCCCCGGCGTGGAAGCCGCAGGCCACGTTGGCGCTCGTGACGACGGACAGCAGCTGCTCGTCGTCGGTGAGCCGCCAGCGGCCGAAGCCCTCGCCGAGGTCGGCGTTCAGGTCGATCGAGGTCATCTGCTGTCTCTCGTCTCAGGCCACGCGGAACTGCTCGTCGCGGGCGTCGCTGATGAACATCTGGCCCGGCGCGTGGGTGATGGCGAACGGCGGCCGCGAGGCCGTCACCGCCGCCTGCGGGGTCACCCCGCACGCCCAGAACACCGGGATGTCGTCCGGACCGAGGTCGACGGGGTCGCCGTAGTCGGGCCGGCCGAGGTCGCCGATGCCGAGCGCCGCGGGATCGCCGCAGTGTACGGGGCCGCCGTGCACCGCCGGGAGCAGGCTGCTCTCCCGGATCGCCGCCGACAGGTGCCGCGGCGGCACCGGGCGCATCGAGACCACCATCGGCCCGCGCAGCCGCCCCGCCGGACGGCACTGCCGTCCGGTCACGAACATCGGCACGTTCCGGCCCTGTTCGACATGGCGGATCGGCACGCCCGCCGCGGCCAGCGCCCACTCGAACGTGAAGCTGCACCCGAGCAGGAACGACACCAGGTCGTCCCGCCAGTAGGCGCGCACGTCCGTCGGCTCGTCGGCCAGCTCCCCGTCCCGCCAGACCCGGTAGCGCGGCAGGTCGGTGCGCAGGTCCGCGCCGTCCGCGAGGACGGTGCCGGTGGCGCCGGCGTCGGTGACGTCGAGCACCGGACAGGGCTTGGGGTTGCGCTGGCAGAACAGCAGCATGTCGTACGCCCAGTCGGCGGGCACCGAGATCAGGTTGGCCTGGGTGTGACCGGCCGCGACCCCGGCCGTGGCGCCCGTGAGGCCGTGCCGGAAGCGGTCCCGGGCGGTTTTCGGGCTCCACGCGTGCGCGTGCTTCTCGACGAGGGCGACGGGACGGTCGTCCGCGACGGCGGTGAGGGCGCAGTCCTCCGTACGGTTCACGCCAGTTCCTTCCCGCGCGTCTCCGGCAGCCCGAGCAGCGCCACCGCGGCCAGCGCGTATCCGGCCGCGCCGAAGACCAGCGCGCCGCCCACGCCCCAGCTGTCGGCCAGGAAGCCGACCAGGGTCGGGAAGACGGCGCCCACCGCGCGGCCCGTGTTGTAGGTGAAGCCCTGCCCGGTGCCGCGCACCGCCGTCGGGTACAGCTCGCTCAGGTACGAACCGAAGCCGCTGAAGATCGCCGACATGCAGAACCCGAGCGGGAAACCGAGCACCAGGAGCAGCGTGTCGGCGCCGTTCGGGATGTTCGCGTACGCCAGCACGCAGACCGCCGACAGCAGGGCGAACAGCCAGATGTTGCGGCGCCGTCCCAGCCGGTCGGTGAGGTGGCCGCCGGTCAGGTAGCCGAGGAAGGCGCCGGAGATCAGGAAGGTCAGATAGCCGCCGGTGCCGACGACCGACAGACCGCGCTCGGTCTTCAGGTACGTCGGGATCCAGGTCGCCAGCGTGTAGTAGCCGCCCTGCACACCGGTGGACAGCAGGCCGGCGAAGAGCGTGATCCGCAGCAGACCGGGCGCGTCGGCCGAGCCCGGCCGGAAGATCTCGGCGAACGAGCCGCGCCGCGGGCTCCGTTCACGCGCCGCGACCGCCTGCGGGGCGTCGTGCACCCGGCGCCGCAGCCACACCACGAGCAGCGCGGGCAGCGCGCCGGTCCAGAACATCACCCGCCAGGCCAGGTCGGCGCCGACGAACGAGAAGACCAGCGTGTAGACGACCGCCGCGAGCGCCCAGCCCACGGCCCAGGAGCTCTGGACCGCACCGAGCGTGCGGCCCCGGTGCCGGGCGCTCGCGTACTCGGCGACCAGGATCGCGCCGACCGCCCACTCACCGCCGAAACCGAGGCCCTGGAGGGCGCGGAACAGCAGCAGCGTCTCGTAGTTCGGCGCGAAGCCGCACGCCACGGTGAAGACCGCGTAGGTGCTCACCGTGATCATCAGGGCGCGGACCCGGCCGACCCGGTCCGCGACCACGCCCGCCACGGCGCCGCCGATCGCCGAGACCACCAGGGTGACGGTGGTGAACAGGCCCGTCTGGCCGCTGTCCAGACCGAAGTAGGCCGCCAGCGCGACCATGCTCAGCGGCAGGGTGAAGTAGTCGTACGAATCCAGGGCATAGCCGCCGAAAGCTCCGGCGAACGCGCGCCTGCCGCGCGGACCGAGGGCGCGCAGCCAGCCGAACGCGCCGTCCTCGGCGGGGTGTTCGCCCGTGTCGGGGCGGGTGTCGGACCGGGCCTGCGGTGGAGGAGTCGTGCTCATGTGCACCTCACAGATGAGGGGACGGAGGGTGCGGGACTGAGCAGTGCGGTGCCGTTCCTGAGGCTGTTCCTGAGGCCGCTCCCGAGGAGGCGTGCCGAGGGAGCGTGCTGAGCACCGTAGAGGATCGTTCAACGATCCTTCAATACCCACGTTGTTTCGTCCTTGCGTCTGCGGTTGAATTCCGGGCATGGCAGAGCAGCTGACGGGACTGGCCGACGACCGCGCGCTCCTCGGGCGCACCAGCACCGCCGAACGGGTCTCCGACATCCTCAGGAGCCGTATCGCCGACGGTTACTTCCCGCCAGGCACCCGCCTGTCGGAGGACGGCATCGGCGGCGCGCTCGGGGTCTCCCGCAACACCCTGCGTGAGGCGTTCCGGCTGCTCACCCACGAGCGCCTGCTCGTCCACGAGCTCAACCGGGGCGTCTTCGTCCGGGTCCTGACCGTGGAGGACGTCGAGGACATCTACCGCACCCGGACCCTCGTCGAGTGCGCCGTCGTACGCGGCCTCGGCGAGCCGCCGTACGCCCTCCACGCGCTGTCCGCGGCGGTCGCCGAAGGGCAGCGGGCCGCCGCCGCGAATGACTGGAAAGTGGTGGGTACGGCCAATATCCACTTCCACCGGGAACTCGTCGCCCTGGCCGGCAGCGAGCGCACCGACGAACTGATGCGCAGTGTCTTCGCCGAACTCCGCCTCGCGTTCCACGTCGTCGACGACCCGCACGCCCTCCACGAGCCGTACCTGGCCCGCAACCGGGAGATCCTGCGGACCCTCGAGAACGGCGACGGACGGACGGCCGAACGCCTGCTGGAGACCTATCTCACGGACTCCCTGGAGAGGGTGGTCGAGGTCTACCGGCGCCGCGTGGACGGCGCGCCCTGAGGGGCGCCGCCCGCCGCCGGAGCCATCCGCGCCGTTTGGGCCGATGTCAGACCTAGGACCTAGTCTGTGCACCGTGACTTCGCCTGCATCGACGGACAGCGTTCCGCCCCAGCTCGGCGCGGGGCCGCGCCCGGCACCGGGCCCGGCCGCCGACGAGGGGCTGGCGCGGCGGCTGCGCGCGCTCGCGTGCACCGCGCCGCTGCACGACCTCGACGCGCGCAAGGCGAACCTGGCCGGCGAGTACTCGGTCTACGGCATGGCGGAGGTGGCCCTCTCCGCCATCGACCTGGTCACGCTGAACATGGACTTCGACACCGGCGCCGACCACGAGCAGATCGTCGCCCGGCTGATCCCGCGCATCTCCGCGCAGACCCCGCACCGTCCCGTCGCCGAGCACGAGCGCGTGGCCCGCTGGGTCCTGGAGAACCTGATCAACGTCGGCAGCGTCGACCGCGGCTTCCGCGCGGTGTACGGCACTTTCGCGTCCGACGGCTCCTACGTCCGCCGCGACTACGACTTCAAGCTGCTCGAAGAGGTCCCGGGCCCCGGCGGCACGGTGTACCTGCGCACCACCGACGAGGCCGTCAACGTCCTGGTGGGCGCCCTCGACACGGACGTCACCAGCGCCCAGATCGCCGCCGAGGTGAAGCTGGAGGTGCTGATCAACCGCGGTCGGCTCGCCGACGCCCAGCTCGCCGCCGAGCAGGCCCGCTACCGCACCGTGCAGTACTCGGAGAGCCTGCGCCGCGCCCTGGACGCCACCCGGCGCAACGTCCGCGCGGTCGACTGGCTCAACGCCGTGCCCGACATGATCGCCGAGGCGCTGGACCACGTCGCCGACCGCTACCGGCACGAGAACGCGATCCTCACCAACATCCGCAAGGCCCGCGACGAGACCGAGGACGCCGAGAACAAGCGGCGCGCCGCCGAGCTCGTCGACATCGTCAAGGACTGCATCCGACGGCACACCCAGTTGCAGTCGCGACTGCTGGAGGCCGGACCGCTGTTCCGCGCGGAACAGGACCGGCAGGCGTTCGCCACGCCGATGACCACGTCGGGGACGGACCTGTACGGACACCTCTTCGCACCGGTGCTGCCCCTGCCGCTCGCCGAGGCGAGCCGGGTCACGAGCGCGTTCTTCGCCCACGGCACCGGGCTGCGGACGCCGGTGTCCGTGCGCCTGAACGACCTCGTCGACATCCTGCTGACGCCCCCCGTGGAGCGGGAGCACCTGGGCGCGGAGATGCCGGAGCCGGACCTCATCGCCACGCCCGACGACAGCCGGTTCAGCGAGGAGCAGCTGGCGGCGGCGAAGGAACTGCTGGACCTTCCGGCCGACGCGCCGCGGCGCCTGTCCGGACTGCTGGCCCAGGCCCGGCGGTCCGATCCCGACCTGCCCTATCTCGTCGCCCTGCTGGCGGTGCACGCGGCCAGCCCGGCCGTCGGCACGGCGTACCGCCAGGGCGAGGAGAAGCTGCTGTTCGCCGTGGACGACGGGATCGAGCTGGACGATCCCGAGTTCGGCGGGGCGGATCTGATCGTGGGGACCGCTCTGCTCGACGCGGCGGGGATGGCCGCGGACCGGACCGAGGCCGCGTGATGCCGTGTGCCCGGTGCGCGTCCGCACGCCGTGTGCCCGGTGCCCGGTGCGCGTCCGCCCCGGCCGGCCGCGTCCACGCGGCGGCAGCCGCGGACGCACCACGGTCCCGCGTCCCCCGCAGGGCGCGCCAGCACATCCCTGTTCCTGAGTTCGAGGAGTTGTCGTCGTGAGCGAGTACGCCGAGGCCGAGGCGCCCGCCGGGGTGGCGGCGCAGGCCGCCGTCACGCCCGCGGACGCCGCCGATGCCGCGCGGCTCGTCGCCTTCGGACTGCAGCCCAAGCTGCAGCCCGCGCGTGATCAGGAGTACACCGAGCTGCTGCGGCGTTACCGGGAGGACCCGGCGTTCGCGCGGCTCGCCGACGCCGTGGCCGCCGGGCTCGGACTGGTGGTGCTGGAGGTGTCGCCCCGCGCGGGCATGGCCGTCACCGCCGCCGAGGACTCGGTGTTCGCCGTTCGCATGGGCGACTACGCGCGTCGTACGTCGGCGGACGGCAGCGACCGCTTCCTGCACGGGCTCGCCCATCTCGCCGTCGCCGCACTGGCGTTCCCGCGTCCCGAGGACCTGGCCGACGACGGGTACATCGGGCGCATCACGGTCAACGGCGTCGACGCCTTCGTACGGCAGGCCTGCCGCCGCCTGGAGGAGCGGGCCGAGGAGCTGGGGGAGAACACCGACCCGGCCACCGACGCGCCCGGCCTGGAGGCCGCCTGGCGGATCTGGGCCAGACGCAGCGCGACCGGCGCCACCAAGGACGCCCGCCGGCTGGCCGGTTCCACCACCGGCATCATCGGCAAGGCGGTCGCCTTCCTGACCGACTCAGGGTTCCTCCAGCGCACGGGGGACGAGCAGGGCGGCACCTACCGCACGACCGCCCGCTACCAGCTCCAGGTACGCGACACGGCCGGCAGCGCCGCCATGGCCGAACTGCTGGAACTCGGCGTCGTCCCGGTCACCGACGGCACCGCCAGCCTGATGCCCGCCGACGACACCGAGGACCTGGACCTGGTCGCCGACGCCGGGCTGCCGTTCCACTCCTGAGCCGCCAGAACCACCCTCTTCTTCCCCAGACTTACGAGAGTCCGCCATGTACGAGCTGTCCCGGATCCGCCTCTACTCCATCGGGCCGGCCGGTGCGCGCTACGCCGACACCGTGCTGGACCTGCGGGGTGTCGGCGAGCCCGTGCCCGACCCCGCGCCCACCCAGGCGGAGTTCTTCGAGGAGGAACCGGTCGGCCCGCCCCGCCGGCCCGCGCCCGCGGGCGTGCTCTTCCTGGAGAACGGCGGCGGCAAGTCGGTCCTGCTCAAGCTGATCTTCTCGGTGATGCTGCCGGGACACCGCAACACCCTGGGCGGCGCCAGCTCCGGCGTGCTGCGCAAGTTCCTGCTGGCCGACGACTGCGGGCACGTCGCCCTGGAGTGGCAGCACACCCTCACCGGCGAGTGCGTGGTCGTCGGCAAGGTCAGCGAGTGGCGGGGGCGGCAGGTCTCCAGCGACCCGCGGAAGTTCGCCGAGGCCTGGTACTCGTTCCGGCCCGGCCCGGGGCTCTCCCTGGACAGCCTGCCGGTCGCCGAGGCCACCGCCGTACGGCCGCCCGTGGAGGGCGCCTCCGGCGCGCAGGGGCGGCGGCGCACCATGAAGGGCTTCCGGGACGCCATCACCGAGGCGGGCAAGTTCTACCCGCATCTGGAGGTGCACTGGGAGGAGATCCACGACCGCTGGATCGAGCACCTCGGAGAACTCGGCCTGGACCCCGAGCTCTTCCGCTACCAGCGCGAGATGAACGCCGACGAGGGCGAGGCCGCCGGCCTCTTCGCGGTCAAGAAGGACTCCGACTTCACCGACCTGCTGCTGCGCGCCGTCACCGACACCCGGGACACCGACGGGCTCGCCGACCTGGTCGGCGGGTTCGGCAACAAGCTGGGCCGGCGCGCCGAACTGATCGCCGAGCGGGACTTCACCGCCGGGTCGGTGGACCTGCTCGGGCGCATCGTCGACGCCGCCGAGAGCCGGTCCCGCGCGCGGGACGTCCACGCGGGCGCCGAGCGCCGCACCCGCACGCTGGCGCGCCGGTTGTCCGCGCGGGGCGTGCGGGAACGGGTGCGCGCCGCCGACCTCGCGCAGCGCGTCACGGCCGCCGCCTACGCCGTCACCCACTCCGAGGGCGCCCGCGAGCGCAGCGCCCTGATCGCCAGCGAACTCGCCTACCGGCACGCCTCGCTGGCACTGGCCGTCGGCGAGAAGTCCGCCGCCGCGCAGAAACGCGAACTGGCCGACGCCCGCACCCTGCACTCCGCCTGGCAGGCCGCCGAGTCCGTGCTGCGCCACCGCGCCGCCGCCGACCGCGTCGCGCGCGTGGCCGCCGTCATCCAGGAGGCCGAGCGGGACGCGGCCCCCGCCCTCGCCGCCCGGGCCAGGGCCGCCGTCGACCTCGTACGCGCCCTGCACGCGGCCGCCGAGAGCGCCGAGCACCTCGCCAACGAGGAGGAGGAGCGGTCCGCCGCGCTCCAGGAGGTCAGCGACGCCGCGTACCGGGACTCCACCTCCGCCGCCACCGAGGCACAGCGCGCCCGCAGCGAGGCCGGGCACCTGCGCCAGCGCCTCACCGAGGTCGAGCAGGAGACCGCCGAGGCCGTCCGCGCGGGCTGGCTCGACGACAGCGCGCCGGACGCCGACCCGGCCCGGGCCGCCCTCGCGGCCAGCGACGCCGAGAAGACCGCCGTGGCCGCCTGGGACACCGCCCGCGAGGCCTCCCGCAAGACGGCCGAGCACGCGCGCGAGGTGGCCTCCGCCGAATCCCGCGCCGAACTCACGGCCGCCCGCGCGGCCGACGCGGCGACGGCCGCCGAGCGCACCCACGACGCCGAGAAGCGGCTCGCCGAGGCCCTCGCGGCGGAGGAGCGGCTCACCGAACTGCTGGGCCTCACCGGCTCCCGCCCGGCCATTCCGCGGCCCCGGGGCGAGGAGAGCGACGGCGGTCTCACCGCCGAGGAACTCGACCGGTTCGCCGACGAACTGCGCGAACTCCTCGACGACGCCGTCGGCTCCGCCGAGCGCCACCTGTTCGAACTGCGTACGGCCGCCGCCGACGACTCCCGGATCCTGGGCGCCCTGGGCGACGGCGGACTGCTGCCGCCCGGCCCCGACGTGCTGGCCACGGTCGAGTACCTCGGCGAGCACGGCATCCCCGCGCTGCCCGGCTGGCGCTACCTCGCGCAGGCCGTCGACCCCGCCGACCACGCGCGCGTGCTCGCCGCCCGCCCCGAACTCGTCGACGGCGTCGTCATCACCGACCCCGACACCCACGCACGGGCCCGCGAGGTGCTGGGCGAGGCCGCGCTGCTGCCGCGCTCCGCCGTCGCCGTCGGCACGGCCGCCGCCCTGCTGGCTCCCACCCCACCGGCCGACGACACCCCGGGCGACGTGTTCCTCGTGCCGCCGAACCCGGCCATGCACGACGAACACGCCGCCGACGAGGAACGGCAGACCCTGCGCGCGCGGGCCACCGAGCGCGACGAGGAGATCCGGACCCTCGCCGCCCGGCTCGGCAAGGACCGCGAACTGGCCGCGCGGCTCGCCTCCTGGCGCACCGGCTGCCCCGCCGGCCGGCTCGTGGAACTGGCACGGGCCGCCGGGGACGCACGCGCCTTCGCCGAGGAGGCCGAGGCCGAGCTGGCCGAGGCCCGGACCCTGCGGGCCGAGGCCGAGGAGGCCGCCGCCGAGGCCGCGCAGGCGCGCGACGAACGGCAGGAGGCCGCGCAGAAGGCCCGGCGCGCCGCCGACGCCCTGGCCGGGCTCGCGTTCCGGCTGCGCGAGCGGGCCGGATGGCAGGTGAAGCTGCGCGAACTCGCCGACGACGCGACCGAGTCGGAGGCCCGCGCACAGTCCTGCCTGGAGCGGGCCCGCGCCGCCGACGAGGACCGGCGCGGCGCCCAGCGCGCCGCCGACGACGCCCGCCGCACCGCCCGCGCGCTGCGCGCCGAGCGCTCCGAGATCGCCGGCGCCCCCGACGACGTGCCCGAGGCGGACGAGGACGCCCCCAGGTCCTCGCTGCCCGCCCTGCGCGAGGCCTACCGGGCCGCCTCCCAGGTCTACGAGAAGGTCGGGGTCGGCGCCGACCTCCGTGCCGAACAGGCCCGTTCGGAGAGCGACGAGAGCGCCGCGCTCGCGGAGCTGGACCGGCTCAGCAACAAGGTCCGCACCCGCGCCGAGCAGCTGCTCCAGTCACCCGACGGCTCGGACGGCCCCTCCCGGCAGGCCGCCGCCGCCCGCGCGGAGGAGCTGGTGCAGCTCCTGGAGACCCGCATGTCCACCGCGAGCGAGCAGCTCGGACGGCTGCGCGGCGAGGCCGAACGGCACGCCCCCGAGGACCGCGAGGCCCACACCGAACTGCCCGAGGAACTCCAGCCGCGCGACGCCGAGCACGCGCAGGCCCTCCTGCGCACCGCCACCGCCGAACTCGCCTCCCGCACCGAGGCACTGGCCCAGGCCCGCGAGGCCCACACCGAACTGCTGGACGCGCACCGCGCGGCCGAGGACGCGGCGAGCGGCTTCGACGAGATCGCCGCCATGCTCCGCGACCTGCTGCGCGAACACACCTCCGAGGAGGACCAGGAGGAGCCCGAGCCCTATCCCGGCAGCCCGGAGGAGGCCCGGCAGTCCGCCGCCGAGGCCCGCCGGTCGCTGCGCGGCTGCGCCGGCGACCTCTCCGCCGCCGAGTCCGCCGTGCGCGAGGCGAGCGACATCCTCGTGCGGCACGCCAACTCCACGCGGTACGAGGCGGTACGGACCCCCGCGCGGCAGCAGATCCGTGAGCTGCCGGCCTCCGCCCTGCCCGAGCACGCCCAGAAGTGGGCCGACGCCTTCGCCCCCCGCCTGCGGGTGCTGACCGACGAGCTGGCCCAGCTGGAGCGGAACCGGGACTCGATCGTGGACCGGCTGCGGGGCCTGGTCGAGTCCGCGCTCGCCACCCTGCGCTCCGCCCAGCGGCTGTCCCGGCTGCCCGAGGGACTCGGGGAGTGGTCGGGCCAGGAGTTCCTCCGCATCCGCTTCGAGGAACCCGACCAGGCCACGCTCACCGAGCGGCTCGGCGAGGTCGTCGACGAAGCGACCCGGGCGGCCGTCAAGAAGAACTCCGACCTGCGACGGGACGGAATGTCCCTGCTGCTGAGGGGAGTCGGGGCGGCCCTCCAGCCGAAGGGGATCGCCGTCGAGATCCTCAAGCCCGACGCGGTGCTGCGCGCGGAGCGGGTACCGGTGGGGCAGATGGGCGACGTGTTCTCCGGCGGCCAGCTGCTCACGGCCGCCATCGCGCTCTACTGCACCATGGCCGCGCTGCGCAGCAACGACCGCGGACGGGACAAGCACCGGCACGCCGGGACGCTGTTCCTCGACAACCCCATCGGGCGCGCCAACGCGACCTACCTGCTGGAACTCCAGCGGGCCGTGTCGGACGCGCTGGGCGTGCAACTGCTCTACACGACCGGGCTGTTCGACACGACCGCCCTGGCGGAGTTCCCCCTGGTCATTCGCTTGCGCAACGACGCCGACCTACGGGCCGGTCTCAAGTACATCAGCGTGGAGGAGCACCTCCGGCCCGGGCTGCCGCAGCAGCCGCAGGCCGAGGAGGCCGTGCACAGCGAGATCACCGCCACCCGGATGTTCAGGAAGCCCTCGGCCTGACGGCACCCGAGGAGCGCCGTATCCGCTCCTGCTCACGCTCGGCGGCCCGCTCCAGCCGCCGGGCCGCACGCCGTTCGCGACGGAGCGCGCGGGCCGTGCTGCTGGGCTGCGAGACCACGCCGTTGCGCTGGTTCCACACCTGGCGGGTCACCAGGACGTCGACCGTGCTCCAGGTCGCCACCACGGTGCTCACCACGCTGCTGATCACCATGGGGAACGCCAGCCAGGAGTCCGCGAGCGTGCACAGGAAGGCCACCATGGCCTGGATCAGCGTGACGGCGATGATGATCACCGCCCGCACCACCGACGTACGCACCGGGTCCGGCATCCGGTACCGCTTGGCCGGTTCCTCGACCCACAACGGCCGGTACCGCGCCTGCTGTTGTGTGCGCATCGGCTCCTGCCGCACCGCCGGGCGCGTCGCCGCGCCGTCGTCGTGCGCCAGGCGCCGCTGAGCCGTCCCCATCAACGTGTCACTCCCCACCGCCGGCAGACCCCTCGCACCGGAGTCCCATGACCCCGGCTCCCCAGTGGCTGCCCGGCTTGCGCTGTTTTACGCCGCCAGGATGCGGCTTGCGGCTCCTGTGGCCGATTCCGCACCCAATGCCCAAGCATAAGGACGAACGAAGTCGCCCGAAGATTCCCGACCGGCGAAAAATTTCGGCCAACTGATCCTTCGTGCCGTTCCCGCCCCACTCGCGCAAAGACGGTGCGATCGCGGTGGCAATCTCCCGCAATGCCCGGACAACTCTCCCTGCCCGTCCGTCATGTGTCGACACCGGCACGGAAGTTCATCCTCCGGACGCGTCTTCGAGTTATCCATGTGACGGTAGTAGGCTCGCGCCGTTTGTTGACGCACATGTGTACCCCCGATCGTCGGGGGACAAGCTGGGGGAGGCCATGCGCTTTCGCGGGAAGTCCATCCGCCGGAAGATCGTGGCGCTCCTTCTTGTGCCGCTGGTGTCCCTGACGGCCGTCTGGGGCTTCGCGACCGTGCTCACCGGACGCGAGGTGACCGCGCTGTTCCACGTGTCCTCCGTCGTCGAGGACATCGGCTACCCCACCGAGGACGTGGTCCGCGCGCTCCAGCAGGAACGCCGGCAGACCCTGGTCTACCTCGCCGACCCGCGGGCCGCCGACGCGCTCACCGCGCTGAACCGCACCCGCGCCGCCACCGACGAGATCGTGGCCGGACTGCGGAAGAACGCCGGGCAAGACCACGTACGCAACGGCATGGACGACGACGACAGCGAGCGTCTCACCGCCGAACTCGACGCCCTCGGCGGCATCGGCTCCCTGCGCCGCAGCGTCGAGGACGGCACCGTGGACCGCGCCCAGGCCCTCGGCCTCTACAACGACGTCGTCGACCCCTGCTACGCGCTGCTGGCCGTCCTCGACGGCGTCGACGACGTGGAGATGGACAAGCAGGCCCGCGCCCTCGTCAACATCACCCGCGCCCGGGAGTACCTCGCCCGCGAGGACGCCCTGCTGGGCTCCGCCCTGGTGGTCGGCGAGATCTCCCGCACGGAGACCCGCCAGATCTCCGACCTCGCCGCCCAGCGCACCCTGCTGTACGACATCAGCCTCCCGCTGCTGCCGTCCGCCGAACGCGACCGCTTCGACCGCTTCTGGCAGAACGCCGACACCGCACCGCTGCGGGCCGCCGAGAAGTCCGTCGTCGCCGCCGGCTCCGGAGTGCCCGACGACGTCACCGCGAAGAGCTGGGACACGGCCGCCGCGCACGTCCTCGACGGCCTGCGCACCCTCGACGACCAGGTCGGCGACCGCTATCAGGACCGCATCCGGCCCGTGGCGATCACCGTGATCGCCCAGGCCGCCGTCGTCGGCGTCCTCGGCCTGGCCGCCGTACTGGTCTCGCTCGTCCTGTCGGTCCGGGTGGGCCGCTCCCTCATCCGCGACCTGCGGCTGCTGCGCCAGGAGGCGCACGAGGCCTCCGACGTCCGGCTGCCGAGCGTGATGCGCCGGCTGTCCGCGGGCGAACAGGTCGACGTGGAGACCGAGGTCCCGCTCCTGGAGTACGACAAGAACGAGATGGGCGAGGTCGGCCACGCCCTCAACACCCTCCAGCGCGCCGCCGTCGAGGCCGCCGTGAAGCAGGCCGAACTGCGCGCCGGCGTCTCCGAGGTCTTCGTCAACCTCGCCCGCCGCAGCCAGGTCCTGCTGCACAAGCAGCTCACCCTGCTCGACACCATGGAACGCCGGACCGAGGACACCGACGAACTCGCCGACCTGTTCCGCCTCGACCACCTCACCACCCGCATGCGCCGGCACGCCGAGGGCCTGGTGATCCTCTCCGGCGCCGCCCCCTCGCGGCAGTGGCGCCGGCCCGTCCAGCTGATGGACGTGGTACGGGCCGCCGTGGCCGAGGTCGAGGACTACGAGCGCATCGAGGTCCGCCGGCTGCCCCGAGTCGCCGTCACCGGCCCCGCCGTCGCCGACCTCACCCACCTCGTGGCCGAACTCCTGGAGAACGCCACGGTGTTCTCGCCCCCGCACACCGCCGTCCAGGTCCTCGGCGATCGCGTCGCCAACGGATTCACCCTGGAGATCCACGACCGGGGCCTGGGCATGGCAGCCGAAGCGCTGCTGGACGCCAACCTGCGGCTCGCCGAGACGCCCGAGTTCGAACTCTCCGACACCGACCGGCTGGGCCTGTTCGTGGTCAGCCGCCTCGCCCAGCGCCAGAACGTCCGCGTCTCGCTCCAGCCGTCGCCCTACGGCGGCACCACCGCCGTCGTCTTCATCCCCGACGTACTGCTGACCGACGACGTCCCGGACACCAACGGCCTCGGCTTCCGCCTCGACCGGGACCGCCCCGCGAAGGGCCGGCCCGAGGAGGGCCGGGCCGGCGCCCTCTCCCCGGTGGCGGCGCAGCGGTCCGGGCCGTCTGCCGCGCTGCTCGGCGGAGCGGTCGAACTGGAGGCGCCCGTCGGTCTGGACGCGCTGGACGGCTTCCCCGGCGCCCTCGCCGACGAGGACAGCGAGCGCGGCGGCCTGTTCCGCCACCGCCGCTCCCTCGCCCGCGCCGACGACACCGCCTCCGGCACGAGCGAGCCGCAGCAGCAGACCCCCGCGCCGTCCGACGGCCACGTCGACGACCGTCCCGGCGGCCCCGCCGCGCTGCCCAGACGGCGGACGCCCAAGCTGGTCAGCTCGCACGGCAAGCCCGTCACCGAGCAGCGCTCGCGCCGCCCCGAGCCCGACGACCGGGACCCGGCCGGCCCGGCCCGCCCCGAACCGGGCGGACTCGCCCCGCTGCCCTCGCGCCGTCGCACCGAACCGTCCGCGCAGCGGACCATCGGTCCGGCCGACCGAGCCGAGGTCCGCACGACGCCCCGGACGGGCGGCTCCGGCGAACCCGCCGGGCCCGCCGCCCTGCCGCGGCGCACCCGCCGCTCCGAGAACCCCTCCGGCGGCGGCACCCAAGACTCCGTCCCGTCCCTGGGCGGCATAGCACCGGAGGCCGAGCCCGGCACCCGGCCGCTGCCCAAGCGGGTACGGCAGGCCAATCTGGCCCCACAGCTGCGACAGGACACCGCACGACGTGCCGCGCACCCGACGGAGCCCGTCGAGCGCGACGCCGACGAGGTCCGCAGCCGTATGGCCTCGCTCCAGCGCGGCTGGCAGCGCGGCCGTGAGGAGAACGCCGCGGGCGACGGGTCCCGGAACGGCACAGCACAAGGAACGACTAAGGGGGACGGCCGATGACCGATCCGAAGGCGACCGACCGCACGGCGACCATCAAGGGCGAGCTGAACTGGCTCCTGGACGACCTCGTGGACCGGGTCGCCAGCATCCGCAAGGCCGTCGTCCTCTCCGGCGACGGCCTGGCCACCGGTGTCTCCAAGGACCTCACCAGGGAGGACGGCGAGCACCTGGCGGCCGTGGCCTCCGGCTTCCACAGCCTGGCCAAGGGCGTGGGCCGGCACTTCGAGGCGGGCAGCGTCCGGCAGACCGTCGTCGAACTCGACGACGCCTTCCTGTTCGTCACGGCCGCCGGTGACGGCAGCTGCCTCGCCGTCCTCTCCGACGCCGACTCCGACGTCGGCCAGGTCGCGTACGAGATGACCCTCCTGGTCAAGCGGGTCGGCGTACATCTGGGGTCCGCTCCGCGCACCGATCTGTCCGCGGGCGGGTAGTGGAGTGACATGAGCGCAGACGGTCAGGGAAGAAGTCACTGGTTCGACGACGAGGCCGGACCGGTCGTCCGTCCCTACGCCATGACGCGCGGCCGCACCACCAGTGCGGCCCAGCACCGCCTCGACCTGATCGCGGTGGTCGTCACGGAGCCCCACGCGGACGACCCCGAGGACGACCGGATGCTGTCCCCGGAACACGTGGACATCGTCGAGCTGTGCCGGGACACCCCGCAGTCGGTCGCCGAGCTGGCCTCGGAACTCGATCTGCCGATCGGAGTGGTCCGGGTCCTGATCGGCGACCTCGTCGACGGTGAACTCGTCCACGTCAACCGTCCGGTTCCCCCGGCCGAGCTGGTGGACGAGAGTATTCTGCGCGACGTGATCAACGGCCTCCGGGCCCTGTGACCGGCGCGGAAGCGGAGTAACGACGTGACAGGCTGGCAGTTCTGGGTCGACCGTGGCGGTACGTTCACCGACGTCGTCGCGCGGCGCCCGGACGGCCGGCTGCTCACCCACAAACTGCTCTCCGACAACCCCGCGCGGTACGCCGACGCGGCCGTGGCCGGCGTGCGCGAACTCCTCGACGGCTCCGGTGACCCCGTCGACACCGTCCGCATGGGCACCACGGTCGCCACCAACGCGCTCCTGGAACGCAAGGGCGAGCGCACCCTCCTGGTCGTCACCCGCGGCTTCCGCGACGCCCTGCGCATCGCCTACCAGAACCGCCCCGCCATCTTCGCCCGCCGCATCGAACTCCCCGAACTGCTCCACGAACGGGTCGTCGAGGCCGACGAGCGCGTGGCCGCCGACGGCACCGTGCTGCGCGCACCCGACCTGGCCGCGCTCGCGGGCCCGCTCCAGGAGGCGTACGACGACGGGATCCGCGCCGTCGCCGTCGTCTGCATGCACAGCCACCTGTACCCCGCCCACGAGCAGGCCATCGGCGAGCTGGCCGCCCGCACCGGCTTCCCGCAGATCTCGCTGTCCAGCGAGGTCAGCCCGCTGATGAAGCTCGTCCCGCGCGGGGACACCGCCGTCGTCGACGCCTACCTGTCGCCCGTGCTGCGCCGCTACGTACGGCGCGTGGCCGACCAGCTCGAAGACGTGCGGCTGCTGTTCATGCAGTCCAACGGCGGGCTCACCGAGGCCGGGCGGTTCCGCGGCAAGGACGCCGTCCTCTCCGGACCGGCCGGCGGGATCGTCGGCATGGCCCGGATGTCGCGGCTCGCCGGCTTCGACCGCGTCATCGGCTTCGACATGGGCGGCACCTCCACCGACGTCTCCCACTTCGCCGGCGCGTACGAACGGGTCTTCACCACCCGGATCGCGGGCGTCCGGCTGCGCGCCCCCATGCTGGACATCCACACCGTCGCCGCGGGCGGCGGCTCGGTGCTGCACTTCGACGGCTCCCGCTACCGCGTCGGACCCGACTCGGCCGGCGCCGACCCCGGCCCTGCCTGCTACCGGGGCGGCGGCCCGCTCGCCGTCACCGACGCCAACGTGATGCTCGGCCGGATCCAGCCCGCCCACTTCCCCCAGGTGTTCGGACCCGACGGGAACCAGCCGCTGGACGCCGGCCTCGTCCGCGACCGCTTCACCGCCCTCGCACACGAGATCCGCGAACGCACCGGCGACGACCGCAGCCCCGAACAGGTCGCCGAGGGCTACCTGAGCATCGCCGTGGCCAACATCGCGGGCGCCGTGAAGCGGATCTCCGTCCAGAAGGGCCACGACGTCACCCGCTACGCCCTCACCACCTTCGGCGGGGCCGGCGGGCAGCACGCGTGCAGGGTCGCCGACTCGCTCGGCATCCGCACCGTCCTGGTCCCGCCCATGGCCGGTCTCCTGTCCGCGCTCGGCATCGGCCTCGCCGACACCACCGCCATGCGCGAACAGTCCGTCGAGGCCCCGCTGGAGCCCGCCGCCATGCCCGGTGTCCGCCGGACCGCCGACGACCTGGAGGCCGCGGCCCGCGCCGAACTCCTCGCCGAGGACGTCCCCCGGGACAGCGTCGAGGTCACCCGGCGCGCCCAGCTCCGCTACGACGGCACCGACACCACCCTCACCGTCGAACTGACCGAGCCCGACGCGATGAGACACGCCTTCGAAGAACGTCATCGCGCCACGTACTCCTTCACGCTCGACCGCCCGGTCGTCGTCGAAGCCCTCTCCGTGGAAGCCACCGGCATCACCCGTCCCCCCGATCTCTCCGCCCTCGCCCCGTACGAGGGCCGCCCCGCCGCACCGGAGACCGTCCGCCTCCACACCGGCGGCGCCTGGCGCGACGTCCCCCTGCACCGCCGCGAGAATCTGCCCCCCGGCGAATCCGTCACCGGCCCCGCGATCATCACCGAGGCCGGCGCCACGACCGTCGTCGACGACGGCTGGCGGGCCGCGGCGACCGACGACGGGCATCTGGTCATGGAACGGGCGGCGGTCACGGAGAGTTCCGATCTCGGCACGGAAGTCGATCCGGTCCTGCTGGAGGTCTTCAACAACCTGTTCATGTCCATCGCCGAACAGATGGGCGCCCGGCTGGAGTCGACCGCCCAGTCCGTCAACATCAAGGAACGCCTCGACTTCTCCTGCGCCCTGTTCGACCCGGACGGCAACCTGGTGGCCAACGCCCCCCACATCCCCGTCCACCTGGGCTCCATGGGCACCAGCGTCAAAGAGGTCATCCGCCGCCGGGGCACCTCGATGCGCCCGGGCGACACCTACGCCGTCAACGACCCCTACCACGGCGGCACCCACCTGCCCGACGTCACCGTGATCACCCCGGTCTTCGACACCGACCGCACCGCCGACACGGAGAGTAACGCCTCCCCGGCTCCGGAGATCCTCTTCTACGTCGCCTCCCGCGGCCACCACGCCGAGATCGGCGGCATCGCGCCCGGCTCCATGCCCGCCGACAGCCGCACCATCGAGGAGGAGGGCGTCCTCTTCGACAACTGGCTGCTCGCCGAGAACGGCCGGTTCCGCGAGTCCGAGACCCACCGGCTGCTCGCCGAGGCCACCCATCCCTCCCGCAACATCCCGACCAACCTCGCCGACCTGCGCGCCCAGATCGCCGCCAACCGCAAGGGCGTCGACGAGGTCGGCCGCATGATCGAGGAGTTCGGCCTCGACGTCGTCCAGGCCTACATGCGGCACGTCCAGGACAACGCCGAAGAGGCCGTCCGCCGGGTCGTCGACGCCCTCGACGACGGTGAGTACGCCTACGAGACCGACTCCGGCGCCGTCATCCGGGTACGCGTGCGCGTGGACCGCGGAAACCGGCGCGCCACCATCGACTTCACCGGCACCTCGGCACAGCTCGCCTCCAACTTCAACGCCCCGTTCTCGGTCGTCAACGCGGCCGTCCTGTACGTCTTCCGCACCCTGGTCGCCGACGACATCCCGCTCAACGACGGCTGTCTGCGCCCGCTCGACATCGTTGTACCGCCCGGCTCGATGCTCGCCCCCGAGCCGCCGGCCGCCGTGGTCGCGGGCAACGTGGAGACCTCCCAGGCCATCACCGGCGCCCTCTACGCGGCGCTCGGCGTCCAGGCCGAGGGCTCCGGGACCATGAACAACGTCACCTTCGGCAACGAACGCCACCAGTACTACGAGACGGTGGCCTCCGGATCCGGAGCGGGCGACGGCTTCCCCGGCGCGAGCGTCGTACAGACCCACATGACCAACTCCAGGCTCACCGACCCGGAGGTCCTGGAGTGGCGGCTGCCCGTCCGGCTCGACGAGTTCGCCGTCCGGCGGGGCAGCGGCGGCGCGGGCCGCTGGCCGGGCGGGGACGGCGCGGTCCGCCGTATCCGCTTCCTGGAACCCATGACCGTCTCCACCCTCTCCCAGCACCGCCGTGTCCCGCCGTACGGTATGGCCGGGGGCGAACCCGGCGCGCTCGGCGCGAACCGGGTCGAGCGGGCCGACGGCACGATCACCCGGCTCGGCGGCAGCGATGCCGCCGACGTCGGCCCCGACGATGTACTCGTCATCGAAACCCCGGGTGGCGGCGGCTACGGACGCCCGTCATCCGACACCCATCTGGCAGGAGAAGAGATCGATGATCTTCGGGCGATCTGAGCGTGGCAAGCCACCGGTCGAGCCCGTCACGCTCAAGATCCTCGTGGCCGGCGGCTTCGGCGTGGGCAAGACGACCCTCGTCGGCGCGGTCAGCGAGATCAGGCCGCTGCGCACCGAGGAGCTGCTCACCGAGGCCGGGCGGCCGATCGACGACACCGCCGGTGTCGAGGGCAAGCACACCACCACCGTGGCCATGGACTTCGGGCGTATCACCCTGCGCGAGGACCTGGTGCTGTACCTGTTCGGCACGCCCGGGCAGGAGCGGTTCTGGTTCATGTGGGACGAGCTGTCCGAGGGCTCGCTGGGCGCGGTGGTGCTCGCCGACACCCGCCGCCTGGAGGACTGCTTCGCGGCCGTCGACTACTTCGAACGGCGGTCGATTCCGTTCGTCATGGGCGTCAACTGCTTCGAGGGCTCGGACCGGTACCCGGTGGACGACGTCAGGCAGGCCCTCGACCTCGATCCGGACGTACCGGTCGTGCTCTGCGACGCCAGGGACCGCGAGTCGGTCAAGGAGGTCCTCATCGGCGTCGTGCAGCACGCGATGGCGTACGCCGCGAACCACCGCGCCGCCGTCACCACCTGACGCCCCGGCACGGCCCGTACCCCCGCCGACCGGGGTACGGGCCGTGGTCCCAGGGGGTTACTCGCCGTCCTCCAGCCAGCCGAGGCTCTTCTCCACCGCCCTGCGCCAGTTCGCGTACTCCCGGTCGCGCACCGGGGCCGCCATGGCGGGCGTCCACTCGGCGTCCCGCTGCCAGTGCGACTTGAGTTCGTCGAGGTCGTTCCAGACGCCGGTCGCCAGACCGGCCGCGTAGGCGGCGCCCAGGCAGGTCGTCTCGGAGACCCGGGGCCGGACGACCGGCACCCCGAGGACGTCGGCCTGGTGCTGCATCAGGAGATTGTTCTTCGTCATGCCGCCGTCCACCTTCAGGGTCGTGATCTGCACCCCGGAGTCCTGGCGCATGGCGTCCACGACCTCGCGCGTCTGCCAGCTCGTCGCCTCCAGCACCGCGCGGGCCAGGTGTGCCTTCGTGACGTAGCGGGTGAGACCGGTGACGACCCCGCGCGCGTCCGAGCGCCAGTAGGGCGCGAAGAGGCCGGAGAAGGCGGGCACGATGTAGGCGCCCCCGTTGTCGTCCACGCTCGCCGCCAGCGTCTCGATCTCGTCGGCTGTCCGGATGACGCCGAGCTGGTCCCGGAACCACTGGACGAGCGCGCCCGTTATGGCGATGGAACCCTCCAGGCAGTACACCGGCGCCTCCCCGCCGATCTTGTAGCCCATCGTCGTCAGCAGCCCGTTTTTGGACGGCACCGGCCGGTCGCCGGTGTTGAGCAGCAGGAAACTGCCCGTGCCGTAGGTGTTCTTGGCCGTCCCGACGTCGTAGCAGGCCTGCCCGAACACCGCCGCCTGCTGGTCGCCGAGGGCGGACGCCACCGGTACGCCGGCGAGCTGGCCGACGGCGGTTCCGTACACCTCGGCGGAGGACCTGATCTCGGGCAGGACCGCCGCGGGGACGTTCATCGCGGCCAGGATGGAGGTGTCCCACTGGAGGGTCTCCAGGTTCATCAGCATGGTGCGCCCGGCGTTGGTGACGTCGGTGACGTGCCGGCCGCCCTCGGTGCCGCCGGTGAGGTTCCAGATCAGCCAGGAGTCGATGGTCCCGAAGGCGATCTCGCCGCGCTCGGCCCGGTCCCGCAGCCCGGGTACGCTGTCCAGCAGCCAGGCCGCCTTGGGCCCGGAGAAGTAGCTCGCCAGGGGCAGCCCGGTCCGGTCGCGGAAGCGGTCCTGGCCGTCGCTGCCGCCGAGTTCGTTGCACAGGGCCGCGGTGCGGGTGTCCTGCCAGACGATCGCGTTGTGCACGGGCTTGCCCGTGGCCCGGTCCCACAGGACCGTCGTCTCGCGCTGGTTGGTGATGCCGAGCGCGCTCAGCTGGTCCGCGCGCAGCCCGGCGTTGGCGAGCGCCCCGGCGACCACGGCCTGCACCTTGGACCAGATCTCGGTGGCGTCGTGCTCCACCCAGCCCGGCTTGGGGAAGATCTGCCGGTGCTCGCGCTGGTCGACGGCGACGATCGCGCCGCCGTGGTCGAAGATGATGCAGCGGCTCGACGTGGTGCCCTGGTCGATTGCGGCGACGTACTTCTCGGCGGTGTCCGTCATGGCTACCCCTAGGTCGCTGGGTCGGAAGGCTGCGTGGATGAGCGGCCGCGGTGCGTCCCGGGGCCGCGGCGGGTCAGAAGGCCGCGTGGTAGAGGAGACCCGCGAGCGCCCCGCCGATCAGCGGGCCGACGACCGGGATCCAGGCGTAGCCCCAGTCGGAGGTGCCCTTGTTGGGGATCGGCAGGAAGGTGTGCACGATCCGGGGGCCGAGGTCGCGCGTGGGGTTGATGGCGTAGCCCGTGGGCCCGCCGAGCGACAGTCCGATGCCGACGACGAGCAGCGAGACGATCAGCACGGTGGTGCCGGACTCGCCGAGCCCCTTGGTCAGTCCGAACGCGAGGACGGGCAGGACCAGCGCGATCGTCGCGATGATCTCGGTGATCAGGTTGGCGACCGGGTTCCGGATCTCCGGGATGGTCGAGAAGATGCCGAGGGTCGGGACCGGCTCCTCCGCCGACTCCTCGTCGCGCACGTTGGCCCGGAACTGGGCGAGGTAGACCAGATACGTCAGGACGGCGCCCAGCATCGCGCCGACGGACTGGCCGAGCAGATAGACCCAGACCTTGCCCCACTCTCCGGTGTCCACGGCGATCCCGATGGTGACGGCGGGGTTGAGCTGGCCTCCCGACAGCGGCGCGGCGGTGTAGGCGCCGGCGAGGACGCCGAACCCCCAGCCGAACGCGATCACCACCCACCCCGAGGCCCGGGCCTTGGAGTGTCTGAGGGTGACCGCGGCGCAGACACCGGCACCGAACAGGATCAGGACGGCCGTGCCGATGACTTCGCCGACGAATATGTCTCCGTTGCTCATGGCGGCTCCCAGGACGCTGGCCGGGGATCGAACCCGGCGCTCCGAGCAGGAACGGTTCCCTTGCCGACGTCAGCCGAAGGCAGGGAAGGCCCCGCGCCCCGCCCGGCGTCAGTGACGAGCGTGCAGTGGCGGCCGAATCGCCCATGGGGGACCGGGACTCGAGACAGGAGCGGCCCATGGCACAGTGCCTGATTACGCCGAGAATGTACGGCGATGTCGACCGACACCGGAAGTTTTCACCGGCGCCCTGGGAGCGTCAAGGTCGCCGACGGCAACTATGACGGGCGCCTCGCGGAAGGCCACCACGGCCAGCCTGCCGTCGAGTTCGGGACCGCCGCACCACCGGCTGGCAGGAGCGAGGCGGGTTCACGAGACGTACACGCACACCATTCCGGGGTGATCACGCGCGGTGTGCGCCCCTCGCTGCCGACCGCGTCCCGCTAGCGCACCGCGATCACGGACGAGCCGTGCCCGAACAGCCCCTGGTTGGCCGTGATCCCCACGCGCGCGTCCGCCACCTGACGGTCGCCCGCCGCCTCCCTCAACTGCCAGGTCAGCTCGCAGACCTGGGCGATCGCCTGGGCCGGCACCGCCTCACCGAACGAGGCGAGCCCACCGCTGGCGTTGACGGGTATCCGGCCGCCGGGGGCCGTCGCGCCCTCGCGCAGCAGCTTCGCCGCCCCGCCCTCGGCGCACAGCCCCAGGTCCTCGTACCACTGCAGCTCCAGCGCGGTGGACAGGTCGTACACCTCCGCGAGGGACAGCTCCTCGGGGCCGATGCCCGCCTCCTCGTAGGCGGCCCGCGCGATGGACGCCCGGAAGGTCTCCCCGGACGGCTCCACCGCCGCCGCGGAGTCCGTGGCGATGTCCGGCAGGTCCAGCACCGTGCTCGGATAGCGCGGTGTGACCGTGGACACCGCGCGGATCCGCACCGGCCGGGCCGCGCCGTGCCGGCGGGCGAACTCCAGGCTGGAGAGGACCAGCGCCGCCCCGCCGTCCGAGGTCGCGCAGATGTCGAGCAGCCGCAGCGGATCGGCGACCACCGCGGAGGCGGCCACCTCCTCCGCGGTCACCCGCTTGCGGTAGCGGGCGTACGGGTTCAGCGCGCCCAGTGCCGCGTTCTTCACCTTGACCAGCGCGAAGTCCTCCGGGGTGTCACCGAACAGCGCCATCCGCCGGCGCGCGTACAGCCCGAAGTACGTCGGGTTCGTCGCCCCGAGCAGCCGGAAGCGCAGCCAGTCGGGATCGTCGGGGCGGTCGCCGCCGGCGGGCCGGAAGAAGCCCTTGGGCGCCGCGTCCGCGCCCACCACGAGCACCACGTCCGCGAGCCCCGCGAGGATCTGCGCCCGTGCCGCGGCGACCGCCTGTGCCCCGGACGCGCACGCCGCGTACACGCTCGCGACCCGGGCTCCCTGCCAGCCCAGCGCCTTGGCGAAGGTCGCGCCGGAGACGTATCCGGGGTACCCGCCACGCACCGTGTCCGCGCCCACGATCGAGCCGACGTCCCGCCACTGCAGCCCGGCGTCCGCGAGGGCCGCGCGGGCCGCCGCCGTCCCGTACTCGACGAAGCCGCGCCCCCACTTGCCCCAGGGGTGCATGCCCACACCGAGCACCGCCACGTCCGCCGTCATGCCGTCACCCCCGTCGGCCGCCAGTGCCAGGTCGTCCAGGTCGTCTGCGCGTCCTCGCTGAGCACTCCGGGGACGATCTCGACCTCCATGCCCACCGCCAGATCGGCGGCGGTGATCCCGGGAACCGCCTGCCCCAGCACCACGATCCGCTCGGACGCCAGCTCCACAGCGATCAACGCGTACGGCTCCCACGGAAGTTCCGGATCGCTCACATAGGGTGACGGCGGTCGGTACCTGCCGTCGGTGTACGACCAGATCCGCCCGTGCCGGGACAGCGGGACCTCCTCCAGATCACCGCCCGCGCACCCGGGGTTGCGGCAGTGGACGTCCTCGCGCGGGAAGAAGACCGAGGCGCAGGCCGCGCAGCGGGTGCCCAGCAGCCGGAAGTCCTGCCCCTCGCCAGTGAACCAGCCGTCGACCGCGGGTGTGCGTGTACGCGACAAAGCTCCTCCAGGGCAGCGGATCTGACGGAACGTCAGAAGTGTGCCACGTACCGCCGCCGTTGGGCAGGGCGCGCCCGCGGGCCGGAACGCATCGGCCGGATCCCGTCCGGTCCGGCGGCGGTTCGCTTCGGTGACGAAGCGGTCGGTTCACTTCCGGAAGGAGACGCTCCTCCGACCGCGAGACGGCGTTCCCGTGATCGGATAAAGTCCGCGCGTGTCCGAAAATCAGCACCCAATTGCCAACTCCGCTCCGGGCTCGCACTGTTCGAGCTGCGGAGCGGCCTACGGAGAGGGAATCTCCGACTGGCCCCGCACCTGCCCGGCCTGCGGCCACATCGCCTACCGCAACCCGCTTCCGGTGGCGATCGCCCTCCAGCCCGTGTACGACACGAAGGGCACCGCCCTGGTCGTCATCACCCGAACCGTCGCCCCCGCGCGCGGCGGCGTCGCGCTCCCCGGCGGCTACGTCGACGACCGCGAGGACTGGAAGCAGGCCGTCGTCCGGGAACTCAAGGAGGAGACGGGCATCGACGCCGTCGGCCGCGAGGTACGCCTCGTCGACGCCATGAGCTCACCCGACGGGCACCTGCTGCTGTTCGGACTCCTCCCGGAACGCCCGGCCGAAGGACTCCCGCCCTCCGGCGCGACGGACGAGACGGAGGGCTGGCACCTGCTGCGCAGGCCCGAGGAACTCGCCTTCCCGCTGCACAGCGTGGCCGTCCGCGCCTGGTTCGAGGGCCGCTACTGAGCCGCCCGGCTCACCCCAGCCCCCTGACCCGCACGGGGTGGGCGGGCGCGCTCACCCCGCTCTCGCCCACCCGCCCGACCACCACGCGCCGGCCCTCCCAACGGGCGACGTAACGCTCGACCTCCGGCTCGTCCCAGCCGTCGCCCGCGTCCGGCACGAACAGCCCGCCCCCGGTCCGCCCACGGACGGGGGCCCACACCTCCAGCAGCGTCCCGCCGTCCTCGCCCCGCACCGGAAGCACCGCACCCGCGCGCGCGAGCACCGGGATCCGCGACAACGGGGCGTCCACCAGCACCTGCCCGGGCCCCTCGTACACCCGCTCCGTCGCCGTGTCGTACCAACGCCCCCGGGGCAGCTGGACCGCCCGCCGATCGGCACCCGGACCGAGCACCGGCGCCACCAGCAGCCCGTCGCCCAGCAGGAACGCGTCCTCGCAGTCGCGCAGCGCCCGGTCCTCCGGCGCGCCCCACCACAACGGCCGCACATAGGGCGCCCCGGTCCGCCGGGCCAGATGCGCCAGCGTCACGAAGTACGGCAGCAGACGCCGCCGTTCGAGCAGCGCCACGCGCGCGTGCTCCAGCACCTCGGACCCGAACTCCCACGGCTCCCGACGCCCCGCCCGCATGCTCGCGTGCGTCCGGAACAACGGCAGGTACGCACCCAGCTGGAACCAGCGCAGGAACAGCTCGGGCGACGGACTCCCGTCGAAACCGCCCACGTCCGGACCCGAGTACGGGACCCCGCACAGACCGAGCCCCAGCACCAGCGACAACGACGCCCGCAGCCCCGGCCAGCCCGTGGCGACGTCACCCGACCACGTACCGCCGTAACGCTGCATACCGGCCCACCCCGCGCGCGAGAACAGGAACGGCCGCTCCTTGGGCGCCAGTTCCCGCAGCCCCTCGTAAGCCGCCCGGGCCATGCACAGCGCGTAGACGTTGTGCGCCTCCCGGTGGTCGCCGCCACGCCCCTCCAGGGCATGCCGCGCCGAACGCGGCAGCGTCGACTCACCGAACGCGGTGAAGGACGTCGGCTCGTTCATGTCGTGCCAGAAGCCCGCGAACCCCTCGTCCAGCCGCTCCCCGTACAGGCCGCCCCACCACTCACGCACGCGCGCGTGCGTGAAGTCCGGGTAGACGGACTCACCCGCCCACACCACACCCTCCACCGCACGCCCCGACGGATCCCGCACGAAGGCGTCGACGGCCGTCCCGGCGTCGTAGACCGCGTTGCCCGGCTCGGCCCGCACCGCCGGGTCCACGATCGACACCAGCCGGATCCCGTCCCGCCGCAGCTCCTCCGCCAGCGTCGGCAGCTTCGGGAAGCGCTCATGGTCCACCGTGAACACCTGATGGGCGTCGTAGTGGTCGATGTCCAGGTGGACGGCGTCCAGCGGCAGACCGCGCTCCTGGTAACCCGCGACGATCCGCCGTACCTCCTGCTCGCTGCCGAAACCCCAGCGCGCGTGGTGATGGCCCAGCGCCCACGCCGGCGGCAGCGCGGGCGCCCCGGTCAGCGAGGCCCAGGTGTGCAGCACGCGCGCGGGGGCGCCCACCATCACCCAGCAGCGCAACGGCCCCCCGTCCATCCGCAGCTCGCACCGCCCGGTCCGGTCATGGCCCGAACCGGCGCCCTCCTCGCCCTCCCGCAGCGTCACCGTCCCGTCCCACGAGGTGTCGTGGAACACCAGATGCGCGGCCGCGTCCGCCACCACCAGCTGCACGGGCATCGTCACGTACAGCGGATCGTCACCGGGCCCGAACCCACGCCCCGGATCGGTGTTCCACAGCCGGTACGTGCCGTCCCTCAGCCGCGGCCCCGAGGCACGCCCCCCGAGCCCGAAGAACCGCGCGTCCGCCGCCACCTCCGAGCGCTGCACCCAGCGCGCCGTACCCCCGCCCACCGGCTCCCACCACCGGGGCGGCTGGTCCCGCCGCAGCATCACGCCACCGGGCGTGCACACCTCCACCGCGCCGTGCCGCGAGACACCGACCGTCACCCGCTCCGCCACGACCCGCCAGCCGCCGTCCGTGTCCGGCTCCAGCACCGCACGCGGATCCGGCTCCGGACAACTGCCCACGAGCGCGTACGACGGCTCGGGACCGGCCCCGTCCCAGCCCCAGAAGACGGCCCCGTTCACGGCCACCGTGATCCTCAGCTCGGACCGGGCGAAGCGGATCACACCACCCCCGGGCCCCGGCTCCACACCCTGCACCGGCCCCGGCACCCGGGCACGCTCCGCCCCCCGCGCGGGCAGCCCGACGGCGTCGATCCGCCGCCTGCGCCACGCCGCCCGCACAGTACGCAACCCCTGAGCCGCCTTCATCGAACCGACCACTCTCACCGAACGCACCAGGTCACGACCGTCCATGCTGCTCACCCTGCCACTCAGCGCTCCACACGCGCGTGCCGTTCAACTGCCGTTCACCCGTGCCGGGACCACATCTTCACGACACGGACCGTGCGGAGCGCGCCCTGGTGCAGAAGTCGATCACATGGCATCGTCCCTGTCAGCCGCGTCACGCGCACACCCCAGCCCGTGCGCGACCGACGCACACCAGCGCAGAAGCCCGGGAGCCGCCCCATGCCGACCGCGAACCCCCAGCCGCTCTGGCAGCCCGATCCGGAACGGATCGCCCAGGCACGCATCACCAGGTTCCAGTCCTGGGCGGCGGAACACCACGGAGCCCCCGCCGAGGGCGGGTACCCGGCCCTGCACCGCTGGTCCGTCGACCATCCGGACACCTTCTGGCAGGCCGTCACCGAGTGGTTCGACGTGCGCTTCTCGACGCCCTACGCGCGCGTGCTCGGCGACCGCGCCATGCCCGGCGCCGACTGGTTCCCCGGCGCACGGCTGAACTACGCGGAGCACGCCCTGCGCGCCGCGGACACCCGGGCGGACGAACCCGCGCTCCTGTATGTCGACGAGACCCACGAACCGCGCCCGGTCACCTGGTCCGAACTGCGCCGCCAGGTGGGCTCACTGGCCGCCGAACTCCGCGCGCTCGGCGTGCGCCCCGGCGACCGCGTCAGCGGCTACCTCCCGAACGTCCCGCAGGCCGTGGTCGCACTCCTCGCCACGGCCGCCGTCGGAGCCGTCTGGACCTCCTGCGCCCCCGACTTCGGCGCCCGCGGCGTCCTGGACCGCTTCCAGCAGGTCGAACCCGTCGTCCTGTTCACCGTCGACGGCTACCGCTACGGCGGCAAGGAGCACGACCGCCGCGAGACCGTCGCCGAACTCCGCGGCGAACTCCCCACCCTGCGCGCCGTCGTCCACATCCCGCTGCTCGGCACCCCCGCGCCCGAAGGCGCCCTGGAGTGGTCGGCACTGACCTCCGCCGACACCGAGCCCGTATTCGAACAGGTGCCGTTCGGCCACCCGCTCTGGGTGCTGTACTCCTCCGGCACCACCGGCCTGCCCAAGGCCATCGTCCAGTCCCAGGGCGGCATCCTCGTCGAACACCTCAAACAGCTCGGCCTGCACTGCGACCTGGGCCCCGAGGACCGCTTCTTCTGGTACACCTCGACCGGCTGGATGATGTGGAACTTCCTCGTCTCCGGCCTCCTCACCGGCACCACGATCGTCCTGTACGACGGCAGCCCCGGCTACCCCGACATCAGCGCCCAGTGGCGCGTCGCCGAACGCACCGGAGCCACCCTCTACGGCACCTCGGCCGCCTACGTCATGGCCTGCCGCAAGGCCGGCGCACACCCCTCCCGCGACTTCGACCTCGCCAAGGTGCAGTGCGTCGCCACCACCGGCTCGCCGCTGCCCCCCGACGGCTTCCGCTGGCTGCACGACGAGGTCCGCGACGACCTCTGGATCGCCTCCGTCAGCGGCGGCACCGACGTGTGCTCCTGCTTCGCGGGCGCCGTACCCACCCTCCCCGTGTACACGGGCGAACTGCAGGCGGCCGGACTCGGCACCGACCTCCAGTCCTGGGACCCCAGCGGCAGACCCCTGGTCGACGAGGTCGGCGAACTGGTCGTCACCAACCCCATGCCCTCCATGCCGATCCACTTCTGGAACGACCCCGACGGCAGCCGCTACCACGACAGCTACTTCGACGTGTACCCCGGCGTCTGGCGGCACGGCGACTGGATCACCCTCACCTCACGCGGCACGGTGGTCATCCACGGCCGCTCCGACTCCACGCTCAACCGCCAGGGCGTGCGGATGGGCTCCGCCGACATCTACGAGGTCGTCGAACGCCTCCCCGAGATCAGGGAGTCCCTCGTCATCGGCATCGAACAGCCCGACGGCGGCTACTGGATGCCCCTCTTCGTCCACCTGGCCCCGGGCGCCGTGCTCGACGAGACCCTGCTGGACCGCATCAAACGGACCATCCGCGAACAGCTCTCGCCACGGCACGTCCCCGACGAGATCATCGAGGTGCCCGGCGTCCCGCACACCCTCACCGGAAAGCGCATCGAGGTCCCGGTCAAGCGCCTTCTCCAGGGCGCACCCCTGGAGAAGGCCGTCAACCCCGGCTCCATCGACAACCTCGACCTGCTGGGCTTCTACGAGAACCTGGCCCGCGAACGCGGCTGACCTTCCACCCCCCACTGTCAGTGGCGCCGGTTACTGTGAGTGAGCATTGATCGACCGCGCACAGGGGGAAAGAAACATGGCGCACACCGACCACCGGATCATGCGACGCGTCCTGCGCCGCGAAATCGCCGGCACCATCGGCCTGCTCACCGACGAACACGACTTCCGCGCCATGCGGCGCTACCGCACCTTCACCTTCGACGACCACCCCACCTACCTCCGACAGGTCGAAGCCCTCCTCAGGACCCGCGCCGCGGAAGGCACCCACACCACACTCGCCCTCTTCGACCCCGAGGAATACGCCGACTTCTGCACCGACACCGGACTCGAACCCGACGAACCCGCGAGCCGCACCCGCTTCACCGCCGAACTCGCGGCCACCGGCCCCACCGTCCCCTACGACGGCCGCCCCCTCACCGACCTCGTCCCCGCCCTCGTCGACGAGGCCGTACGCCAGGCCACCCGGGAGTACGCCGGCACCCTCCTCGCCCGCCTCGGCCCCTGCCCCACCTGCGGCGAGGACATCGGACGCGCCGCCTTCACCCGCGCCTCCCGCCTCCTCACCCGCATCCTCGACACCGCCCCACCCGGCGACCGGCACCTCGTGTGCAGCGTCTCCGGACCACCCGAAACACTCGTCACCGTCCTCCACGCCGACGAGGACGGCGAGGGCACCACCCACCTCGACGAGGCAGAGGCCCTCGAATTCACCAGCGTCCTGGCCCTCGGCCTCGCCACCCGCAGCCCCGGCGGACTCGTCATCCGCAGCAGCAGCCCCGGAGCCCCCGACCGCGTCTACGGCTGGCGGCTGCGCGCGGGCGGCCTCACACCCCTCACCGCGGGCGAGGTCTTCGACGCCTACTGCACCGACGTCGAGACCGGCGACCTCATCTCCCCGGAATCCGACGTCGACTACTGCGCACCACCCGACCTCGACGACCAGGACACGGCACCCGGCCACCACCACTGAACACACCAGGGGCGCCCCACCCGCAGGTGGAGCGCCCCTGGACGAACCGACGGCCGCGGCCGCCCCGGCTACTCGCCGGACAGCACCGCCTGAACCGCCGCACGCGCCTCGTCCGCGCTGTCGGCCGCACGCGCGGCCGACGCGGCCCGCTCGCACTGAGCCAGCGTGTACTTCGCCAGCGTCGCCCGCACATAAGGAATCGACGCCGCGCCCATGGACAGGGAGGTGACACCCAGACCCGCCAGCACACAGGCCAGCAGCGGATCCGACGCCGCCTCGCCGCACACACCGCAGCTCCTGCCCTCGGCCCGGGCCGCCTCGGCGGACAGCGCGACCAGGTCGAGCAGCGCGGGCTGCCACGGGTCCTGGAGCCGGGACACCGCACCGACCTGACGGTCCGCGGCGAACGTGTACTGCGCCAGATCGTTCGTGCCCAGCGACAGGAACTCGACCTCCTGGAGGATCGAGCGCGCCCGCAGCGCGGCGGACGGGATTTCCACCATCGCCCCGAACTTCGCCCGCAGCCCCGCCTCACGGCAGGCATCGGCGAACGCCTTGGCATCCGCGCGGTCGGCCACCATGGGCGCCATGACCTCAAGGTGGACGGGAAGCCCCTCGGCAGCCTTCGCCAGCGCCGTCAGCTGGGTGCGCAGTACATCGGGGTGGTCCAGCAGCGTCCGCAGACCGCGCACACCCAACGCCGGGTTCGGCTCGTCCGCCGGGGTCAGGAAGTCCAGCGGCTTGTCCGCGCCCGCGTCCAGCACCCGTACGACGACCCGGCCCTCCGGGAACGCCTCCAGCACCTGACGGTAGGCCTCGACCTGCTTCTCCTCGGAAGGAGCGTTCTTGCTGTCGTCGAGGAACAGGAACTCGGTACGGAACAGACCGACGCCCTCGGCACCGGCCGCCACGGCCGCCGGCACGTCCGCAGGTCCGCCCACGTTGGCCAGCAGCGGCACCTTGTGCCCGTCCGCCGTGACACCCGGACCCGTCGACGCGGCCAGCGCGGCCTTGCGCGCGGCGGCGGCCGACTCCAGTTCCGCCTTCTTCTCCGCGCTCGGGTTCACGAAGATGTCGCCGGTGCTGCCGTCGACGGCGATCACCGTGCCCTCCGCGAGCTCACCGGCACCCGGCAGCGCCACCACGGCCGGCACCCCGAGCGCCCGCGCCAGGATCGCGCTGTGACTGGTCGGGCCACCCTCCTCGGTCACGAAACCGAGCACCAGGGTCGGGTCCAGCAGCGCCGTGTCCGCCGGTGCCAGGTCCCGCGCCACCAGCACGTAGGGCTCGTCGCTGTCCGGGACACCCGGCATCGGAACGCCCAGCAGACGGGCGACGATTCGATTCCGCACATCGTCGAGGTCGGCCACCCGGCCGGCGAGGTACTCACCGGCGCCCGCCAGCAGCTCCCGGTACGCGGCGAACGCGTCGTACACGGCCCGCTCGGCGGTGCTGCCGACGGCGATCCGTCGCTCCACGTCAGCCATCAGCTCGGGGTCCTGGGCCATCATGGCCTGCGCTTCGAGCACTGCCTGGGCCTCGCCGCCGGCCAGGTTGCCGCGTGCCATGAGGTCGGCCGCGACGGCCTCCACGGCCTGCCGGGCACGCCCCTGCTCGCGCTCCGCCTCTTCCGCCGGGATCTGCTTGGCAGGCGGCTCCAGCACCGCCGTCCCCATGTGCCGAACCTCGCCGATCGCCACACCGTGGCTCACGCCGACGCCTCGCAGCGTTGTCTCCATCTCACCCGTCTCCGATAGTGCGGCGGGTCCCGCCGCCGCGATGGTTTGTCGTGGCCGCCGTCCTGTCCGTCGTACGACGGCACTCCGGCGGGTTCGTCACTTCCAGAGGAAGAGACTGTCGCCGGCCTTCACGTCGCCGTCGTCACGAAGGTCGGAGAGGGAGTCCGCGGTGGCCTCCAGGGCCACGACCGGGCACACCGGGGACTTGCCGGCGGCCTCGACCTCGGCCGGGTTCCAGCGCACGATGCCCTGGCCACGGGTCACGGTGTCGCCCTTGTTGACGAGCAACTCGAAGCCCTGGCCGTTGAGCTGCACCGTGTCGATGCCGAGGTGGGTGAGCACGCCGTGGCCGCTCTCGTCGACCACCACGAACGCGTGCGGGTGCAGAGAGACGATGACCCCGTCCACGGGCGCGACGACCTCGGAGGGCTCACGCGCGGGATCGATCGCGGTACCCGGGCCGACCATGGCCCCGGAGAAGACCGGATCCGGCACGCCGGCCAGTCCGATGGCACGTCCTGCGATAGGGGACGTCACGGTGGTCATGGGAAGCCTCCCAGGGGTGGAGCTGCTTACAGGCCGTCACTACCTGTCCCGGACGGCGCACTGAGCAGCAGCGTATGTCATATGAAGTGGCGGTTCCGCATGGAAGGTACCAGCTAATGGTCTAGACCACCAGCGTAATCGATTTGCACGGCCTCCGAGGGTCCGTGTACAGTCGTACTCCTGCTCGGGGCCGAGCGGCGCGGTAAAGCGTCCTTATCCCGGCAGCACCCAAACTTGTCAGATCCTAACTCGGGATCATCTTCCGCATGCCTGCGGGACGGTGGTCAGGGGGCCGGAAAAACACTGATAGAGTTTGGAACACCGAAGGGAAGCCCGGAGGAAAGCCCGAGAGGGTGAGTACAAAGGAAGCGACCGTTCCTTGAGAACTCAACAGCGTGCCAAAAGTCAACGC